>NC_013960.1:2572693-2874040 GCF_000024725.1 Nitrosococcus halophilus Nc 4 | reverse complement strand
TCTTGACCAATCCAGAGAGAACATCTTCCCGGAACCGGACTGGTTCCGGCCGGTAATCGTGGAAAACAGGTTCCCGCGGCGTTTGGTTAGAGAGCAACGATTTCATGTATCATCCGCCAATCGAAGGCCCGTGAATTGCCAGCGGGCATAGGGGGGGAAGAAATTCCGGTAAGAAGCACGTAGATGGTCACGGGAACTCACGCAGGATCCACCTCGTAACACCATTTGGTTGCACATAAACTTGCCATTGTACTCACCGATGGCGCCCTCGGAGGGACGGTAGCCGGGGTAGGGCGCATAGGGACTTGCCGTCCACTCCCACACATCCCCAAACATTTGCACGGGGGCATTCTCTGCCGAGGGTGCAGGCAGCGGCTGTAAGGCCCCTGAATCCAAGAAGTTGCCTTGGCATGGCAGGGTCCGTGCCGCCACTTCCCATTCAGCTTCCGTAGGCAGCCGATAGCCAGCCCAACGGGCATAGGCATCCGCTTCATAGTAACTAAGGTGACAAACCGGAGCGTCTTTCTGAACAGGCTGCATCCCATTAAGAGTCATCTGCCACCAATCCTCATCCCGCTGTTCCCAATAGAGGGGGGCCTGCCAACCCTGTTGGCGTACCGCAGACCAACCATCGGAGAGCCAATAGCGAGGCTCTTCATACCCCCCTGCTTCCATAAACGCCAAATACTCCCCGTTGGTCACAAGGCGAGAGGCCAAGCGGAAATCGCGCAGGTAAACCTGGTGGTTCGGCCCTTCATTGTCGTAGGCAAAACCTTTGCCCCCATGCCCCAGGGCATGTTGTCCTCCTTCATACTCATACCATTCCAAATTCCCACTTTCTCCGACCCCCCGAGGTTTAGGGATAGCCGGCTCCTGGTAGACAGGACGGAGGGGGTTAAGGGCAAAGATATGTTTAAGATCAGTTAGGAGCAGCTCCTGGTGCTGCTGTTCATGGTGAAGTCCCAGTTCAACCAGAGGAGCGAGGGTTGCCCATTCCTCTGGCTCCAAATTTTCTGCTAGGCGCGCCATCTCCCTATCCACGTGGCGGCGATACTCATACACCTCAGCCACCGTGGGACGGGACAACAACCCCCGCTGGGGACGAGGCCAAAACTGTCCCACGGTCTCGTAGTAGGAGTTGAATAAATAGCCATAAGCGGGATGGAAGGGTTGATAGTCCTTTAATTGGGGGATCAAAATAAAGTTTTCGAAAAACCAGCTACTATGGGCCAAATGCCACTTAGGTGGACTCACATCCGGCATGGTCTGAATCACATAGTCCTCGCTCTCCAAGGGCTGGCATAGGGTTTCACTGAGCTGACGCACCTGCCGGTAGCGCCGCATGAGGTGGGCATACTTCTCCCCAATGTTCTGTTCTCTTTCTTTTAATTCAACTGCATCCTGGCGCGGTCTCATGGTCTCTCTCCCAGGCCATTCGAATTGACTACGGGTAGGAGTGTAATCCATGGCGTCCCAGGCCGCAAAAATTGCTTTGAAGGAGTGCATGGACGCACGACGCCCCCCTAGCGAGAGTGCGAAGTGAAGTGAAGCGGAGCGTCGAGCGCGAGGGCCGATTACTTGCGTTTTGCCATCAATTCGCGTTTCGCGTAGTTGGCGAGCACCGTTTCGACCAGGTTCGACAGGGTTCGGTTTTCTCTTTTCGCTAATTCCTGTAATTGCCGCTTCAGCTCTGAGTCGATGCGGACATTCAGCATTTCTCTTGCCATTGACGTGACCATTCATTTGCAATACTATCGCATTATGGTAACACAACGGGCCTACAAATTCAGGTTTTACCCCACACCCCAGCAAAAGCGGCAATTGGCCATTGAATTCGGCCATGCCCGCTATGTGTGAAATTGGGCGTTGGAGACCCGAACGAAGGCGTATCAAGAGCAGGGCGAGTCGCTGAACACTATCTGTCTTAGCCGCCAATTGACGGCACTGAAAAAGACGGCGTGCCCCTGGCTGAGTGAAGCCACCGCCAGTTGCCATACCCAAAAGCCGATTGACCAAGCCAAGGCGTTCAAGCATTTCTTTGCGGGCCGGGCGAAATACCCACGATTTAAGAAACGCCACCAAACGCAATCGGTACGCTACCAACTGGACCAACGCCATGTAGAAAAGAACTTTAACGCTGAAAGTAAGTTTTTGAAGCTGCCCAAACTCGGGGCGCTTAAGCTCAAGTGGTCCCGGAATGTGGGGGGTCTCCCCAAAATGGTCACGGTCAGCAAAGACCCCGCTGGCCGTTATTTCGTCAGCATGGCCTGCGAGGTAGCCGTTCTCCCCTTGCCTGTGCGAAGGAACGCGATTGGCGTGGATGTGGGCGTCAAGGATTGGGCGTCGAGGATGTGGTCATCACCTCCGAGGGGTATAAGTCCGGCGCGCCCAAATACACCGACCACTATGCCCGGCAATTGAAACGGGCGCAGCGTCGATTGAGCAAGAAGAGAAAAGGCGCTCAGCGTCGCCGCCGGCAGCAGCAGCGCGTAGCCCGCATTCATGCCCGGATAGCCGATAGCCGCCGGGATTTTCTGCACCAGCAATCCTCCAAGCTGATTAACGAGAACCCAGTAATCTGTCTGGAGGATTTGAACATCAAAGGGATGTTGAGAAATCGTCGCCTGAGTAAAGCCGTTGCGGATTGCAGGCTGTATGAACTCAGGCGGCAAATTGAATATAAAGCCGCATGGTATGGCCGAGAAGTGTTTATCGTGGACCGTTGGGCGCCCACCAGCAAGACGTGCTCTGGGTACACGGCACAGCGCAAGAGTCCATGCCGCTCAAAGTTCGCGAGTGGACCTGTAGCTGTGGCGCTACCCACGACCGGGACATTAACGCGGCCAAAAATGTGTTGAGGTTGGGTACGGCGGGGAGCGCCGGAACCGATAAAGCGCGTGGAGAGGTAAAGACCCCAAGGGCCGTGGCCTAGCCACCGCCTGAGGACCGCGAGGAAACGCGAATTTGTCAGGCTGACAAGGTGAGGAGGGACCGAGCCGTAGTCAGTCATGGCGAAACTCCAAAGCCATTGGAAGCCAGGCAGCGAATAGCGCTAAAATGATTGCCATGCTCCTTCTAGAGAAAATTGCCGAGGCCCGCATTGCAGAGGCCATAGAACGGGGAGAGCTGGATAATCTCCCTGGCCAAGGGCGGCCATTACGCCTTGATGATGACCGGCTAGTGCCCGAATCCCTACGCGCCGCCTACCGGATATTAAAAAACGCGGGCTATCTCCCCCCCGAGCTAGAGCCCCGCCGAGAGATCCGAACCATTGAACAGCTATTAGCCACCACCGAAGATGAAACTGAGCGCCGAGAGGCCCGGAAAAAGCTTAGCTATTTACTGGGAAAAATAGCGGCCCTTCGAGGGACCTCTAGTCATCTTCAAACAGAGCAATACTATTACGAAAAGCTTATGCAGCGTCTGCAGGAGGGAAACAAAGATGAGTGAGAATAAAAATATTGAATTAGAACGTCATCCATCCCCAGAACGCTTAGAACAGCTAGGAGTGACCTCATGGCCTACCTGGGAATGTGGGATTTCTACTTTTCCCTGGCATTATGACAGCACCGAAATCGGTTATTTCCTGGAAGGAACGGTGACCGTCACCCCGGAAGGTGGCGAACCACTCCAGGTAAGCCAGGGGGATTTGGTCACATTTCCCGCGGGGATGTCCTGCACCTGGGAAGTCCATCACCCCGTCAAAAAACACTATACCTTCAAGTAACCGTTATTTTGTATCTTTTCCAGGGGGGTAAAGAGACGAGGGAAAGAAAGTTACATTGCTATCGGCATCGCTGGCTTCGGTGATTTTGTTGACTCCCTCCTTATCCACTTCATCAATGCGCAAGACCGCATGAAGGGGAATATAGGTTCGTTTTACCCCGGCAAACTCCGTCTTCAAATGTTCCTCAGAAGGGTCGACCACCACTGCCGATTTTTCCCCGAAGATGATTTCGCCAAGCTCGACAAATCCATACATGGCGCTTTGCCCCACCTCACGGGCAAACAGCTCGTAGATCTTGCCTTGACTAATAAATTTGATTCTATAAACTCGTTTTTTAGCCACTGACTGCAACACCCCCACTTAACAAAACTTGACTCCATCGCCCACCTGGCCGTGAACACCGCTTCGCCGATGACATGATGTCAAATGCAAACTAACGGCTAACGACTGCTGGCCAGTTTACCAACGGGCGCTCTTCCTCTCAATGTAATTGAGGAATTTCCGTACCCGTACTAGCCCTAGCCAGGAACGAAATTTCATGAGCTTATGAGCCATAGAGTATCGTACCGAAAGCGACGGCATTCTTCAGAATTTGGCTGAGGGAGTCGATATAGCAACCATAGTTCATCACTAAAGTGAGGCGCACAAAAGGCATATGCAAGGCGTATTCCTTGATCGAGACACTGTCCACCCCACCGATATTGATTTCTCACCTCTGGAAAAGGTCATCCCCCAGTGGAAGTATTACGGGACCAGTTCCACCACTAGCGAGATCATCGACCGCATTCGGCAGGCCACGGTGGTGGTGACCAACAAAGCCATTCTAACGGGCGCCATTCTCAAACAGGCCCCCCATCTACAATTGGTCTGCATCGCCGCCACGGGAACCAACAATGTGGACCTGGAAGCCGCCCGCCGCCTTGGGATTGCCGTCTGCAATGTCCGAGGCTATTGCACCGCCTCCGTAGCCGAGCATGTCTTTGCGCTGATTTTGGCGCTCACCCGCCGTCTTGCGGCAACTACCCACGCGGCAACCAGCGGCGCCTGGCAACACAGTCCCCACTTTACGGTACCGGACTTCCCCTGCCGGGAGCTTTCAGGAAAAACCTTTGGGATCATCGGTTACGGTGAGCTAGGCCGGGCAGTAGCCCGGATCGCCACCGCCTTTGGGATGACCGTGTTGGTGGCGCAACGACCGAATACGCCCAATGGCCCCGGTCGCATTCCCCTCAAAGAACTACTCCCCCTAGTGGATATCCTCAGTCTCCATTGCCCCCTGACCTCGGAAACTACCGGATTAATCGACCGGGAAGAATTGGCTTTAATGCGTTCTGATGCGCTTCTCATTAATACCGCCCGGGGCGGGATCGTGAATGAACAAGCCCTCGCTGATGCCCTCCGCGAAGGACAGTTGGGAGGAGCCGGGGTGGATGTTTTAAGCCAAGAACCCCCGCCACAAGACAATCCTTTGCTAGCGCCGGATATTCCCAATCTGCTGCTGACTCCCCATGTGGCTTGGAGCAGTCGCGAGGCACGCCAGCACCTTCTCCAGCAGGTGGCTAAAAATATTCGGAGTTTTCTCGACGGCGAACCCTGTAATCTCGTGAGCTGATATTAATCCTAGAAGTTATTGACTAAAATATAATATTATTAAACGCCAAAATAGTGCGACTGCACCTCTTGGTTTTCAACAGGTTAGCTCGGCTAGCTGATGCCGGCCGTTCCCCAGCCACCGCCTTCCTGAGGCTCATCCATGACCCGTGACGAGAAACGACGGCAGAAGAAACTCGCCAAGAAAGCAGCCAAACGCAAGACCAAGCCTGCCGGTAGGCGACACGAACCCCTTGCCCGAGGGTCGGAGCCGCTTCAGATTATAAGCTATGAGATCACCGATGAGCCTATGCCTGGGCCTGCTTACGAGCGGTTACCCAAGTCAGTCAAGGATCAGCTTGACAGGATCTACCACGAGGTGCTGTTACAAAAGCCCAAGGAGGCCATCGCCATCCTGCAACCGCTCATCGAGCAATACCCCGATGTGCCTCAGCTCTATAATTGTCTCCATAGCGCCTATCAGGTGCTTGGCGACCGGGGCAATGCTCAACGGATGCTCAAGGAGACCCTGGAGCGTTTTCCCGATTACCTGTTCGGCCGCATCGCCTATGCCACCGACTGCCTGCAGCAGGGTGAACCGGAAAAGGTGCCCGAGATTTTCGACGGCCACTATGAACTCAAGCTCCTCTACCCCAAGCGCAAGCTTTTCCATATCTCCGAGGTACGGGGTTTCTACTCTGTGATGGCGTGGTACTTCCATACCCAGGGGGAAACCAGCCGCGCCGAAACCTATTACGAGCTGATGCGGCAACTCGATCCCGACCACCGCAACACCCGGTTCATCAAGCGACTGCTCTACCCATAGCGGCTTAATACATAGAAATATTTGCGTGCATTCGCGGCTAAAAGCCAAACTCCCCTAGCCTGAATTTTTTACCACCAAGCTACATGATTTCTTTGTGCTCTTTGTGCCTTTGTGGTGATCTCATGAATTATCCAAGCTAGCTTCCCCATTCACGGTAATTCAGCAAGAAATCCCGCAGGAATTGCAATAACTCAGAGGCTCAACGGCTAGGGTGCAGCAAAAAACTCCCGCGCCGCCACACAATCCTTCTCGATTTGCTGGCGCAAGGCAGAAAGGGATTCAAAGCGCTGTTCGGGTCGCAGTTGGCGCAGAAAAGTCACCTGGACATAACGACCATAAATATCCCCCTCAAAATCCAACAGATGGACCTCTAAGAGGGCACGGCGACCGCCGATGGTAGGTCGCACCCCCACATTGGCGACCCCCGGCAATGGCGCTGCTGCTAACCCCTGGACCGCTACTGCAAAGACTCCCGTAAAGGGCGTCCGGCGCCGATGCAAACCAATATTGGCAGTCGGAAACCCCAATGTTCGGCCCCGTTTGTCGCCCTCAACAATGCGCCCACTCATATGGTAAGGGCGTCCCAGGAATTTTTCTGCCTGGGCTAAATCGCCACGGGTCAAAGCTTCACGGATGCGGGTGCTGCTAACCCGTTCCCCCTCCAGGCAAAGGGTAGGCATGGTGGCAACTTCAAAACCATAATGCTCCCCCGCCCTTTGCAGCAGGTTCAAGTCGCCGCAGCGGTCACGCCCAAAACGAAAATCCTCGCCGACAATCAAATAGCGGAGTCCCAGCTTTTCCACCAGCACAATTCGAATAAAATCATCGGCCTCCATCCCGGCAAGGGCATGATCAAAGCGAAGACACAGCACCCAGTCCAACGGCTGACAGCGGAGGGCTTGGATTTTTTCCCGAAAGCGGGTCAATCTTGCGGGGGCACCCTCTGGCGTAAAGAATTCTTCAGGGGACGGCTCGAAAGTAATGAGCAGTGATGGCCGCTGGAACTCTGCCGCTTTGGCGGCCAATCGTCCGAGTACGGCCTGATGGCCCAAGTGAATCCCATCAAAGTTACCGATGGTGGCAACTCCGCCTCGATGGCAGGGTTGCAGGTTATATAAGCCCCTGATGAGCTTGCTCATAGCACGGTCTCAATCACCAAAATGCATATAGCGTAGCCTCTTGCCCGTAATCAGGTCTAGCAGGACAAAATAAGGTTGACCCATTGGTTGACCCCTAACCTAGTCTAGGTTAGATTGGAAAGTTTGCCTCATAGATACTTTCTAAGTCATGACAAAGCGTAATAAACTTGACTTTGAAGCCGCCCTTGCCGAGCTAGAAGCACTGGTCTCACGCATGGAACAAGGCGATGTCAACCTGGAAGAGTCCCTGCGACTGTATGAACGGGGAGTCAAACTCTCTCATCATTGCCAAGAGGCGCTGCGTAATGCTGAACAGAAGATCCAGATATTGCAGCAAAAACAGGGAAAAGAACAAATAAGCGACTTCCCCAGCGAGGAATAGCATGTCATCCACCGATGATTGGATCGGCGCTTTGCAGGCGCGTACTGAACGGGCTCTAGAACAGGTTCTCCCGCCAGCGGACAAACCGCCGAAACGGTTGCATGAGGCAATGCGTTATGCGGTCCTTGGAGGAGGCAAACGGCTTCGACCGTTGCTGGTCTACAGCACAGGCATGGCCCTTGGTGCCTCTGAAGCGGTTCTTGATGCTCCAGCAAGCGCGGTAGAACTCATCCACGCTTATTCCCTGGTCCACGACGACCTGCCTAGCATGGATAATGATGACTTGCGGCGGGGGCGTCCCACCTGCCATAAGGCCTTTGACGAAGCCACCGCCCTGCTAGTGGGGGATGCGCTTCAGTCTCTGGCTTTCCGCATCCTGGCAGATTCCACCTCTGGGCTTCCAGCCAGCAATCAAATCAAAATGCTGATGCTATTGGCGGAGGCGGCCAGCTCCCGTGGAATGGCGGGAGGTCAAGCCATTGACTTGGAATCGGTAGGTCAACTTTTAACGCTTGCTGAACTGGAAACCATGCATCGGCTCAAAACAGGGGCGCTGATTCGCGCCAGTGTTCTGCTCGGTGCCTGGTGCCATCCCACGATTGATCCCCATACATTGGAAAATCTCGACCGTTTTGCCCAATGTATTGGACTGGCTTTCCAGATCCAGGATGATGTCCTTGACGTGGAAAGCGATACCGCCACCCTAGGCAAGCCCCAGGGTTCAGATAGGGCCCGGGATAAACCGACCTATCCCTCCTTGCTTGGTTTACCCCAGGCCAAAGCCAAAGCCCAAAGCCTGCTGGAACAGGCCCACCAAGCCTTACGGGCAGTGGATGCCCCCACGGAACACTTAGAATGGTTGGCGGATTTCGTGGTCCAACGTCGCCACTAACCACTTCTATTTTGTCAGGATACTAATATCCTAGTACAATGGTCAGGATTAGCGATGGCAGCAACTTATACTCTTAAAATCCTTACTGATTTTGCCTCGGCCCACACCTTGCGTGACTATCCGGGGGAATGTCGCCGTATGCATGGACATAACTGGAAACTAGAAGTAGAGGTCACGGCCCAAGCCTTGGATCAACAGGGCATGGCCATGGACTTTAAAGCAATCAAAGAAAGCGCCCGGAACTTATGTGCTCAACTCGACCATCGTTATCTAAACGATATTCCCCCCTTTGACCAGATCAATCCTACCGCTGAGAATTTGGCGGCTTTCTTTTACCGTGGCTTAAGCGAAAAGCTTAATAATGAGCGGGCACAAGTGAGCGCCATTACCCTATGGGAGACCGAGCGCGCCTGCGTGCGTTATACAGAGGACCAACAACAATGAACCCAATCGCCCCGGCAGTAGAGCGTCCCATTGAGGACGTACAAGCAAAGGCTGATAAGCGGCAAATTGCGATTAATAAGGTGGGAATTAAAGATATTCGCCATCCCGTGCGGGTGAGGGACCGCAGCGGTGGAGAACAGCATACCGTGGCAAATTTCAACATGTATGTAGACTTACCCCACCATTTCAAAGGGACGCACATGTCTCGCTTCGTGGAAATTCTAAATCAGCATGAACATGAGATTACCGTGCAGTCCTTTAAGGAAATGTTGCAGGAAATGGCCCACCGGCTCCAAGCCGAGTCCGGTCATATTGAGATGAGCTTTCCCTATTTCGTAACCAAGGAAGCCCCCATCTCAAAGGTGCAGAGTTTGATGGACTATCAGGTCACTTTTATCGGTGAGATTAAGGGGAATAAGCCTCAAATGACCGTCAAAGTGGTGGTCCCCGTCACCAGCCTCTGCCCTTGCTCCAAACAAATTTCTGACTATGGAGCCCACAACCAGCGCTCCCACGTGACTATCACTGTGCGGGTAGAGCGCTTTGTCTGGATTGAAGATATCATTGATTGGGTAGAGGAAGAAGCGTCCTGTGAAATCTATGGCCTGCTCAAGCGCCCAGATGAAAAATATGTCACCGAGCGCGCCTATGATAACCCCAAGTTTGTGGAAGACATGGTGCGTGATATCGCCGCGCGCCTCAACCAAGATGATCGAATTTCTGCCTATATGGTAGAGTCTGAAAATTTTGAATCCATTCATAACCATTCCGCCTATGCGATGATCGAGCGGGATAAGCAGCTTAACCCCTAGGGCAAAATAAAGGGGGGGCATCTGAAACTAGACGTTGGCGGCAAAAACGCCGACGTTACGGTCGCACCTGCCCCAATCCAAGGGGGGATCTCTAAATGGAAACCGCTATAATCTTCTACCCTATTTGGATTAACCTCAACCACTTTTTCCCCTCCATAAATGGGTCCTGCGAAACTGGAGGCTGTATTACCATCTCCCCCCTTATTCTCCATACCCATTTAACCTCAGAAAACAGAGGGCAAAGCTGCCTTAGAAATACCCATTGAGTATTCATAAGAGCGTTGGTGTTGAACGACGCTGCCTGGTAGTCTTTCCTCGCGGCCACCCATTGGTTGCACTTGATGGAAGACATTTTGTTTACATTCTTAAATCGATTGCGGGATGATTGTAGAATAAGCCCGTCAACCCCCCCTGGCTGAAGTCAGAGGCTTGGGAAACCCGCAAGCCAAGCGGGCCAATCGAGACTAAACGGTTGACTAGACAGAAAGCTGAACGAACTGCCCGTGGCAGGGCAAGCGATACCGGGAATGCCCTCCTAGTTTCCGGTCCCTCGGTTCGTCAGCATCGAAGGGAAGTAGATACTCGAAAGAGGTTTATTACATGTTTGTTCCGGTTGTAGATCAAGATAACAAACCGCTGATGCCAACAAAACCTAGTCGCGCTAGGCGGTGGATTAAAGAAGGCAAAGCCACGTCGTTTTGGAGGAGAACGCGCTTCCTCCCCTGTTTGAAACCAGAGGTTTCTGGCGCGTGAAGTTCTATGAATAGGCCCAAGGTTGTTGTTGGTTTATCCGGAGGTGTGGATTCCTCTGTTGCTGCCCTACAACTACAACATCAAGGCTACCCCATAAGCGGCCTTTTTATGAAAAACTGGGTGGATTTCGCCGACGAATCCGAATGCACCATTGCCCAAGATAGGGAAGACGCCCACGCTGTTACCTCCTTACTCGGCATCTCCCTCCATGAAGCCAACTTTGCAATGGAATATTGGGACCAGGTATTTCGATATTTTCTCGATGAATACCGCCTAGGACGTACCCCCAACCCGGATATCCTCTGTAACCGGGAAATAAAGTTCAAAGCCTTCCTTAACCACGCCTTGGAACTTGGCAACCCCCTCATCGCTACGGGCCATTATGCCCGTATTGAGCAAAAGGAAGGGCGCTACCGTCTCCTTAAAGGACGGGATAAGAATAAGGATCAAAGCTACTTTCTGTATACTTTGGGACAAAAACAACTCTCCCACACTTTGTTTCCGCTAGGAGAGTTGGAAAAACCACAAGTCCGCCGAATTGCCGCCGGGGCGAACCTTCCTAATCATAATAAAAAAGATAGCACCGGGATCTGCTTTATTGGTGAGCGCCGCTTTAAGGAGTTTCTCGGCCGTTACCTCCCTGCCCAACCGGGTGAAATGCGCACCCCCCAAGGGGAGTTGATTGGGAAACACGACGGGCTTATGTACTACACCTTAGGACAACGACGTGGGCTAGGCATTGGCGGCCGTAAAAATAGCAACGGCGCTCCCTGGTTTGTCGTGGGCAAAGATTTGCCACGGAACACCCTCTATGTAGCCCAAGGTGGGGATCATCCCTGGCTGAAAAGTCAAACCCTTGAGGCCAACCAGTTGCATTGGGTAGCCGGTCAACCTCCATCCCTGCCCTATCTCTGTGCTGCCAAAACTCGCTATCGCCAAGCCGACCAACCCTGCACTCTCACAAAAATAACCAATGGTCGTATCAAAGTCGTCTTTGACTCGCCACAATACGCCGTTACTCCAGGACAAGCCGTCGTTTTCTATCGGCGCGACGAATGTCTTGGTGGAGGCACAATCACTACCACGGACGCACCGGGGATACAATTATGAGCAACGTTTGGCATAATCGAACGCTAGCTTTGGCTGGCATACTCCAAGCTCTACACTCAGTTCAACAGATTGCCCGCCACGGCAATGCTCCCACTGATGCAATCGCCACCAACTTGGCCAGTGTCTTTAAGATGAATCCGAAAACCGCAGAAGAGGTCTACGGCAACATCGAAGGACTCTCTATTGGATTGCGGCTCCTAAGCCAGCAGCTTGATAGAAAGCGCTACCGTACCGACCCTGAATTGCTGCGTTACCTCATCAATATCATGTATTTGGAGCAACGCCTAAGAAAACGGCCAAAAATCCTAGCGCAGATTGCAGATAAAATTAAACACATTGAGCAGGAAACGGAGGATTTTTCCCCCACTCATCCTGACGTTATTGCGCGCCTTGCGGACACCTACGTCAACACTATCAGCACGCTAACTCCGCGAATCCAAATTCGAGGTGAAGAAACCCACCTCCGGCAGCCGGAGAATATTGAGCGGGTGCGTGCATTGCTGCTAGCGGGAATCCGATCAGCCGTTCTCTGGCGGCAAATGGGAGGTAATCGCCTTCATTTGTTGTTCCACAACCGGCAGTTGTTATACGAAACCCACATGCTCCTCAAGCGTCTACCCGAAGCAGGCGCAGCCTAGGCAAAAAGCTTTAAAAGTGAGTTTCGCCTAACCACAAAATTTTACCAAAATGCGCGTAAAGCCTTGCCCCATGCGGGCAGGGAGTGTCAGATGTTCACTGGCCAGCCCCTGGAAGGCAGTGCTTTGAAGCCGCCTTCCATGCTGCGGGGCTATGCCAATAACAGAGCCAGTGCTCAACCAGGGCGCTGGTACTCTTTGGCCCGTTCCCCAGCACCGAGAATCACAATTTCCACACGGCGATTTCGCTGGCGACCCGCCGCCGTATCATTAGGCGCCACAGGATAAGCCTCACCATAACCACGGGCCACGATGCGCTCTGGCGAAATCCCATTGTTCATGAGAAATTTATAAACTGAATCGGCACGCCGTTGCGAAAGCTCCTGATTATAAACCGCCGAACCGGTACTATCCGTATGACCCTCAATTACCACTTCCCGGTCCGGATACTCTTTCAAGAAAGTCACCAGGCGAAACAAATTTTGCATCCCCCCAGGGGTTAATTCGGCGCGGTCGACCTCAAATAAAATATCCCCCAGGGTAAGCACGTATCCGCGCTTGGTCTTCTCAGCATCAAGTTCAGCAAGTCTCTGTTCAAGTTCCCGCGTCCGAGCTTCCGCCATCTTGGCTTGCTCCCTAGCCTGCCTTGCCTCAAGCTCGCGCACCTCCATTAGCATCTGCTGGCGCTCCTGACCGAGGTTCTTGATCTCAGCCTGAGCGGCTTTCTCTGCCGCCGCCACTTCCGCAATGGCAGCGCGCCGCTGCGCTAAATAGGCAAGATGTTCTACTTCTTCTGTGCTCTCATCCTTCTCCCAAGCTACCTGGGCCCGCTGTAAAGCCTCCTTGGCTTCATCTAATCTTACTGGAACATATTGAGTAACATTGGGGTCAGTTTGCACCTGCTCAACAGCGGCCTCCGCACGTTCCAGATCAACTGGCTTTGTAGGGGGAGCACAGGCGGCAATTAAAAGCCCTAAAGAGAGGCTTAGCACGAATACGCCCTTGTTTAACCAGCTCTTGGAAAAAGAGATCATCATCCTCTTACCTCCTGCCCATCACCAATCAAGAACTGCCGCTACGCTTGTTTAATTCACGGCGCAGAATTTCAATGCTCTTGCGCAGTTCTTCCACACCTTGGCGTTGAATCTCTGCCTGGGCTTTAGCCTCCGCAAGTTGGGCATCCACAAGAGCCTGCTCGGCAAGGCGGCGTGCCTTCTCATAGTCCTCCTCCGCCATTGCACTTTCAGCCGCCTTGAGCTTTTTACGGGCACTGCGCAGCTCTGCGGGGGCATACTGGGAAGCCTCTGCCTCTTGGGCTTCGCTTACAGCAAACGTTGCCTCTGCAACTTCTCCACGGGGTGGCGGTATGCTTGCGCAACTGCTCAGCCCCCCTAAACCCGTTGTAGCCACCAAGATACCTAGTAACTTTATTGAGCTTGTTTGTGGTAGGAGCATCGCTTGTTCTCCTCTAGTCAGTGTAAGTCATCCTCATCCACCGCCTTTCCGTGAAGCGATGTGATATAAATAACTCATAAATAAAGGATAGCTCACACTGCCCACTAAAGAGAGAGAAGTTGAAATATAGGGATATTTCAAGTGAAGTTTATCGCCAGGAAGCATTTTGCAGCACCACCCGGAGACGTACTTCCATCAGACCCTACCTTGCCTACTACCAACAGCCGGCGCCCAATGGGGCAGGCAGCTTAGCCTATCCGCCATGGCAAGATCATGCCGAAAGCAGCCGTATCACCGCCCGGGCCGCGTTGGCACTGGACTGTGGGTTTTGGCCCGTGACCAGGTTGCCGTCCACCACCACGTTATCCTGCCAGTTCGCTGCAGGCAGAAACTCCGCCCCCAACTCACGCAGCCGACTCTCCAGAAGAAACGGCATGTGTCGGTCGAGCTCCACAGCCCGCTCTTCCTGGTCGGTAAAGGACGTCACCTTACGCCCCTTTACCACCGGTGTGCCGTCCCCCAGGGATGCACCCACCAAGCACGCTGGACCGTGACAGACCGATGCCAGTACCTTATCGGCCTGCACGAACTCTGCCACCCACCGCTGCACATCAGCGTTATCCGGCAAATCAAACATAGTCCCATGACCACCGCAGAAGAAGGCGGCGTCGAAATCAGCGACCCGCAGGTTTGAGTCTAACCTGCGGGTCCCTTTAAGCGCCGCCCGGGCCGCCTCATTAGCCGCAGTGGCTTCGTATTCTTCCAGACTGCGCGGATCGATAGGCGCGTCTCCACCCTTGGGACTGGCAACCGTGATGGCATAACCTTGATTGCGAAATAGGGTATAGGGCACCGAGAACTCCTCAAACCATAAGCCCGTGGGATGTTCTCTATCGATAGCATCGTGGCTCGTGACGACCATGAGAATCGATTTATGTTGCGACATATTGTCCCCCTGTGACTGTAGGCCTCACAGAAATACCCCCTGCTCTAGCAGGCCCGTGAGCGGTTGAACGTATGTTGGGTTGTTGGGCTGTTTATGGACTATAGAGGACAGCCCGCAAATTATCGAATAATTTTTGGGTCACGGGCAGGAGGTGATGCTCACCTTACCTGGTTCATACCGAACACCGAAGTAATGTTTTGATCTTATTTCCTTTTGATAGAACGGAGGCTCGTATATGCATTAGGCGAACATCGCTCAGCCAATGCCGCCCGAACCTCCTCGATACTAAACGCAGGTCTATGTAAATGAATTACCGCATGGCAGTTTGGGCAAACTGGACGAAGATCCTTTACCGGGTCAACGGTATATTCTTCACCAATTTCCGAAAGCGGACGAAGATGGTGTACATGAATAAAGCCTTCCGCAAATTCACCGTAAGCTTCACCGAATGAAAAATCGCATACAAAGCATCTCGCGCCGTAGTGCTGAATACATAAATCTCGCGCCTTTTGATCACGCTCATATGCATTTACAGTAACAGTCTTTCTTAAGCCTTCTCGAAAAACCCTACTTTCTTCCTCTTCATCAGGGTAAAGGATTACGGATTCCCTCATCAACTCGCTTAACCGGATTTTTTTACGCCGCTTCTGCACCGTATCACGATCGCTTGCGATGGGAAATCGAAGAATTTTCTCTGACGCCTGAGCAAATGACTCCCATAGGAAGGTAACTCCAATCAAGTGTGGGACAGGATTCAGCGACACAGAATGGAGCCAAACCAGCGGCTGCTCCGACCTTTGAGTAGATTTTACCGGTTGATATTCGACGCCATCAATTTTTGGTAGCTCTTGATCGACCAACAACCAGACACCCTGATCTACTCCTGAACGCTGGATCGCTGCAAGGTAAATCCCCCCAACAACAAGGCTAATTCCTGACGGATGTACACCAAACCAAGCGCGATCCAGGCAACGGGTATTTTCAAAGGCGCATTCAAAAAATGCGACAACGCTATTTGTTAACTCTGGTGTTATATTTCGGCGAGGATGTAACCATCGCCGCACTTCCGTTCTCCAATCTAAAATGCTCATAGGACTCTATGGTACAGTTTACTTTCACCTTTATTGTTTTAGTTCTATATCTCTCTAGCCCAAATTCCTCGATACATTCGCAAGAGATAATTCAGGGAATTATCAATAATCCAAAGCAACCTTTTATAACCACTTACAACCACGAAAGATAGGTTTCACAGAAAATGGGGGGAGGCAGCCGGGCATTTAACTCCTCGGCGCATTGTTTATCCCCACCACGCCTGACCCTTTCATTCTCATTTAGTCTGAGAAATAGATTTAATTCCTCCCTAACAAGGCCATAAAAACGCCTTTAATCCACTGAAGCGGTTTGCTCGATTGCCTGCTGATATTCCTCCATCTCGTTAAAATTGAGATAGCGGTAAATATCAGCCGCCACAGGTTTGAGACTTTTCACCTGGGCCAGATATTCTTTCACTGTGGGCAAACGCCCTAAAATGGAAGTCACCGCCGCCACTTCCGCCGAGGCCAAATACACATTGGCATCTCGACCCATCCGGTTGGGGAAATTACGAGTCGAGGTGGACACCACGGTGGCGCCGTCCATCACCCGGGCCTGGTTGCCCATGCACAAGGAGCAACCGGGCATTTCGGTACGGGCGCCGGCCTTGCCGAAAATACTGTAGTAGCCCTCTTCCATCAATTGGTGGGCATCCATTTTGGTGGGGGGGGCGATCCAAAGGCGGGAAGGAATTCGGCCCGAATCCTCCAGGATCTTGCCTGCCGCCCGGTAGTGGCCAATGTTGGTCATACAGGAACCAATGAACACTTCATCCACTTCATCGCCTGCCACCGCCGACAGGGGCCGAACATCATCGGGATCGTTAGGGCAAGCCAACAGCGGCTCGGTAATTTCATTCATGTCAATCTCAATAACTTCCGCATACTCGGCATCCGCATCCGCCTCCAATAGGGTTGGATTCTTAAGCCAGTCTTCCATGGCAGCGATACGCCTGGCGAGAGTGCGCTGGTCTTCATAGCCCTGGGCAATCATCCAATTCAGCAGGGTGATATTGGATTTCAGAAACTCAATAATAGGCTCTTTGTCCAGCTTCACGGTGCAACCATTGGCGGAACGCTCCGCTGAGGCATCGGCAAATTCAAAAGCCTGCTCCACTTTAAGTTTCGGCAACCCCTCGATTTCTAAGACCCGGCCACTAAAGACATTTTTTTTGCCTGCTTTAGCCACCGTCAGCAAGCCCCGTTGGATAGCCACATAGGGGATGGCATGGACCAGATCCCGCAAGGTGATCCCCGGCTGAATTTCCCCTTTGAAACGGACTAAAACCGACTCTGGCATATCCAGGGGCATCACCCCCAGGGCAGCGGCAAAAGCCACTAGGCCGGAGCCGGCGGGAAAACTAATCCCAATGGGAAAACGGGTATGGGAATCCCCACCGGTACCCACCGTATCCGGAAGAATCATCCGATTGAGCCAGGAGTGGATGATGCCGTCACCGGGACGCAGCGTGACCCCCCCGCGGGTGGCCATAAAATCCGGCAATTCGTGTTGCAGGGTCACATCCACCGGTTTGGGATAGGCGGCAGTGTGACAGAAGCTTTGCATCACTAGATCGGCGGAAAACCCCAGGCAAGCCAACTCCTTGAGTTCATCCCGGGTCATGGCGCCGGTGGTATCTTGGGAACCCACGGTGGTCATTTTGGGCTCACAATAGGTGCCTGGGCGCACCCCCTCAACCCCACAAGCCCGGCCCACCATTTTCTGGGCCAGGGTATAGCCTTTCTCACTATCGGTAGGCGCCACTGGCCGGATAAACCAAGAAGAAGGCTCCAGTCCCAGCGCCTCCCGGGTTTTATCGGTTAAGCCACGCCCAATGATTAGGGGAATCCGGCCACCGGCACGGACTTCATCGGGCAAGGTGCTGGGACGAAGTTTAAAGCGGGAAAGTTCTTCGCCCGCCTCACTGAGAATGACTCCCTCAAAGGGGCGAATTCGAATAATATCACCGGTGTTGAGGCCACTCACGTCACACTCAATAGGTAGAGCACCGGAATCTTCAGCGGTGTTGAAAAAGATCGGGGCAATCTTGCCTCCCAAGATCACGCTGCCTTGGCGTTTATTGGGCACGAAGGGAATCTCTTGGCCCATGTGCCAAAGGATAGAGTTGATGGCGGACTTACGGGAGGAACCAGTGCCCACCACGTCACCAACAAAGGCCAGGGGGAGCCCCTGAGCTTTCAAATCGGCAATGACTGATAATGCCTCAGGCATCTTGTTGACTAACATTGCTTTGGCATGGAGGGGAATATCCGGGCGGCTCCAGGCTTCCTGGGCAGGTGAAAGGTCATCGGTATTGGTCTCACCAGGAACCTTAAAGACGACTACCTTGATCTCCTCTGCCAGTCCAGGACGACGCGTAAACCATTCGGCCTCAGCCCAGGAGTCCACGACCTGCTTGGCGTATTCATTGCTCTTTGCTTTTTCCAACACATCATGATAGTGGTCATAGACCAAAAGCGTATTCGCCAACGCCTTAGCAGCCACCGCCGCGGTGGCTTCATCCTCCAGAAGGTCAATCAGCGGCTCGATATTGTAGCCCCCCAACATGGTGCCGAGCAGCTCTGTGGCCTGAACCCGGTCGATAAGAGGGCAGGCGGTTTCACCTTTGGCTACAGCCGCCAGAAATCCGGCCTTGACGTAAGCAGCTTGATCCACTCCTGGTGGTACCCGCTGCACTAAAAGTTCCTTCAAAAAGTCTTCCTCGCCTTGGGGCGGATTTTTCAAAAGTTCTACTAACTCCGCAACTTGCGTAGCATTTAACGGCAACGGTGGTAACCCTTCTGATTCCCGTTCGGCGACATGTTTACGATAAGCTGTAAGCACTTTTTTCACCTTTTACTGTTGAAGATCTTGTTGGTAATTTTACCTTATTTATAATTTTATGCGGTTGTAGATGCTCTTTGCAGCCATCCGGGGGCTTGAAGGGTGAATGGGTGGCTCAATCAGCCTCAGTCCTTTTGGAGTTATATTTGGATAGGAGCTATCCCTAGGGAAATACCGGCGAACACACGGGGTATAGAACGTTTGATATTAAAACTCAGGCGGGGAAGATTCCGGCTCACTGGAAGTAAATATCCGGCGAATCCGTTTTGGCTTGAGCAGAATCCCCTGCAAATCATAGTGTTGCGCTTTTAAAAAAGGGGCTAACCGAACTGGAAAGACTTTCGATAAGGGGGCAAAGAGGGAAGAAGAAGCTGTCCGTAAACCTAACTATTGCCCCTTAAACGGCGCATAAAACCATAAATCCCGCCTTGCTTTTGACCTGCGGTCACCAATTCTGGAGCGCTTTCAATTTCTATATTGGTTTCCAAGAACCCCACCACAGAGCAAGCATTGATAAAATTCACTGCCTTCTTCTTGGAAACACCTGTATCAGCGACAATCGTGGCCAGATTAGCCGCCTGCTTGGTCATAAAAGCAGCTAACCGCATTTCATCCAAGCTATGCCGGAGCACACCCAGGTTAGGCCACTGCTTTAGCTTGAGCAGGTCCTCCTCCCCCCAATCCGGTAGCGGCCGTCCCGCAGACCCTTCGAGGGCGGCTAGCCAAAGGAGACTCTGCAGGGAGCGCCCCTCCATACTTTCTGAGGTGATCTGTTGGGTCAGCAATTCTTTGGTGATCACTTCAACCGTGATATGAGACGATATGCTTCCGCAAAGTCTGCGCAAACATGCCTCGCTATCTTGGTGGAAATATTCCCAATCTTTGGGTTCGACGTATAAGGGCAAACTATCCTGGTACTGAAATTGTACCGGCTGTTTTTCTTCGATTACCGAAAGAAGCAGACCAAGAAAATGGTCCGCAGGATTAAAAACCGTGTCAATGAGCCTTCTCCCGAACTTATTTTTAGTAACGGCAGAGGCCGGGGCTATTTTTCGTGATTCTGGTTCTGATCCTCTCACTGTCGTCAATAAATCAACCAAGTATTGATACCGGTAAGGTTTTTTTAGGTAATATTTGACGGCTTCCGTGGGACCCTGTCGCGAGCACCATACCCGTATTGATTCTCGTGTTAGGCCTTGATTAGCATTCCAGGCTGACCGGCCGGCTTCGGTATCCACGTCAAACAGCACCACATTCGCCCGCTCCCCTTCTACGAGGGACCAACTTTGGCGGGTCCGCGAATTCACAAGTTCCAGCAAAGATCGCAGCACCATAAGATCTCTGTGCTCAAATCCGTGCGCTGACAGACAATAGGAGCTATTTTTGTTCACAAGCCTCTCATGCAGTTCGAACCATTTGCAGACACTATGCTGTGAGAATAATCGACCGAGAGAGCTGAAAGTTTAAATACTTCTTTGGACGATGGTGGTAAAGCTAGGCTTAATCTTTCCTCGGCTAGGTTATAATGTTTTTTTGTCTTCTTAATGTAAAAGTCCCATGGATTATTCATCGCTAACCGCTCTTTCTCCCATTGATGGCCGTTACGCCAGTAAAGTGGACACCCTTCGCCCAATTTTCAGCGAATACGGATTGCTGCGCTACCGGGTAGTGGTGGAAATACGGTGGTTGCAGCTATTAAGCGCCTGCCCTGATATCCCTGAAGTTCCCCAGCTAAGCGATGAAGCCGAAACCTTCCTGATTGCCATTATGGACAATTTTTCAGAAGAAGATGCTCAACGTATCAAGGATATCGAAGCCACTACCAATCACGATGTCAAAGCGGTGGAGTATTTCTTAAAAGAAAAAGTGAAGGGCCACTCGGAACTAGAGTCAGTCGGTGAGTTTATTCATTTTGCTTGCACCTCTGAAGACATCAACAATATGGCCTATGCCCTCATGCTGAAGGATGCCCGGGAAAAGGTGCTCCTTCCCCAAATGGAAGCGCTGATCGCCGCCATCCGAACCCTGGCCCATCGCTATCAGCATATCCCCATGATCTCTCGCACCCATGGCCAACCCGCTTCTCCAACCACCTTAGGGAAGGAAATGGCCAATTTCGTCCATCGCCTGGAGAGACAACGCCACCATACGGAAAAAGTTCTCCTTTATGGCAAAATGAACGGGGCCGTCGGCAATTACAATGCCCATCTAGCCGCTTACCCGAACATTGACTGGCCCTTTATAGCCCATGCCTTCGTTACCCAATTGGGCCTGCGTTGGAATAAATACACCACCCAGATTGAACCCCATGACTATATGGCTGAACTCTTTCAGGCCATGGTGCGCTTTAATTCGGTGCTCCTGGATTTTTGTCGGGATATCTGGGGTTATATTGCTCTAGGGTACTTTCGACAAAAGACAGTGGAAGGGGAAGTCGGCTCTTCTACCATGCCTCACAAAGTCAACCCCATCGACTTTGAGAATGCCGAGGGCAACCTGGGGATAGGAAATGCCCTTTTTGAGCACTTGGCCGGGAAACTGCCTATCTCCCGCTGGCAGCGGGATCTATCCGATTCCACCGTGCTGCGAAATCTAGGGGTCGGATTTGCCCACTCCTTGATTGCCTATCATTCCGCCCTTAAAGGAATCGGCAAATTAGAAGCTGATGAGGGACGGATGAATAGCGATTTGGAAGCCAGTTGGGAAATACTCTCGGAGGCCGTCCAAACCGTGATGCGCCGTTACGGAATCCCGCAGCCCTATGAGAAGCTCAAGGCCTTTACCCGAGGGCAGCATATTGACCGGGACAGTCTCCGGGCATTTATCGAAAGCTTGGACTTGCCGATAGAAGCTAAACAGCAACTGTTGGCGCTGACCCCGCAAACCTATACGGGCCATGCGAGGCAGCAGGCAAAAGAAGTGTAAGAGCCCAACTTGAAGGACTCTAAGTATTGGCTTTCACGAGGAGGTGACCATCGGCTTTATGGAAAAGGGCCTGTTTAGCCCCCTGAAAAAAATCCTCTCTGGGTTGCTTCTAGGACTGCTTCTTAATGCCCTTCCCTCTTGGAGTCAGAGTGAAGAGCTTGCCATCCTCCCCTTAAAGCATCGAATACCAGAGGAGGTGCTCCCCACGTTACGCCCTTTTCTAGCCGAGGGTGCCGCCATCCAAGCGGACAACAATCTTATTATTGTCCGCACCACTCAGGAGAATCTGGAACAACTCAAAACTATCCTAGCCCAAGTGGATAGGCCCTTGCAGCAACTGTTGATCACCGTCAAGCAGTTAAGCACCCGCGAGGCGGCTCGCTTTCGCGCCCACATTGAGATACCTCAGTCTAACCAATCCAGGGCTCGCATAGCGGGAACGGGGACCCGGGATCAAAGAAGTGACACCCAGCAGGTGCGGATATTGGAAGGACAAGCCGCCTTGCTACAAACGGGCCAATCCATTCCCCTAGCCGATAGGGTCTGGCTACTCCAAGGGGGGCGGCTACTCACTCAAAACTCAATCCGTTATCGAGATGTGGTCAGCGGATTTGAAGTGCTTCCTCGCACCAATGGGAACAGAGTCACCCTGGAAATTCGACCCTATCAAGCCAACCTCAGCGGGCAGGGCGGGGGCCGCATTGGGATGCAAACATTAGTCACCCAAGTCTCGATCCCCTTCGGGCAGTGGTTTGAATTGGGCGGCGCTGATGGAACCCGCCAACAACAAGGGATCGGAACCGTCTACGGAACCCACAGCCGCACAGAGGAGCTACGCCATATTTTTATCCGCGTGGATAAGGCGCAATAAATATCCCTCTTTGTTTAAAGAGACAGCTTTTTTAGGGCGTCGATGCGCAAGCGAAGCGCGTTGAGCTTAATAAAACCTTCTGCATCCTGCTGGTTGTAGGCGCCAGCATCTTCCTCAAAGGTGGCAATCTCAGGGGCAAAGAGGCTGTCAGTCTTCGATTGACGACCGACTACCGTAACATTGCCCTTATATAGCTTGAGGCGGACGGTGCCGTTAACCGTGGCTTGAGAAGCATCAATAAGCTGCTGCAGCAAGGATCGCTCTGGAGACCACCAGTAACCATTGTAAATGAGGCTGGCATAACGGGGCATCAGCTCATCCTTCAGATGAGCCACTTCCCGGTCTAAAGTCAACGACTCCATCGCCCGGTGGGCTTTGAGCATGATCGTCCCCCCCGGGGTCTCATAACAACCACGGGATTTCATCCCCACATAACGGTTCTCCACCAAATCCAGGCGGCCAATTCCATTCTCCCCGCCAAGGCGATTGAGCATCTCCAGTACTTTGGCAGGGCTTAGGACCTCACCATTAATGGCCACGATATCGCCACAACGGTAATCCAACTCCAAGTAAGTGGGTTCATTAGGAGCTGCTTCGGGGGAAACGGTCCAGCGCCACATGGCTTCCTCAGGCTCGAACCAGGGATCTTCCAGAGGGCCCCCTTCATAGGAAATGTGCAGCAGATTGGCATCCATGGAGTAAGGAGAGCGGGTCCCCCGCTTGCCTTCTACCGGAATGTCATGGGTCTCCGCATAAGTCAGCAACTTCTCCCGTGAAGTGAGATCCCACTCCCGCCAGGGGGCGATAACTTGGATATCAGGGCGCAAGGCATAGGCACCCAATTCAAAGCGTACCTGGTCATTTCCTTTACCGGTGGCACCATGGGCGATGGCATCCGCGCTGGTTTCGCTGGCAATCTCCGCCAAACGCTTGGCAATGAGGGGGCGAGCAATGGACGTTCCGAGCAAGTACTCTCCCTCATAGAGGGTGTTGGCCCGAAACATGGGGAACACATAATCCCGGGCAAATTCCTCGCACAGTTCCTCAACGTAGATCTCCTTGACCCCTAGCGCCTCTGCTTTAGCACGCGCGGGCGCCACTTCCTCCCCCTGACCGATATCCGCGGTGAAGGTCACCACTTCACAGCCATAGGTCTCCCGTAGCCACTTCAAAATCACGGAGGTATCTAGCCCTCCTGAATAAGCCAACACGACTTTTTTAATCGTTGACATGGAGTCCTCTACGCTAAAACAAAAATGTCTAATAAAAAGTGAGGTTTCGCTACTATCGCCGTTGGGTGCGGCGCAAGCGCGAAAGTAATCGCCGGGCCATTTCCCCAAACAACTCGGTCTGGGTCGGATGAGGATGAATAGCGCGGGCGACTTGCTCCAAGGTCATCTTCCCCGTCACCATCATGACCGCTTCCCCAATCAAGGTATCAGCGTGATCCGCCAAGAAATGGACTCCAATAATCCGGTGACTGGCCTTATCCGCCACAATCTTGATGAGGCCTTCAGTTTCATTATTGATCATCGCTTTGGCATCAATGCGGATAGGCATTTTCACTTCCGCCGCATCCACTCCCCTTTCCTTGGCCTGGGCCACTGACAGGCCCACGAAAGCCGCTTGGGGACGGGTAAAAATCACCCCGCAATCCTTCTCCAATTCATAGGCATGGGGCTCGCCTAAAATGGTGGCCGCCGCCACCCGCCCTTGTTGCCCCGCGGTATGGGCCAGCATCAACCCCCCAATGACATCCCCCACCGCAAAGATATGGGATTTAGAGGTAGTGCATTGGGCATCCACTTGAATCACGCCGTTTGCTATGGCCACACCCGCTTGGTCCAGGGCCAAGGGTTCCAAGTTAGGCCGTTTCCCGGTGGCCATAAGAACATAGTCCACTTCCAGACGGTGGCTGGTGCCCTCTGAATCATCAAAGGCCACCTGCATCGCTCCCGGCTGACCACTGATGGCCTGGACCTTGGCGGAGCTCTGCACGGTAAGCCGGGGATCGGCATTGAGGATTTCCGCTAATAACTTACCAACCTCCGGCTCGACCTCAGCCAGCAATCGCTCCTGGGCCTCCAGCAATAGGACTTCGGTTCCAAAATCCTGGAAAATTTGGGCCATTTCCACGCCAATGGCACCGCCGCCAATGACGGCCAAGCGCTCAGGGACACGCTCTAGTCCCCAGACCGTATCAGAGGTTAATACCCCACCGGCCTGCACACCTTCTTGAGCGCCGGGAATAGGAGGGATAAAAGGCGGTGCGCCGGTGGCAATCACCGCTCCCGCAAAACTTATCCTTTGCCCTTGGGAATCTGGCTGAGTAGGCTGGGTGCGGGCAAAAGGGTCTTCACTGTTGCCGCTGGTATCCACCACCAGGTGATGTTCATCAGCAAAACGGGCATGCCCCTGGATGAATTTGATTTTCATCCCCTTATCGGTCTTCAAGGCCATCTCGCCCCGGGACTGGAGCACATGGCGGCGAGTTGCCTCAAGCGCTTTCCAGTTCAACGCAGCAGGCGTGGTGCCGCCTACCCCCAAATGGGAATCGTGGGCCCGGTCACGAATGCGATCGGCGGCTGCACGCCAGGTCTTAGAAGGGATGCAACCACGCCACAAACACTCTCCACCAGGGAAAGGGGAATCATTAATTAGGGCCACTTTAATACCGTGCTCAGCCAATTCTCGAGCACAGTCCTCCCCACCAGGTCCCCCTCCAATCACCACCACATCGTAATCCCAGTCTCCCTCCAAAGGCAAAGCTTCCTTGGCCGTCGAGGGGGAAGCACTCCCCCCGCTGATCCAGGTTTCTGGGGACTCCACCCGCTCCTTAAAGGTGTTTAAAAACCGAGCGGCATCAGCGCCATTGACAATCCGATGGTCGGCAGTGATGGTCACCGGCATCCCCTGAGAGCCGGTCGTAGCAATCGCTAAAATGGCGGAAGTCCCCGGTGAGGGGATGGCGTCAAAATAGGCTACCCCCAGCATTCCCATATTGGAAATCACAAAGGTTGGATTGGAGTATTCTTCCGGCTTTAACCGTTTAATCCGTGCCCGCTCCACCAGATCCGCCCAGCTAGCGCTGAGTTCGGCAAGATTACGATTAGAGGTATCCCGCAATACCGGCACCACCAAGCCCATACCCTCTGTGGCTACTGCTAACCCCACATCGACCTGTTCCCGCTCCAGAATGCGGTCCTCGTGCTGATAAACGCTATTGATCTTAGGGTGTTCCTCAACCGCTAAAGCCGCCGCTTTGGCCAGGGCTACGGTCACCGAGCTGCCCTGTTCCTTAGCTGCTGCCACCAGGCGGGAGGGATCCACATAGACCGTTGCCCGAAACAGGGGCATAGAAAGGGAGTACTCCATATTATGGGCAATCGCCTTTTCCATGCTGTCCATAGGGCGCCCCGTGCCCGGAACCTCGAAAATCCGGCGGGTCATTCCCCTTGCCCCCTGCCCACTGACCACATCGGCCGCGACGATCACCCCATCCGGACCACTGCCTTTCATTCCCGCAAGGTCAATAGCATGAGCGCCAGCGAGCTGCCTGGCGTAAGGAGTAGCGCGGGTATGACTGGGGTGCGGTGCTGGAGTTGCCCCTCCTGGCATGGCCGGGATCTTGGTCTTAGGCTTTGAAGTGCCGGCAGGCTCAAACTTAGGTCTCTCCTCCGCTTCAGGCGCTGGCTGGGGACTAGCGCTGGCCTCAGTTTTTTCAACTTGCTCAGCCTCCGCTACCAGGTAAGCAATAGGCTCGCCCACTGCCGCGACCCCATCTACAGGCAACTGAGGTCCAGAAAGGTAACCTTCGCGGAACACTTCCACATCCATGATGGCCTTATCGGTTTCCACTGTAGCCACCACCGTACCACGCTCGATAAATTCACCAATCTCTTTTTCCCAAGAAACCAGCACCCCCTCGGTCATGGTATCCGAGAGTTGAGGCATCTTGATGACATAGGGCTCAGCCATAAAATCCAAACCTAGTTATCTTGTTGCTAAACCTTTCCCAATACTTTGAGAGCCCCCTGGTAGACGTCTTTGGCATCAGGAATCGCCGACTTCTCCAGGTTATAGTTATAAGGTACCGGGACATCCGCTGCATGCACCCGTACCGGCTGGGCATCCAAAGCAAAGAAACAGTCTTCAATAATTCCGGTAATTACTTCACTGCCCACGCCCACTGGGGCTTCATCTTCCTCAGCCACCAGAACCCGGTGGGTTTTTTCTATGGAACGGCGAATGGTTTCCCGGTCGATGGGCTTCAGGGAACGTAAATCGATCACTTCGGCACTAATGCCTTCCTGAGCTAGCTTATCCGCTGCAGACAGGCACCAATGCACACTATAGTTGTAACCAATCAGAGTAATGTCTGTTCCTTCGCGAATGACCTCCGCACCTTCCAAGGGCCGAAAAACCTCCTCATCGGGCACTTCCCCTTTGAGGTTATACATACTCTCGTGCTCAATGAAGATCACCGGATCATTACAGCGCACCGCAGATTTAAGCATGCCGTAGGCATCCAAGGGAGTGCTGGGCGTGACCACTCGCAGACCCGGCGTCCCCATAAACAACCTAGCCAACCGCGCCGAATGTTGAGCCGCAAGCTGGTGGGCCGTTCCGCCGGGGGTCCGCATCACAATGGGGCACTGGGCCCGGCCCCCGGACATATAGCGGATCTTGGCAGCCGCATTGATGAGGGTATCCAGCGCCAGCAAAGCAAAATTAATGGACATGATCTCAATAATGGGACGCATTCCCGCCATCGAGGCCCCAATCCCAATGCCAGTATAGGAGTTCTCGGAAATCGGGGTATCGACAATCCGCTCCTCCCCATATTTGTCGTAGAGACCAAGGGTAACCTTGTAGGTACCCCCCGCCACTCCAATATCCTCCCCCATGGCAATGACCATAGGATCATTAGCCAGTTCTTCATCGTGGGCGCGACGCAACGCCTCCCAGTAAGCCAGCTCAGCCATGCCCCCCTCCTTGTGCCTCTAGCGGCCCGATCCAACGGGGATCGGGGTTATCTTCCAAAACATACTTCGTCAACTCTTCTACTTTCGGTTCAGGGCTTTCTTCCGCAAACTTGACAATGTCGTTATCGATTTCATCCTGAACCGCCTGCTCCATCGCCTTAAATTCCTCCTCCGTTAACTCGCCCGCCTCAATTAACCGCTGAGCGAGGATCTGAATGGGGTCCTGTTGCATCCACTCCGCCACCTCTTCCTTACTGCGGTAGGCCCCGGCATCCGACATCGAGTGACCCCGGTAACGGTAGGTCAACAATTCTAGGAAATAAGGCCCGGCACCGCTACGCACATGGTCTACAGCGGATTGGGTCGCTTCCATAACCACTTCGATATCCTGGCCATAATGCTGACTCGCCGGGATGTTATAAGCAGCAAGGCGCTTGTATTGATCAATTATCGGCGTTGATCGCTGGATAGCGGTACCAATGGCGTAGAGGTTATTTTCACACACAAACAATACCGGCAATTTCCATAGGGCGGCCATGTTCATGGTTTCATGGAAAGTGCCTTGGTTGTTGGCACCATCTCCAAGAAAACAAACGGCGATTCGCCCTTCCTTCTGGTGCTTACAAGCCAAAGCCAACCCTGCGGCAAGGGGGAATGGTTGCCCCACCAAGGCATAGCCCCCCATGAAATGCACACTAGGATCAAAGATATGCATTGACCCTCCTCGACCTTTGGAACTCCCCGTTTCTTTGCCATATAGCTCGGCCATCACCTCCCGCGCACGAGCTCCCGTTTTGATGGCGTGGATATGATCCCGGTAACCCGTGATGACATAATCAAAGCCTATCCCGCGCTCCGCTTGGATGACTTCAAGTACTCCCGTTGCCACCGCCTCCTGTCCCGAATAGAGATGCAGAAAACCACCAATCTTACGCTCCATGTAGGCCTCAAACGTGCGGTCCTCGAAGCGCCGGAAGAAAACCATCTCCCGCAGCAACCGTTTACGATCAATCTTACTCATGTCCCCTCTGCGTATAGTCCGCAATCTGGAAAAATTTTCTTAAGAATTGGGCAGCCAGTCCGCTGACAAAGCTGCATATGATCGCTTTTTTTATGTTAACGGGTCAAGTTATTGCCACTTTTTCGAGCTAGACGCCCCCTCTTGCCCTCCTGAAAATGGGAAAGCTTCTGCGGTGAAAATGGCAGAAATACTCGCATTATTTCTCCTCTATGAGGGCATAATCTTCCCTTTAACTTGCTTCTAGCATGGCAAGCTCTGCTTCAGAAAACCCCGCTTGTAACCGCGCTTCACGATATAAGGGTCCACGAGTTTCGCCCTTGAAATAGCCGTTAATCAAATTTTGAAAGGTTTTCTCGGAGTCAAGTTTACGAAGCTTGCAGAGGTAACGAAACCACTGGGAACCCACTGCCACATGGCCTACCTCATCGCGCAAGATAATTTCAAGGATGAATGTTGCCCGTAAATCACCCACTTGCCGCAATCGTTCCATCATGCCAGGGGTGACATCCAACCCCCGAGCCTCTAATACTCTAGGAACGAGGGCCATACGTACAAGGGGATCATGGGCAGTCTTTTGGGCCATCTCCCAAAGCCCATCATGGGCTGGAAAATCCCCATACTCATAGCCCAAGGAATGCAAATGCTCCTGTAGTAAACAAAAATGATAGGCCTCTTCCAAAGCTACCTGCACCCAGTCGTCATAAAACGCCCTGGGTAAATGGTTAAAGCGGCAAACCGCATCCCACGCCAAATTAATCGCATTAAATTCAATATGGGTAATGGCATGAATCAACGCCGCGCGCCCCGCCACTGAGGTGAGCTTGCGACGGGGCAATTCCCGCGGGGCCACTAAAGGGGGGCGTAGCGGCCGGCCGGGGATATCAGGCAAGCTACTGCTTGTAGAGCCCACTCCCAGGCACCCAGCTTTCCAAAGCTGTGCCACATCGCAAGTCACTTTAACTTTTTCTTCCGGATCGCAAACCTTGAGGCAATGCAAAGCCGCATCACCAAGAGATAACTTTTCCCATACCAGAGACATGGTATCCACTTTTACCCTACACCATACCGCCACTTTAACTCGCTTCTCTTCTTAAGAGAGAGTATCATTTCTTTTAGCCTACCCGCCGCACTACTAGATTACGGTTTTATCCTCAGCTATTAAGGTGTTTGCGGGAATCTACTAAATCTTTGTATCACTAGCGACAAAAATGATGACACGACCCAGTGCTTTTAGCTATGAAGATCTCTTGCGATGTGGTCGCGGTGAGATGTTCGGCCCCGGGAATGCTCAACTGCCTATGCCCCCTATGCTAATGTTTGATCGCATTACTCACATTAGCGATGAGGGAGGTGCTTTTGGCAAGGGAGAAATTACCGCTGAAATGGAAATCAAACCTGACCTGTGGTTTTTTGATTGCCATTTCCCTGGCGACCCCGTTATGCCAGGCTGTTTAGGCTTGGATGCAATGTGGCAGCTCTTAGGCTTCTACCTTGCCTGGCGAGGCGGTCCTGGTCACGGCCGTGCATTAGGCTCGGGGGAAGTCAAATTCACCGGCCAAGTCACCCCTAAAAACAAGCTGGTTACCTACCGCATTGATCTCAAACGCGTTATTATGCGCAAATTGGTTATGGGTATCGCCGATGGCATGATGGCGGTAGATGGCCGTGAAATTTACTTGGCCAAAGATCTTCGGGTTGGCCTGTTCATCTCAACGGAGACATTTTGATATTTTTTCCTATGAAGTTGTCAAAAAATAGCTAATAAGTTTGAACATTATCACGGTCCCATCGCGCAATTTACATTCTGTGATGCATGACACGCCATCTCCTGTAGTACAGAGCTATAAAAGTCAGTACCAATTGAGGCCACAAGATTTACTGACTTCCACTGCAGGTATCCACGATGGCGACAAACGTCCATTATTTGCCCCAAGGGGCCAATAAGCAAGCACAACTTCCAACTCAGCAAATTGTTGATCGGCTTTGCTCCCAGAGTCTTGAGCAGTTTAAGCTTCTTATCGACGATACCTTCGGAGCGATTGATGATACCCTTTTCAAGCGCGCCGAAAAGGCGGCAAATAATAGCGAACAATCCACTTACCTAGACGACATGCGCCTAGTGCGCATGGAACGCACAGTTATCGAACGCGCCTTTCTTAATGATATCAGTCACCGCTTTAATAAACTGCTCGAGCAACCCTATTATTCTCCGCCAGCAGAACCCATAGGGCCTCCCCCCACCGTTCATGATGGACTCTCGCTGGTAGAGGATAGCCAACTAGAAGAAACCTTGGCCCTTAGCAGCATGGTCGCTAGGGCGCGAACCCGTTTCTCCCTTCCCTTATCTCAGCTAGAAACTCGTCTCGCTTTCCTCATTGGCCTGACTAAAATCGACTATCAAGCCAATCCCGTCGACCCTGAAATCATCGCCAATGCATTTGATAAAGCTGCTCGAGATCTGGAGCTATCTGTTGAAAACAAACTCATTATTTATAAGCTCTTTGATAAGCATCTGATGAGTGATGTTGGCGAGCTCTGTGAAAAGCTGAATCGCCTTCTCATAGATGCCAATGTACTAGCGGAATTCGGTCAAACCCCTTGGTTCCACCATCGAAACCAGAGAGCGGAATCAACAGACAACGCCCCTCCGGCTAATAACCCTAGCCAGGATTCCCCTCTCACCTCATCAGTGAATCCAGATATGGATTCCGCTGATTTATTTCAATTAATGCAACAGTTGCTGAATGCTTCCGCCCCCTTAAAAGGCATGCAGCACACCACCCCATCGGTACTTGAGGAATCCCTACAGGAATCCAAGCCGGTTTGGAGTGCGGAAAAATTAGTGAACGCTTTATCCGCCATCCAAAACAATGCCAAAAAGGAAGAAGGCGTAACCCTAGAGAAAATTTCTCATCTTGAAAAAGATTCTCTCAAACAACAACTTGTTGGCGTTTTTCAGCAGTCTTCCCCTGAAGAAAAGCCAGCAAACATTGGCCGTAGCGAAGACAATGTCATCGATATTATCGGTATGTTGTTCGATTTCATTCTTGATGACCAAGGAATACCCGATACCATTAAAGCACTGATTGGCCGACTTCAGATTCCAATGCTCAAGGTCGGTATCCTGGACAAAACCTTCTTTAGCAAAAAGCAACATCCGGCACGAATACTATTAAATGACCTAGCAAGGGCAGGGACAGGCTGGAATGAAGATGACCCCCTAACCCAGCAAGAACTCTATACCCAAATGCAGCATATCGTTAACCGCATCCTCAATGAATTCAATGACGATATTTCAATTTTTGTAGAGCTTCAAAAGGAGTTCAGCACATTCCTTAGCACAGAACAAACTAAGGTAAATATTATTGAAGAACGAACTCGACAAGCCGAGGAAGGAAAGTCTCGAGTTGCTGAAGCCCGTGCCCAAATACAAAAAGAGATAGAGACTCGTGCCCAAGAGAATAGACTACCTGAAGCGATGACGGCTTTACTCCATCAAGTTTGGTCTAAAATTCCGCTTCTCGCTTATCTCAGGGAAGGGCCCACCAGCCACGACTGGCAGCAAACTATCGCTACCCTTGATAAACTAGTTTGGACATTAGTTCCTAAACGCACAGAGGAAGAAAGAAAAAAACTTCTAACGACTATACCGGGTTTATTACAGGAACTGCGCCAGGGCTTTAATCAAGTTCAGTGCAATCCGATGGATACCCTACGATTTTTCAAAACCCTAGAAAGCTGCCATATTAACTGTATCCGGGCCTCATCTAACCACGGCTCCCAGGATCTCAAGAAACAGGCAGCCGCAGTAGAAAAATCCGAGCAGCTCATCCCCGGTGCGCACCAATCAAAGCCAACCGCATCTGCTGAAAATCAGTCTAAACCTCATTCTAGTCAGCGGACACTCCCCCCCTCCCCTGAAAAAGATCAATACTTACAAAAACTAGAGTCCGCACCTCTTGGAAGCTGGTTCTTGTTTACAAATGCCGAAGGACAAAAACACCGTGCTAAGCTCTCCATCCGAATTGCCGGAGGTGGCAACTACGTTTTTGTGAACCGTGCAGGTATCAAGGTATCGGAACACTCACCTTCCGCTCTTGTAGAAGGGATGAGCCAGGGTCGTGTCAAAATCCTGGCTGATGATCTTATCTTAGACCGTGCCTTGGAATCTGTTTTAGAAAGTCTGCGTCAAATGCACGATAATTTGCTATAAGGAGACCTTAGTTTACGGGCTCGACTGAGTGCTGCCCGCTAAATAAGCTGGAATCTGCTCCAGCTTCCAAATATCAGCATTATATTCCTTGATGGTCCGATCGGTAGAAAACCGACCACTTGCTGCAGTGTTGAGGATAGCCATGCGAGTCCAATGTTCTTGATCCCGGTAGGCTTCCGCAACTCGACGTTGCGTATCGATATAGCTCCGAAAATCAGCGATTGTCAGCCATGGATCATGGGGACTACGCAATGAATGTAGGATAGGGTCAAAGATTCCCGGCTCGAACTGATTAAAATGGCCACATTCCAGCAGGTGCATTACCCGTTGCAGCTCTTCATCACCTGCAATAATAGCATTAGGATCATAATGATGGCGCGCTGCTTCTACCTCTTCCGCTTTTAGCCCGAATAAAAAGAAATTCTCGTTTCCCACCTCCTCAAGAATTTCGATATTAGCACCATCTAAAGTTCCAATGGTGATAGCGCCATTCATCATAAACTTCATATTACCGGTCCCGGAGGCTTCCTTGCCGGCGGTAGAAATTTGCTCTGAGAGATCGGCACCGGGGCAAATAATTTCCATCGCTGAGACCCCATAGTTGGGGAGAAAGAAGACTTTAAGGGCCTCGTCTGCTTTCGGATCATGGTTGACTACATCAGCAACATTATTAATTAATTTAATAATTAATTTCGCCATCCAGTAACCCGGCGCGGCCTTTCCACTAATCAAGACACAACGAGGAACCCATCCCTCCATATCGCCCCGCTTGATCCGGTCGTAGAGGTGAATAATATGCAAGACATTCAGCAGCTGCCGCTTGTATTCATGGATACGCTTCACTTGCACATCGAATAAAAAATGAGTGTCGATCTGGATGCCATGCTGTGCCTTAAGTGCCAGCAACCGTTTCTTGTTTACATGTTTAATACTGCGCCACCGGGCTCGAAACTCTGGATTTTCCGCATGGAGAGAAAGACGTCGCAGTTGGCTTAAATCGGTGGTCCACCCATCACCAATGGTCTCAGTAATGAGATGGGCTAAATCCGGATTGCATTTGGCCAACCAACGGCGTGGGGTCACTCCGTTAGTCTTATTATTAAATTTCTGTGGCCAAAGTTGATAAAAATCATGAAATAGCCCATGTTTTAGCAAACGGGTATGCAAAGCAGCCACCCCATTAACTGAGAAACTAGCAACGATGGCAAGGTGGGCCATGCGCACCTGTGGGTTCTCTCCCTCCTCTATGATAGACATCCGCGCTTGCCGGTCGGTATCTCCTGGCCAACAACGGGCGACTTCAATTAAAAAACGCGCATTAATTTCATAAATAATTTCCAAAAGGCGGGGTAGCAGTGAGCCAAACATGCTCACCGGCCATTTCTCCAAAGCTTCCGGCAATAGGGTATGATTAGTATAGGCCACGGTGTGACTGGTAATTTCCCAAGCCTTGTCCCAGCCTAATCCATGCTCATCCATCAGCAAGCGCATCAACTCCGGCACCACGCTAGTAGGATGGGTATCGTTAAGTTGAAAACGATTTTTCTCGGCAAACTGGCTAAAATCCTCGCCATAACGCCGCACCCAATCGCGAAGAATATCTTGCAGACTTGCTGAAGTCAGGAAATATTGCTGGCGCAGGCGTGTTTCCTTACCCAGTTCCATCGCATCGTTAGGATAAAGCACCATGGTGATATTTTCGGCAGCATTCTTTGCCGCGACAGATTCTGGATATCTCCCCGCGTTGAATTCGCCTAGATCAAACACATCCGTAGCTTCAGCTTTCCACAACCGCAAAGTATTGACCGTGCCATTGTGATAACCTGGAATAGGAATATCATAGGGCACAGCCAGAACATCATGGCTGTCAACCCAACGCACACGCCAGCCTCCATGGCCGTCATCCACGTGTTCAGTGCGCCCACCAAATTTGATTCTTTGGGTGTATTCCGGTCTTTCTAATTCCCAGGGGTTGCCATCCCGGAGCCAATGGTCGGGTTCTTCTACTTGATAGCCATTGTTAAATTCCTGACGGAACATCCCGTACTCATAGCGCAAACCATAGCCTATGACGGGAAGCTGCAAAGTAGCACAGCTATCCAAGAAGCAAGCCGCCAGGCGTCCCAACCCCCCATTGCCGAGGCCAGCATCATGCTCTAACTCTGCCAATTCCTCTAAATTTAGGCCATACTTTTCCAAGGCCCCATTCATCTCATCCTCAAGACCTAAATTAAGCATGGCATTACCTAAGCAACGCCCTAACAGGTACTCCATGGAAAGATAGTAGGTGCGGGAACAGTTGCTCTCATCATAGGCACGATTAGTGCTTTTCCAGCGCTCCATCAATCGGTCGCGGATTGTGAGCGCTAGAGCAAAATACAGGTAGTGTTTCGATACGCAGCTTTCGTCACGTCCCAGAAAGCGGCCAAAATAGCCCTTGTAATCATTGGCTAAACCTTCCCTATCCATGCTGAGTGGGGGTAATTCTGTAAGCTTGGATGGGGGTATTATGTTGCATACGTACCGAGTTGGCATGGCGTATTGCCCTCATGATACTAAAAGAGAAAATTAACTCCGGCAGCCGCTCCCCTTTCTGTTGTCTAAAAACCAGGCATCCAACAACTAAAGAGTTTGGCCACCAACCCGCAATATAAGTTCCTCGACAAAAGCTTTGAGGTATTAGAGCGAGGGGGTGGTGTGGAGCCAGGGGACAGGGATGTCCCCACAAACCCTTTTTTCAGGGAGGAAAAACGGGTTTGCAAAGCACTACCCCCTCGCTCCTAAACATCCCCATATTTTATTCATAGGTGCTTAGACATTACTGGAAAAGAAGTATATTCACTGATTTGCCGGAAGCAAATCGGGATATTCGGAGGATGCCCACAGGGGGCGCGCCAAGGAGGGCGCGCCTCAAGGCTATTCGTTTCCAATTGCTTTGATGCTCAAACGAACCCGGCCTTGCTTATCGACTTCTAAGACCTTAACACGAATAATGTCCCCTTCAGACAATTTATCGCTCACGTTTTTCACTCGCTCGTCCGAAATCTGGGAAATATGGAGCAAACCGTCTTTGCCAGGCAGAATAGTGACAAAGGCTCCAAAATCCATCAGTCGAGAAACTCGGCCCTCATAGATCTTGCCTACTTCCACATCGGAGACAATCTCCTCCACTCGACGCCGGGCCTCTTGGCCATCGGCCTTATCAGAGGAGAAAATTTTCACCGTTCCATCGTCCGTAATGTCAATGGTGGTACCGGTTTCCTCGGTAAGTGCCCGGATAGTCGCTCCCCCCTTACCGATCACATCACGGATCTTTTCTGGATTAATTTTGAATACAATCATGCGCGGAGCATATTCGGACATCTCCTGACGTGGCGCAGAGATGACCTCATTCATTTTCTGAAGAATATGGAGACGGCCTTCACGGGCCTGAGACAAGGCGGTGCGCATGATTTCCTCGGTAATGCCGTCAATTTTGATATCCATTTGCAAGGCGGTGACTCCTTTCCCGGTACCGGCCACCTTAAAATCCATATCCCCTAGATGATCTTCATCGCCGAGAATATCACTCAAGACAGCAAACTGATCCCTTTCTTTGATAAGTCCCATAGCGATGCCTGCAACTGGCTCAGTAATGGGAACCCCTGCATCCATTAGGGAGAGGCTGGTACCACACACCGTCGCCATGGAACTAGAACCATTGGATTCCGTAATCTCAGAAACCACTCGAATAACATAAGGAAAACTTTCTTCATCGGGCACCACCGCATTTAAACTACGCTTAGCTAAGCGTCCATGGCCGATTTCACGACGCTTAGGGGCTCCCACAAAACCTGTTTCGCCAACACAATAGGGAGGGAAATTATAATGCAGCATAAAACGCTCGCGACGTTCCCCCTCTATGGCATCAATCACTTGGGCATCACGTTCAGTCCCCAAGGTCGTCGCCACTAAAGACTGGGTCTCACCCCGGGTAAACAGAGCTGAACCATGGGCTCGAGGTAGCAATCCTGTCATAATATTAATAGGCCGGACTGACTTGGTATCGCGACCGTCGATACGCTCCCCTCCAGCCAGAATTTGCTCCCGCACTAAACGCTTTTCTAAGGCACTGACGGCCTCCAATACCTGCTCTTTGCTCCATTGGGGATCTTCTTCCGGCACCAAGCGCTCGACGATAAAACTACGCGCCTCGGCCAAGGAGGCTTGGCGATCTTGTTTCGAGCGCACTTGGTAAGCCTCTTGCAAGCGGGCCTCTCCACAATCCCAGACAGCTGACATCAAGTCTTCATCTTCCACCGGAGTCGACCAATCCCAGGGAGCTTTTCCAGCTTCCTCCGCTAATTCTCGAATGGCCTGGATCACCGCTTGCATTTCTTGGTGACCAAAGATGACGGATCCCAGCATAATTTCCTCGGGCAGCTCTCGAGCCTCCGACTCGACCATCAACACCGCCTTTTCCGTTCCTGCGACCACCAAATCAAGAGCGGATTTTTCCATTTGGCTCAAGGTTGGATTGAGTACATATCGACCATCGATATACCCCACTCGAGCTGCTGCAATCGGCGTGGTAAAGGGAATTCCAGAGAGTGCTAAGGCAGCAGAAGCACCAATGAGAGAAGGAATGTCTGGATCGTTCTCACCATCTGAGGAAATGACAGTCGCAATGACTTGAACCTCATTGGTGAAGCCCTTCGGAAATAAGGGCCGCAGCGGGCGGTCAATCAGTCGAGAAGTTAGCGTTTCCTTCTCGGTAGGCCTTCCCTCACGCTTAAAAAACCCTCCCGGAATTTTGCCGGCAGCATAGGTCCTTTCCTGGTAATTAACCGTCAGCGGAAAGAAATCACGACCCTCGATCGCTTCTTTCACTCCTACTGCCGTCACCAGTACAGCTGTTTCACCATAATGGACTACAACAGCCCCTGTGGCCTGCCGCGCAATACAACCGGTCTCAAGAACTAAGGAGCGATCACCGTATTCGATTACCTTTCTAATGGGGGTCACATTTATTTCCTTACACTGGATAGCTAGGGAAGGGGGACAGCCAACCACCGAGTGGCCTCATCTACAGAGCAGTGGCGCAACTGCGGCGGCGATATTTCGGTTCTGATAGCGTGAAAACTACGACAGCTAGCGACGTAGCCCAAGTCTGCTAATCAGTTCACGATAACGATCTAGATCTTTTTTCTTCAGATAGTCCAACAGCTTACGGCGTTGGCCCACCGCCCGCAACAACCCTTGGCGTGAGTGGTGGTCATGGGTGTGCTGTTTGAAATGACCAGAGAGTTGATCGATGCGCTGGGATAACAAGGCCACCTGCACCTCCGGCGAACCGGTATCGTTAACGGAGCACTGATACTCCCTAATAACTTGCGATTTTTTTTCACTGCTTAAGGGCATATTTTCATTCCTCGATTTCGGCTTTTAGCTAATGCCAACTGTTTGGCTAATCAACTTTAAATTTTACTAATAAAAGAGATCTCCCAACAATAATAAGTCGTCTGTAATAAGCCTCTGATCATGGGGGATCAGCCGCTCTGGGTGAACACTAGGCGGCGTGGAGCAATACGACCATCTTCCATAATCTGCCCGACTCCAAAAAACCCCTTGTCGCGCTCTATCAGGCGAACCCAACCTTTATGGGGGGCCTTTGGAACCCGTACTGATTGTCCTTGCCGCAGGTAATAAGCCAAATCAGCAATTAAGTCTACCGCAGGCCAATCAGAGAGGACTTGTTCCAGAGGCAGCAACAGTGCGCTGAGCTGCTCAGCATCTGTCTTGGCCAGCATTTCTAGATGCTCCAGGGAGGTCATTCCTGGGGCATTGAAACAACCCACTTGGGTACGGCGCAACGCCGTAACATGGGCACCGCATCCAAGTGCTCGGCCAATATCCTCAGCTAAGGTGCGGATATAAGTCCCCTTAGAACAAAAAACCTCAAAACTGAGTTGCTCGTTGGCCAATGCTGTCAATTCAATGGCGTGGATAGTTATCCGGCGGGGTTCACGCTCTACCTCAATGCCTTGGCGAGCAAGCTTATAAAGTGGCTGACCCTGGCGTTTAATTGCCGAATACATGGGAGGCACCTGCTCCTGGGGACCAGCAAAACTGGCTAAAACTTTTGCCGCCTCTTTCGTATCTAGCTCCTTGACTGGATGAGTTTCTATAATCTCACCGTCCGCATCCCCGGTGGTCGTTACTACCCCTAGGCGACATGTCACCTGATAACGTTTATCAGCTTCTAGTAAAAATCCCGATAGCTTCGTCGCTTCCCCCAAACAAATCGGCAATAACCCACTTGCAAGGGGATCTAGGCTACCGGTATGCCCTGCCTTACGGGCTTGATAGATTCGCTTGACTCGTTGCAAAGCACTATTGGAGGTAATACCCACTGGCTTATCCAGCAGGAACAGGCCATGGACATTTTGCCCTTGAAATCGGCGTCGCTTCCTCATATCCAGTGTATATTCCTGCCCATTAACTTAGGGGCATTATTCACTCGAGTTTCCTGATCTGCCACCTGATTGTTTTCGAACCGCTTCATCAATAAGCGCGCTTAGGTGCCTACCGCGCTCAATGGAATCATCATAAACAAACCGCAGGCGAGGTATAGCTCGCAACTCTACCCGCTGGCTTAAACCATGTTGGAGAAATCCAGCGGCTTTATTGAGAACCGCTAACTGCTGCTGAATATTTTTTTCTCCCCCGAGGAAAGTGACGTAGACCTTGGCCTGCCTAAGATCTGGCGACACCCCCACATGAGAGACAGTAACCAACTTGACTCGAGGATCCTTTAACTCCTCTTGAATCAGTTGAGCTAATTCTCGTTGCAACAATTCGCCGATGCGACGGGTACGAGAAAATTCCTGACTCATGCCAACTCGCTATAAAGTAGGCTCTATTTTGATTCTTTCATAGACCTCAATGTGATCACCCACTTTGACATCTCTATAATCCTTGACGCCAATACCACACTCGGTGCCCGATCGAACCTCTTGGACATCTTCTTTAAAGCGACGCAAGGATTCTAGTTGGCCCTCGAAGATAACGACATTATCACGCAATACACGGATAGGATTATGGCGACGCACCACACCTTCAACCACCAAACAACCTGCAATGGCGCCAAACTTGGGTGAGCGGAACACATCATCCACCCGAGCCAAACCGATAATTTCCTCCCGATATTCGGGCTCCAGCATACCGGTTAAAGCCCCTCTGACTTCATCGATGGCGTTATAGATCACACTATAATAATGCAGATCAACCCCTTTCTCCGCAATTGAACGACGAGCTGTTGCATCAGCCCGGACGTTAAAGCCGATAAGGATGGCATTAGAGGCGACTGCCAGATTAACATCTGTCTCGTTAATACCCCCTACGCCAGCAGCGACCACTTTAACTTTTGCCTTGTCAGTAGACAGCTTAATCAGAGATTCAGAAAGGGCCTCAGCCGATCCTTGCACATCAGCTTTAATCACCAGATTAAGAGTTCTAACCTCGCCCTCTTCCATTTCACTGAACATATTCTCTAGCTTAGCCGACTGCTGTCGCGCTAGCTTAGCTTCACGCTCTTTAGCTTGGCGAAGCCCTGCAATCTCCCGGGCTTTACGCTCATCCGACACGACTATTGCTTCATCACCGGCGTTGGGTGTTCCTGACAAACCGAGGATTTCTACCGGCGTCGAAGGTCCTGCCTCGGCTATTTCCTGACCCGTTTCAGTAAGCATGGCACGAACTCGGCCCGTCTCTACTCCGCTAAGAAGGATATCCCCCTTATACAGGGTACCGCTTTGTACCAAAATGGTAGCTACCGGACCCCGCCCTTTATCCAACCGGGATTCGATCACAACCCCGCGGGCGGCTCCCTCAGGGGAGGCCTTCAGTTCCATGATTTCCGCCTGAAGCAAAATGGCCTCAATCAGTTCATCAATCCCTTCCCCTGTCTTAGCGGAAACATTGACGAACTGAGTTTCCCCTCCCCATTCCTCAGGGATCACATCGTGATTAGTCAGCTCTTGTTTAACTCGATCGGGATCAGCATCAGGGCGATCGATCTTATTGACCGCTACCACCAACGGCGCTCCTGCTGCACCCGCATGTTGAATCGCTTCTACGGTCTGTGGCATAACGCCATCGTCCGCAGCAACCACTAGAATCACCACATCGGTCACTTTAGCTCCACGGGCGCGCATGGCAGTAAAAGCCGCGTGACCTGGAGTATCGATAAAAGTAATTTCACCTTTATCCGAATGGACCTTATAAGCACCAATATGCTGGGTAATCCCCCCTGCTTCACCCGAGGCAACCTTGGCTCGCCGGATATAGTCGAGTAGCGAAGTTTTACCGTGATCCACATGGCCCATAATCGTAACCACAGCGGCCCGTGACACTTGCTTACTGACTTCCTGTTCAGCTTGGGTCAACTCTAATTCAAGCGCATTTTCTTGCAAGAGTTTAGGTTTATGCCCCATCTCCTCCACGACAATCGTGGCTGTATCCTGATCCAAGGCTTGATTAATCGTCGCCATAATACCCAGTTTCATGAGGACCTTAATGACCTCGGCTGCCTTCACAGACATCTTTTGGGCTAACTCGGCAACGGTAATGGTCTCGGGTATCGATACTTCGCGCACAATAGGAGCCGTGGGTTTTTCAAAACCATGCTTAGGTGTAGGTGCCGCCGTCTTTTGGGAGCGGAGCTTTTTACGCTTACTAGGCTTACCCGGAGTGATGTGCAATTCCTTGCGGCCAAACTTGGTTCTCCGCTGCTCTTGCTCAAGTTCCCGATCTCCAGAGCGGGAGCGGGAACGGGGTTTCGCTTTCCGTCCAGCGGGTTTTTCGGCCCTAGCTTTTTCAGGCTCAACAGTAGGCTTTGACTTTCGCTCTTCCTCCGCATGGCGCTTGGCTTCTTCCTCAGCGCGACGCTTAGCCTCTTCCTCAGCATGGCGCTTGGCTTCTTCCTCAGCGCGACGCTTAGCCTCTTCCTCGGCATGGCGCTTGGCCTCTTCCTCCGCATGGCGCTTAGCCTCTTCCTCAGCACGACGCTTGGCTTCTTCCTCCGCATGGCGCTTGGCTTCTTCTTCAGCGATAAGCCGTGCTTCTCGTTCTTGCTGAGCACGAAGGGATGCTTGCTCTTGAAGCGCCTGCTCCTCTTCTTGTCGACGACGCTCCGCCTGAACCTCAGCTAGACGCTTTTGCTCCTGCTCCAATATCACGCTGCGCTTAATATAAGTGCGCTTTTTACGTACCTCAACATTAACTGTCTTGGAGCGGCCACCACCGGCATTAACCTGAATCTCACTATGACTCCGGCGCTTTAAGGTAATCTTTTTAGGTGTTGCAGCATCCACACTGGCACCGTGACTATGTCTCAAATACCTTAGCAACTGCAATTTTTGCGCCTCTGTGATCGCCGCATCCTCGCAGTCAACACCAATACCCGCTTCACGTAGCTGCTCAAGCAAGCGGCCGACAGGGGTGCCGACTACATGGGCAAGTTGTCGTACGGTTACATCACTCATTGCCGTTCCTCCGTTCCTTCACCCTCCTGCTCGCTAGCAAACCAGGACTCCCGTGCCGCCATGATGAGGCGAGCAGCCTTCTCCTTATCCATTCCTTCAATTTCCATTAGGTCGTCCACCGACTGCTCAGCCAAGTCGTCTTTGGTTACAATGCCTTTGCTAGCCAATATGCCGGCCAATTCATAGTCAATTTCTTCCATGTCCAACAATTCCTGGTCCGGCTGCATGGTTTCAATAGTTTCTTCATTAGCAATCGCTCGTGTGAGCAGAACATCACGGGCTCGATTGCGCAGCTCCTGAACAATTTGGGAGTCAAACTCTTCAACCGCAAGGATCTCCTGTTCCGGCACATAGGCCACTTCCTCAATGCTGGAAAAACCTTCGTGCACCAGAATAGCCGCCACCTCCTCATCTACATCCAACTGTTCCATAAACATTTGCTGAAGTGCTTTTGCTTCGGCCTCACCCTTCTCGCCCGCTTCTTCTTCAGTCATGACGTTGAGTTCCCAACCAGTCAACTGGCTGGCCAAACGTATATTTTGCCCTCCACGACCAATAGCCTGAGATAGATTTCCCTCAGCTACGGCCACATCCATGCTATGGCTTTCCTCATCCACCACGATGGAGGCAACCTCCGCCGGTGCCATAGCATTAATTACAAAATGAGCAGGGTCTTCGTCCCAAAGCACAATATCTACCCGCTCGCCAGCAAGTTCATTTGACACAGCCTGGACCCTAGAACCCCGCATGCCCACACAGGCACCTACAGGGTCAATACGTGCTTCATTGGTCTTCACGGCAATCTTAGCCCGAAGTCCGGGATCCCGGGCGGCGCCCTTAATCTCAATGCGATTCTCGTTAATTTCAGGAACTTCTAACTTAAACAATTCGATCAAAAGCTCCGGAGCAGTCCGGCTAAGCACTAGCTGAGGACCTCGCCCTTCAGTTCGTACTTCCTTAAGATAGCCTCGTAGTCGATCTCCCGGTCTGATTGCCTCGCGAGGTATCATTTCCTCCTGGGGAATAATCCCCTCGGCATTATCTCCCAGGTCCAAAATCACGTTACCACGGTCGGTGCGTTTGACCACACCCATGACCATTTCTCCAACCCGGTCCTTGTAGGCGGCCACAACCTTAGCCCGCTCCGCCTCCCGCACCTTTTGCACGATCACCTGTTTAGCGGTTTGAGCAGCGATACGCCCAAAAGCGATCGATTCCATGGGCTCCTCTATAAAGCCGCCCACTTCAATATTGGGATCACGCTTGAGTGCTTCGCCTAAGCATATCTGGCGCTGAGGTGCTTCTAGTTCCGCTTCATCCTCCACAACCTCCCAAGTCCGAAAAGATTGGTAGTCCCCCGTTGCCCGGTCAATGGCAACCCGCACCGCAATATCCTCTTGGTAACGCTTGCGAGTCGCCATTGCCAAGGCCGCTTCTATGGCCTGGAAAATGACTTCCTTACCTACGCCTTTTTCATTAGAAACAGCGTCTACTACCATCAGGATTTCTTTATTCATTGCCGCCCTCAAGCTAGATCCATCCCCAACACATCCCTCAGAGTTTAGAGTTCCGGTATTAATCGAGCTTTTCTAATACCCTCTAATGGCAACTCAAATTCTTCGCCTTCCGCTAAAATCACCACACAATTGCCACGCATTCCTCTAAGTAGACCTTTAAACCTGCGGCGCCCGTTTAGCGGCTCACTTAATGTGATAGAGACCTCTGCGCCGGCAAAGCGCTTGAAGTGCTCTTCCGTAAACAACGGCCGGTCCAGTCCGGGGGAAGAAATTTCTAGTGTATAGGGTGACGCCATGGGCTCCTCTACATCGAGTAGAGCACTAACTTGATGACTCACTCGCTCGCAGTCGTCCACCGTCACCCCTAAAGGAGTATCAATGTATATCCGCAAAAGGACCCCTTTACCTATCGATAGGCGCTCCACGCCTACCAACTCATAGCCAAGGGCGGTCACAACCGGCTCCACTAATTTGCTAATTCGCTCGTCGCCCCACATACTGACAGAAACAAAAAAAGGGCCAATGGCCCAGTTTAATAAATAGGTACCTCTCAGATTGCGAGCGCCATATACGACAAAACCCCGATTTCGGGGTTTTGCTATTTAAATTTGGTAGCGGGGGCAGGATTTGAACCTGCGACCTTCGGGTTATGAGCCCGACGAGCTGCCAGACTGCTCCACCCCGCATCTGCAACCTCGATATCCCTTTATGATATCTAATAGATAGAACGCTTTCAAGCTAAGCTGCTCTGATTGGAGTTTCATCGTGACTGATTTTATCCATTCAACATTTCATCAGTCCGACAAATTCGCGTTTCTCAGCAGTCCTTGGCGAAGAGGAAGCTTGGCCTCGGGGCCTTTACCACTCCACGCGCTTTGACTCCGGCCCTCCCGACCCTAGGCTCCGCGAGCAGACAAATCGTAGCGCGAATTTGAGGCTGAAACAAGTTTTGATTTCCACCCTCGCGCTCGGCGCGCCGTTTCACTTCGCGACCTCGCTAGGGAGGCGTTTACCATCCCTGGAAGACTCCAAGACACCTTCTAACCGAGGAATTTTTAAATAGCGTTACTCCGTTATCCTTGGCTAAATGGTAACATAATATTTTTGGGTATATCCAAACTAAAAATGATAAATCCGGATCTCAACCAACTCCAACCTTATCCCTTCGAGCGCTTAGCCCAACTGTTCAAGGGGACCGCGCCACCATCTTCGAAATCCCCCCTGGCCCTTTCCATCGGCGAGCCTAAGCACGCCACACCCGGCTTGATCGTTGAAGCAGTCATCAGTCACCTCCATGGCTTAGCGACTTATCCCACCACCCGAGGGACGGCAGCCTTTCGAGAAACCATCGCTGCCTGGCTCACTGGGCGGTTTCATTTGCCTGCCGGGGCGGTCGACCCTGAACGCCATATCCTCCCGGTTAATGGAACCCGAGAAGCCCTGTTCGCCATTGCCCAGTGCACGATCGATCCCAGCAAGGCCCCTTTGGTGGTCATGCCTAACCCCTTTTACCAAATCTACGAAGGGGCGGCATTGCTCGCCGGTGCTCAACCCTATTATGTTAACTGTACCGCCGAAAATCATTTTATCCCCGATTATCGTGCCGTACCCCAACAGGTGTGGCAACGCTGTCAACTCCTCTATCTCTGCTCACCGGGTAACCCCACCGGGGCAATCTTAGACTTAGAAACGTTGACCGAGCTTATTGAACTGGCTCAGCGTTTTGATTTTATTATCGCTGCGGATGAATGCTATTCTGAAATCTACTTTGACGAGAACGCCCTTCCACCAGGTCTATTGCAGGCAGCGGCCCAAAGTGGCTTGAATGATTTCCATCGCTGCCTGGTCTTTCATAGTCTCTCCAAACGCTCCAACGCGCCTGGGCTGCGTTCAGGTTTTGTGGCCGGTGATAGCCAGCTCATCGGGCAATTCTTGCGCTACCGCACCTATCATGGTTGCGCCATGCCCCCCCCAACCCAAGCGGCCAGTATCGCTGCTTGGAATGACGAGCACCATGTGGTAGAAAACCGCCACCGCTACCGGGAAAAATTTGCTGCCGTCCTTGATGTTCTAGGTTCTGCCCTGCCTCTCTCTCCTCCCATGGCAGGATTTTATCTCTGGCCGGAAACCCCGATTCCTGACACTGATTTTGCCCGCAGACTATACCAGCAGGAAAATGTCCTGGTATTGCCTGGGCGCTTCCTAGCCCGAGAAGCCAACGGGGCTAATCCAGGAGAGCAACGAATCCGTTTGGCCCTCGTCGCCCCCCTTGATGAATGCGTTGAAGCCGCGTGGCGGATCAGAAATTTTATCAATGCGATTTAAATGATTAATAATGGAGTAGCTCATGAGTGACATCCACACAATTATTGAAGAAGCCTTCGAGCGCCGCGCTGAGATTAACCCTCGCAAAGCGGAAACCCTGGTTAAGGATGCGGTAGAAGAAGCCTTACATCGGCTGGATACGGGTGAAGCTAGGGTAGCAGAAAAGCAAAACGGCGAATGGGTGGTGAATGAGTGGCTTAAAAAAGCGGTCCTGCTCTCGTTCCGTTTGTCGGATAATGTTTTTGTAAAAGGGGGCTATACCAATTACTTTGATAAGGTCCCCTCCAAGTATGCCGATTATAGCTCCCGGGACTTTCGTCAGGATGGAGTCCGGGTCGTACCGCCTGCTTCCGTTCGCAAGGGCGCCTTCATTGCACCCAGCGTGGTGCTGATGCCTTCCTATGTCAACATCGGGGCCTATGTGGACCAGGGCACCATGGTGGATACCTGGGCCACCGTAGGCTCTTGCGCCCAAATTGGGAAAAATGTTCATCTTTCTGGAGGAGTAGGCATTGGGGGAGTGCTAGAACCCCTGCAAGCCAAACCCACCATTATCGAAGATAATTGCTTCATAGGGGCCCGCTCCGAAATTGTGGAGGGCGTTATTGTAGAAGAAGGTTCGGTGATTTCCATGGGGGTATTTATTGGCCAAAGCACCAAGATTTACAACCGGGAAACGGACGAAATCAGCTATGGTCGTGTTCCCGCCGGCTCAGTGGTGGTGCCTGGCAATTTGCCTTCTCAAGATGGTAAATACAGTCTTTATTGTGCGGTTATCGCGAAACGAGTCGATGAAAAAACTCGCAGCAAAGTAGGCATCAACGAGTTGCTGCGGAATATTTAACCTAGAACCCCCTATGTCCGCTACCCTAGAACTTGCAAAAAAACTGATTGCTTGCGCCTCGATTACCCCCCAGGATGCCGGCTGCCAGCCCCTTCTGGCTGAACGCCTCAAGGCCCTTGGGTTCCGGGGTGAACGGCTACCCTTTGGTGAGGTAGAAAATATCTGGTTGCGGCGGGGGCAGAAACCACCGTTGTTTGTGTTTGCTGGCCACACCGATGTGGTCCCGCCTGGACCAGCAGAACAATGGTTGAGTGATCCTTTTACGCCTGAGCTCCGGGATGAAATGCTGTATGGTCGCGGCGCTGCCGATATGAAAGGCAGCCTGGCCGCTATGGTCACCGCCAGCGAGCGCTTTATTAGTGCCCACCCGGATCACTTAGGGTCCATCGCTTTTCTTCTCACCAGCGATGAAGAAGGCCGGGCAGTCAATGGGACCGTCAAGGTTGTGGAAACCCTGGAAGCCCGGGGTGAAAAAATCGATTACTGCCTAGTAGGAGAACCCACTAGCCGGGAGCGGGTGGGGGATATGGTCAAAAATGGCCGACGGGGCTCCCTTAGTGGCCGCCTGCTTGTGCGCGGAACCCAAGGCCACGTGGCCTATCCCCATCTGGCCGACAACCCCATCCATAGTCTGGCACCGGTGCTGGTAACCCTATGCACTAAAGAATGGGATCGGGGCAACGAAGATTTTCCCCCCACCACCTTTCAAGTCTCAAACATTCATGGGGGAACAGGGGCAACTAATGTCATTCCGGGAGAGGTGGAAGTTTTATTTAATTTCCGCTATTCCACGGAAGTAACCCACCAACAGCTACAACAACAGGTGGAGGCAATCCTGTCCCAGCAAAATCTAAATTATGAATTAGAGTGGACCCTCTCTGGCAAACCTTTCCGCACAGCGCCAGGCAACTTGATGACCGCAGTCTCCCAAGCGATAGGGGATATCACCGGTCTTGAAACAGAATTTTCCACGACCGGTGGTACTTCAGATGGAAGATTTATCGCCCCCACAGGGGCCCAGGTGGTGGAGCTGGGACCTGTCAACGCCACTATTCATAAAGTCAACGAATGCGTTGCGGTCGCTGATCTAGAGAAACTCTCGCAAGTTTACAGCCGCCTATTGGAAATATTACTTACAGAATGATCCCTAAGATTATTCCCTGAGCGTCTCATCAGGAGATTCTATTGCTCCCTCATGGAAGGCTTCAATTTCCAACAATAGATCGTTCCTGCAGATATCCCCCTGGAGAAACAAGGTGGGCACACCACCACCGAGGCGTTGTTGCAGGCGTTGGGCGATGGACGCCCTGTCCACGCCCTGCCGCAAATAAACCTTCAATAAGCTAAGCTCGTTGAGGGCTTGAATTTTTAATCCATGTAAGCAGCGGGCGTTTTCCGCCAGTGCTTGCAAGTTATTGAGGATCTCATCAAGCTGGGCCGAAGGATTCCCCACATGCCGGGTTTCGTGTCCCACAATACTGGCCGTCCCGGAAATATAGAGATGGGCCTTGCTCCCCCAAGATTTTAAGGTGGCCCGGGAGAAGGAAGGGCTGCGAGGGGCATAACGAGGGGGATAATGGAAGGCACTGACCTGACGCGGATTTTCTATCCGAACACCGGGTTCAAGCGCGGCCAAAAAATAAATCAGCCCCTGGGAAGTACGGGTTCCCATGGCAGTAGCCGCCACCAGGTGGTGCTCAAAGTTCGGGGTCGTTTCCAGGATTCGGTGACGCCCTAAGCAAAAGGCCCGATAGCGTTCCAACCCCTCCTCTTCCCGGTGAATATCCGGCAGATAATTCCATGTCCGTAGCAAATAAGGATAGCCGAGACGCTGCTGACAAGCCAGAATTGAGCGGTAGGCATGATAAGTGGCCTGCTCCATCCCTGGAACACGTCCCTCTTCGAAGGGTAAACAACCAAACAACACCGCATCCGTCCGGCTGTACCGGATCTCCCCTTCATAGCCCGTCTCCGGTGCACAGGGGGCACGCCAAACTTCTAGGGTGGACCCCCCACCCAGTTCCGGCAGTTCCACGGCCACTAGACGCGGATCCCTTCCTTCGATCTCTTGGCCAAAGGAAATGAGCGCCAAGAGACCTTCTTCCTTTAGCAGGGTTGGGAGACACGCCGTATTTTCGTAGCTCACCTGGAACGGAGAGGCGTGCAAACCGGAAACCCGCTGCTGGCAACTGTTTCCCATTATGGCTTGGAAGGGCAAATACTAGACAGATTACCAAACTGCCCGGGCCGCTCTGATAGCGACCCCTGGCTCAATATCGGCTCCCAGGTCATGGAGCACAGCTTCCAGGGCACCCAGGAAAACCAGGACATTGCGTGGATTAGAGCCATAACCCATCAGCCCGACACGCCAAATTTTTCCCGCCATTTCACCTAATCCCGCACCAATTTCCAGCCCATATTCTTGCAGCAGCCGAGTCCGCACTGTAGTATCGTCAATGCCTTCAGGAATCGCAATTGCGTTAAGCTGAGGGAGGCGCTCCTCTTCCTTAACGACGAACCGTAATCCCATCGCTTCAATACCCGCGCCCAGCGCTTGATGGTTGCGCTGATGCCGCTCCCAGGCTTTTTCCAATCCTTCTTCTTGCAACAGCACCAAAGCCTCATGCAGTCCATAGAGGGCATTTATCGGCGCAGTGTGGTGATAAGCCCGTTTGCCGCCCCCTCCCCAGTAGCCCATCACCAGATTCAAATCAAGAAACCAGCTTTGTACTTTAGTCTGCCGAGTCCGGATCCGCTCAGCAGCACGCTCACTAAAGCTTACCGGCGACAACCCCGGCGTACAGGAAAGGCATTTTTGACTCCCAGAGTAAACCGCATCAATACCCCACTCATCCACTTTCAGGGGGCTACCTCCCAGAGAGGTCACCGTGTCCACTATGGTCAAACAATCATTACGGTGGGCGATTTCCACCAGCGTTTTTACATCAGAACAGGCACCGGTGGAAGTTTCCGCATGGACAAAAGCCACTACCTTGGCGTCTGGATGGGATTTAAGGGTCTCCTCAAGCTTATGGGGGTCCACTGCCGCTCCCCAGGGATCCTGGACCAGGATAGGGACAGCGCCGCAACGCTCGGCATTTTCCTTCATCCGCCCACCAAATACGCCATTTTGGCAGATAATTACCTTATCGCCAGGCTCTAGCAAATTCACAAAGCAGGTTTCCATTCCTGCACTGCCCGGCGCAGAAACAGAGAAAGTCAATTCGTTTTTGGTTTGAAAGGCATATTGTAATAGGCCCTTCATCTCATCCATCATGGCAATAAAAATGGGATCCAAATGGCCGATAGTGGGCCGGGACATGGCTTCAAGAATGCGTGGATTCACATCCGAGGGCCCCGGCCCCATGAGGATACGGACAGGGGGATGAAAGGAAGTGATGGACATGGACTCTCCTCTAGAAATAATAGTCACTACGGATTGGGTTAAGTCAGCGGTATCCTCGGGGACCAGCAATAATCAGCCTCTAACCTGAATAATTCATGAGATCACCACAAAGACACAAAGAGCACAAAAAAATCAAAAGCTTAAGTATATAGATAAAATAGTTGGCTTCATGAGCAACGAGCATCTCCATCAGTTTCTCCCAACCGAGTGAGATTCCTTCACCTTCGTGTCCTTTGTGTCTGTGTGGTAAAAAATCCAGGCTGGCCGATCCTCGATACTGGAAAACAGCAGCGGTGGCAAAGCCAATGAGTCCCCTACCTCAAAAAAATTACCCTACTCCTCATGCATAATGGGCACGATAGTCTACCGATGATGGCTATAAATACCAAGTCGGCCCTGCCGTCACCCCCTATTTCTTTTAGGACGGAAAGGAATCCTTTTGTGTAACCCCTTGAAATTGACGATGTTCGTCAATTTCAAGCACGAGATCGGCCCGCCCCGGCATCTCCTCCAGCAGGTACTCCGTCAACCGTTGAAAATGCATAATAAAGCGTCGAAGTTCCGGCATACTCATCGCACGCCGACCCGCTCTACCTACCCACCCCTGCCGAAGTGCCTGCGCAAGTTGCTGTTCTTGCTCCAATCGCTGAGTATAAACTACCTTAAACTCGGGTATCTTAAGAAAGAGTAACCCATCTAGCAAACCGAACAATCTGCTATACTGGTTCCCCAATACCTGGTTGACATAACCCCGCCACACTTTCTTAAGGTCCTCCTCCGCCTCCAGAGCATTCACTGGCCTTGCTAAACGCTGCTCAGGCTCAGGCTTAGCTCCTACACACCATCCCTCGAATAAAATAACATCCGGCTTTCCCTGAAAGGTGGGCCACTCTTCCCGCGGCAGGGGATCATCCAACCCCTTATCAAAAACCGGTAATGGCGTCGAAGCCTCTTGGTTCGCCCCTTGCAGGAACTTTAAAATTTCAATGGCCAAGGGTACATCGTGAGTGCCAGGCACTCCTCGGGTAATCAATAGGGGGTGGACTTGGTCCGCCAAATGTTGGCGCTCGGCCCGGCTAAGATAAAAATCATCAATGGACAAAATCGCCACCCGCTGACTAAAACCGGCCTCAAGAATAACCTGAAGTAAACTGCACAGGGTGGACTTCCCGGACCCCTGAGCCCCATTTACCCCCAGTACGAATACTTCCTTTGAAATTCTTTCCCCTTGCGCCACCACCCATTGAGCCAAGGGGAGATAAACCCGCCATAGCAGTTCTAGCGGCGGCGCCAACTGCAACTGCTGACATCTGGCCTCAAAAGCCGAATAAACTAACGGTAATAGCTGGCACTTGGTCTCCAACCTCTGGGTATAGGAAGATTCGGATACGCCCCAAAACCGGTCCGTACAGATTTCCAACTGCTCGAGGACATGGCGGGCGCGGGCATCAAGAGTCCCCATCCTTTTGCCTTTCCCCACCAGGCGAAGAATGCTAGAGATCGAATAATCCATGCTCATCTGCTCAGACATACTTAGTCCAGCTATAGTAAGATGCTATGATTTAGGCTTGGAAGTGGATTGTCATACAGGAACCTAAAGTTTGCCATCATCAACTCAAGAAACTCTTGCCCCTGGCATCCCCAAGGGAGATCTCATCAAAGAATTCGGCACTTTTCTCCCTCCAGAAGCTATCCTCTCTGAGGAGGAGGATTTGTCCCCCTATGAATGCGATGGACTGTCTGCCTATCGCGCCCTTCCCTGGCTGGCAGTACTACCGGAAACCGTTGAACAGGCCCAAAAAATCCTCCAGATTTGCCATGCTTGGGATATTCCCGTGGTGGCACGAGGTGCGGGTACCGGCCTTTCCGGTGGTGCCTTACCCTTACAAAACGGTGTTCTGCTAAGCCTTGCTAAATTTAACAAGATCCTTGCCATCGACCCTATCAACCGCACGGCCCGCGTGCAACCGGGGGTGCGGAACCTTGCCATTTCTGAAGCCGCTGAGCCCGATGGTCTCTATTATGCCCCTGATCCTTCCTCCCAAATTGCCTGCACCATTGGGGGCAACGTGGCGGAAAATTCCGGCGGCGTCCACTGCCTCAAATATGGGCTTACTGTCCATAATATATTGGCCCTAAAAATCCTGACCATGGATGGAGAACAGATTTCACTGGGTGGAGAAACCCTGGACTCCCCAGGCTATGATCTGCTGGCCCTGATGACAGGGTCAGAAGGGTTGCTCGGAGTCATTGTCGAGGTCACGGTAAAGCTTTTGCCCCTTCCCGAGCGCGCTCAGGTGGTTCTGGCGACCTTTGACGAGGTAGCCAAGGCGAGCGCCGCCGTAGGGGGGATTATTAGCGCGGGAATTATCCCCGCAGGGCTGGAAATGATGGATCACCTGGCTATCCGGGCTGCCGAGGACTTTGTCCATGCAGGCTATCCTCGGGATGCGGCCGCCATTCTACTTTGTGAGTTGGACGGCACCAATGCGGAGGTTTCCCAACAGATCTATCAGGTCCGCAAATTATTACTGGACTATGGCGCCGTAAAAATCCGGACTGCCCAGGATAAGCAGGAACGGGCAAAACTATGGAAGGGGCGTAAGGCCGCTTTCCCAGCAGTCGGCCGCCTGGCACCCGATTATTATTGCATGGACGGCACCATTCCCCGCAAACGCTTACCCCAAGTCTTAGGACGCATCACCGAACTCTCTCAAGAGTTTAACCTACCCGTGGCTAACGTCTTCCATGCCGGTGACGGGAACTTGCACCCTCTCATTCTCTACGATGCCAATCAGCCCGGCGAGCTGGAGCGAGCCGAGCAGCTTGGTGCCCAAATCCTAGAACTTTGCGTTGCCGTGGGTGGCACAATTACGGGTGAGCACGGAGTAGGGATAGAAAAGATCAATCAAATGTGCGTCCAATTTGGTACTACCGAACTGCAACAATTTCATGCCCTCAAAGTAGCCTTTGACCCCAAAGGCCTGCTCAATCCCGGGAAAGCCATTCCCACTTTACAGCGCTGTGCCGAATTTGGCGCCATGCATGTTCACCAGGGCAAGCTCCCCTTCCCCGAACTGGACAGATTCTGACGGCCCGAGCCTTGGCCTTCAGTAGCCAAGACCACGCCGGAAACGGCCCTAAGGTCTTATTCCGGCCTACCTTTTGCAGCTAACCCTGATTAGAGACTCCGTGGGGAACATGACCCGTGGTCACGTGACGGCTGGCGGATTCACAATGGCCCTGCTGGTCATCAAAAAAAATATCGGCGCCAAAGGCCTTCAGGAAGTCTCCCTTCTCCAGTCCACCAAGGAATAAAGCCTCGTCAATGCGAATATCCCAGGCCCGTAAAGTGCGGATCACCCGCTCGTGGGCCGGCGCCCCCCGTGCCGTGACAAGGGCCGTCCGGATAGGTGATTTCTCTGGGGGGTATTCCCGTTGAATTCGCTGTAGCGCTGCCAAAAAATTACGGAATGGCCCTCCTGAAAGAGGCTGCCGGGCTGAGGCTTGCTCACTGGTTTGAAAAGCAGCCAAACCTTGTTCCTTGAAAATCCGCTCGGCATCATCGGAAAATAGGACAGCATCGCCGTCAAAGGCAATCCGCAGTTGTTCTGAATAGACATTGAGACTAGCCTTGGAGCGCACAATAGTGGCCGCCGCTACCCCTGCCTCCAGAGCTTTTTTGACATCATCAGGATCGGCAGAAAGAAACAAATGGGCACCGAATGCGGAAACATAACGATAGGGGCTTTCCCCTGAGGTAAAGGCTGCCCGGGTCACCTCAAGCTTATGGTGTTGAATGGAATTAAACACCCGAAGACCCGTATCTGCATTGTTTCGCGACAGCAAGATGACCTCCACTCGTGGTTGGTCGGGGCGCCCTTGGTTAAGGGCCAACAGCTTCCGTACCAAGGGGAAAGCCACCCCCGGCTCCAAAAGCACCTCTTCCCGCTCAATCTGATACTGACAGTACGAATCGGTCCCCTGTTCCTCAAAGACCCGATGACTTTCATCCAGATCGAACAAGGCCCGTGAAGAGATAGCAATGACGAGTTTGTCGCCCAGTGTGGTGGACATAACCTTTGAACCCAATCAGACTCTTTGAGTTCGCTGCTTACGGGTCGCAATTATCGGCTTATCTGCTTTCGCCGACCGGGCTCCTGCCCGGTTGCGCCCTGCGCGTTTCCTGCTTCATCGGAGTTCCTATTGTCCCAGGCTGTCCCTGGTATCGTCAGGAGGCTGTGCCCCTCCACAGGCCTTACTTTCCGTGCCCACCACGGTAGCCAAAATGGATGTGCCGGTCGGGTTTTACATTATGGCCGGTCTTCTGATAACAACCATAAGGCCTCCTTATGGAGGCCACACCCTAGCCTGGAGTCGAGTCTACCGATTGGAGTTTCGCCATGACTGATTTCAATTTTGTTCCTACAAAATTTCATCAATCTGGAGAATTCGCGGTTCCTCGCGGTCCTCGACGAAGGGGTGACCTTGGTCTTGGGGTCTTTACCGCTCCTCGCGCTTTCACTTCGGGTGCTCCCCACCCTAGGCTCCGAGAGCAAAAAAATCATAGCGCCAATTCATGGTAAAACGCAACTCATGTGACCCTCGCGCTCGACCCACCGTTTCACTTCGCGACCTCGCTGGCGGGTCGCCTAATATCCATGTGAGGCTCCAAAGTCGATGGTGCTTACCCTTTGGGGTTGAACCGGCGTGATATAGAATTTAAGTTAATTATCCAAGTTTTTTTCGGCCATGAATAGACCTTCACTGCCATCCTCGTCCAAACTTAAGAATCAGCCCAACGGCCGGCAGCTAATAGCTATGATGAATATACTTCTGGCCGCATTCTTACTTATGTCCTGTACCCTGGAGCGATCTGAAATGCTAGGCATCCACAATAATAAATTGTCCCCCTGCCCGAGCAACCCCAATTGTGTGTGCAGCGATTCACACGATGAAAAACATTACATCGAGCCCTATCGACTCAAAGTTGAACCCCACCAAGGATGGGAGGCACTGAAAGAAGTGATCAGCTCATTACCCCGGACAAGGATTATTTCAGTTTCTAGCCATTATCTGCACACAGAAGCCAGAAGCCGCATTTTCCGTTTTGTCGATGACCTGGAGTTTCAGCTGCGCCCCCAGCAACGGATTATCGCTGTTCGTTCAGCCGCCCGTCTGGGATACTACGATTTTGGGGTTAATCGAAGTCGAATTGAGGAAATACGCCACAAACTCCGCATCCGGGAAGTCCTACAGTCAGCTGTAGAATCACAATAGCCCAGGTTAAGGCCATGGGAGAGCACGAGGTTCACAAAAACGCCAGCAAGCAGCAATTACGCGCCTTCATGCAGGCCATCCTGAGTGATCTTCGCGCCCTTGAAGTCATGGTTGAGGGCCATCTGTTCGAAGGGGGCATCACCCGCATCGGGGCGGAGCAGGAAATGTTTCTCATTGATGGGGAAACTCATGCCGCGCCCACTGCGGCCGAATTACTCACCCATCTTTCCGATCCCCGCTTTAAGACGGAATTGGCCCGCTTTAATTTGGAATTCAACCTAGATCCCCAGCCCCTCAGCGGAGGGTTCCTGCACCAGCTCGAGGAAGAATTAACGGCAGGCCTCCATAAAGCCGAGGAAGCGGCCGCCACTGTCAATACCCAGATCCTACTCACGGGGATACTACCGACCTTGCGCCATGAAGATATCGGGCCAGACATGCTTACTCCCGACGCCCGCTACCAACGGATCGATGATTCAGTTTTTCAGACCCATCCACAACCGGTACCCGTGTTCATTGATGGACCGGACCAGTACGAGGGAACCCATGACAGTGTGGCCTTAGAAGGGGCGAACATCAGTTTGCAACTGCATTGGCAAGTGGAACCTGAAAACGCAGCCTACTGCTACAATCTAGCACAGCTTATCAGCGCTCCCTTGCTTGCGGCTGCGGTTAACTCGCCAGTACTCTTTGGCCACCGGCTTTGGCAGGAAACCCGAATAGCCCTTTTCGAACGGGCCTTGGATACCCGAAGCGGCCCGCAACTCACTCGCGGGATGCCCTCCCGGATCAGCTTTGGAAGCGCCTGGGTCCAAGAGTCGATCCTGGAAATCTTCCAAGATAACGCCGCCCGGTATCCTATTATCATGACCCGCAAACCAGACCCTAATCCCCTTAAGTTGCTCGAACAGGGAATCATCCCTAAATTATCCGCCTTGACCCTTCACAGCGGCACAGTCTGGCGTTGGAACCGGCCCTGCTATGGAATCCTTGAAGGCAAACCCCATCTGCGCATTGAAAACCGGGTATTGCCGGCAGGCCCCACTCTCTTGGATGAAGTGGCCAACGCCGCCCTTTTCTATGGACTAATGCTAGGGCTCGCGGAGGAATACCAGGACTTTACCTCCCGATTACCCTTCCATGAAGCGAGAGCAAACTTCTTGGCGGCCGCCCAACAAGGTCTTGATGCCCGCTTGACCTGGCTTGACGGCCGGGTCATCCGGGCGCGCAGCTTGCTGTTGGAGGAACTTATCCCCAAAGCCCGACGGGGGCTTACTCAGGTGGGCGTGCCTTCTGAGGATCTTGAAAGATACTTAGGCACGCTTAATGCCCGCGTTCGCAAAGGCCAGACAGGGGCCCGTTGGTTGCTGAATGGGCTGGCACAGAACCCTCATCAAGACCCAACAACCCTATTGCACCATGCCGTTTTGGCAATGCTCCACTATCAGCAACAGGGCGTGCCGGTGCATCGATGGGCGCCTTTAGTAGTGGCAGGCCGGACTGAAGCGGCCCGCCTTCCCCACACGGTTAGCGATATCATGGTTCAAAACCTTTTTACCGTTCGCCCTGATGATGTCATTGATCTTGCGAGTCGCATCATGGACTGGAAGCATGTGCGGCATATCCCGGTGGAAACGGAAAAGGGTAAATTGGTTGGACTTCTCACCATTCACGAGCTATTACATGCCCATGATATCCTGTCTACACAGGACTCCCCCCGCCCCATTCCTGTGGCTGAAATGATGAATCCAGAACCGATTACTATCCCTCCTGATATGCCCATCCTAGAAGCAATGCAACTTATGCTTGCCTCCGATACCGGTTCTCTATTGGTCGTGAATCGTACTCAATTGTTAGGGATCGTCACCGAGCAGGATCTAGTCCGCGCAGCATATCAGTTACTCACTACTATCTCCTGACCATTCTATACCGAAAAATTACGCCGGGAAAATATTATGGAAATGGGCGAAATGCTTCTGATTGGTACCCTAATTTTTATTGTTATTGTGGCAATCGTGCTAATTTATGCCTGGTTTTCCCTTAATGGACTTATAAAAGCCGCCATTGAAAGATATGGTTCCCAGGTTACCCAAACCAAGATACAAGTCTCTAGGGTTAAAATTGCGCCTACTGCCGGCGGAGGTTCCATATCCCATTTCACCATTAGCAATCCGCCGGGATTTTCTGGTGCTAACGCCATTACCTTAGATACCATCAGTATCAAAATTGACACCGCCACCCTCACTCAAAATCCCATCATCCTGAGCGAGGTTGTTATCCACTCACCACAAGTACTTTTTGAAATTAATCCGCCTGGTAAATCCAATATTAGCGTCTTGAGAAAAAATATCGTGACCAGGAGTCAGTTTACCCCACCAAAATTGAAACAAACCGGTAAAAAAGAGATCAAATTAGTGATTCGACGGTTAATCGTGGAAGATGGCCAAATTCAGGCAAGGATTACTGGCCTAAAAGGACCTCAATTGGGGGGGAAATTGCCACAGTTTGAATTAAGAGACATTGGTGATAAAGCCGGTGGTCTCTCCCCCAGAGAAATGGCGGAAAAGGTCATGGCAGTGATTATCAACCCAATCGATTCAGCAGCTTCTGGACTCCGGGCAAAAACAGAAGAATATCTAAGCAATGCTTTTAAGGAAATTGGGAAAATAACAGGTCAAAAAAGTAAAACTAGGGCTGGGTGATAAATGGCCAATCGGAAAAAACATTCTCGAATCGTTTCTTCCCTTGCAGGGGTTGTTCCCTGAGTAGTTGACCGGTTTGGGCATCAAAGATTAATTTTCCCTCGTAAACCACCTTCTTGCCTGCACGACCGCCTGCATACTGGGTTTCTAAGAGCACAATTTGGCTGGGTATTCCCTCTTCTGAAATCTCCATTTCGTCCACCGCTTTAGCTTCAGCAAGCAAATAACCATCGCTACCATAAGCTCTTGCAGAAGAGGGAATATTAAACTTGGCAAGGGGGCCAATGCGGCTGTAACGAATGGTATATTCCGAGCGACCACTCTCAAAATCAACCCCGCAGGATAAAATGAGCCCTGAAAGAGGTATACAGAGGAGGAGTACTGCATACAAAATGCGCCTGCGTAACATCTTAAGTCCCCCCTTCCCTTTGGGCCTGTCAACGAGCAGGGCACCTTAGGCGTTTATTTAACCGCTAGCTTCAGGACTGCGGGCAGCAAGGATTATAAGGGATTAGCTTGTAGCCACTTCTGTAATTAAACAGGATAACAGATACCCACTTGGCTGGGTCCCTAATTCCAGGGCCTACCCCCTTTTATAATAAAGGTAGTAAAGAAAGCTTCTATAATCAGTGATGAACCGTCAGCAAAAGCAGACGGCTTCTTGCGGCACGCTCGCGCTAATGCGCCACGTTAAGCCACACAGGCTCCATCCGAGCCTGGCCACGCGCCAAGATATTTCTGGCCGCGTTGACATCTCTTTGCAGAGACAAACCGCATTCGGGGCATCTGTGCTGGCGCACGGAGAGCGCCTTTCGCACGACTGCTCCGCAGCCGGAGCACGCTTGCGATGTGCCTTGCGGAGGAACTTCGACAAACACCGACCCGGCGCTTTCAGCCTTGGCACGGAGTATGTTCAGAAACTGGCTCCAGCCAGCATCCGAAATCGACCGACTCAATCGGCGGTTCCTGACCATGTTTTTTACGGTCAGGCTTTCCGCCGCGATGAAAGCGTATCGACTCACGAAATCGCGGGCCACCTTGTGGTGGTGGTCCCGTCTTTTGTTGGACACTCGGGCGTGTATCGAGCGCAGCTTGGAAACCGCTTTACCTCGGTTTCGGCTGCCTTTTTTCTTACGCGAAACAGCGCGCCCAACAACGCGCAGCCGGCGCAATGCTTCTTTTTGGTAGCGCGGATTATCGACCTGCTCGCCTTGATCGGTGGACAGGAAATGCTCCAATCCAACATCAATACCGACAGCCGTATCTTCAGTCCGAGGCGGTGGCGCATCACCGATTTCGCAACTGGCGATGACGAACCACTTTCCGGCTTCAATCTTGATCTGTACGGTTTTGATCGTGCCTTGCGCAGGGCGATGTTGGCGTACCCTAACCACGCCAATGTGCTGAAGGCGCAGTTTGCCATCGAGCAACCGCGCGCCGTCGCCGTGCGCCGGGTATGTCCAGCTATCGAAGCGACCACGCGCCTTGAAGCGCGGATAACCGGGTTTATCGCCTGTCTTAATGCGCCGAAAAAATGCCTGAAACGCCTTGTCGAGGCGCCGCATCGTTGCCTGGGCAGAGGAGAAATTGAGCCTAGCGTACCAGTCGTTCGCGCCGCGGGCGGATTTAAACCAAGCCGATTGCTGCGTGTACTTCACGCTTTCTTGAGCTGTTTCGTAGCGCTCTTTTCGTTGAGCAAGACACTCGTTATACAGGCGTCGGTGCGTTTCAAGCATGATCTCAAGCTCACGCACCTGGGCGGTGTTCGGATACAGTCGGTATTTGAATGCTTTAATCAACTACTTTCCCGTTTGGTTTTCAATGTAGCGGCGAACGCTCTCTTCGGATACGTGGCCCACCGTGCCAGCGTAGTAACTGCGACTCCAGAGGGTCGGCAAACGGCTACGCAAAACTGGAAATTCGGAACGCAAGATACGACTGCTTCGACCTTTAAAGCGATTGACTATCTCGGCAACGCACCAGCGAGGGTCGGATTCGACGAACAGGTGTACGTGGTCCGGCATGATCTCCATCGCATGCACTGTCATTTCAAATTCGTTTGCGACTTCGCGTATCAACTGATCAAGACGTTTAGCGACGCCATCAACCAACACGCTGCGACGGTATTTGGGGCACCAGACCAAGTGATATTTGAGAGCGAAAACCGCCCCAGAATTCTTGGCGTAACGAGACATGCCATTAATTATACGCCCGGCAGACATATACTAGCAACAACCAAACGGAGGGCCGCGCTTCCTCTGCCACCTAAAGTCGGCACTCCCCGCGCGGTGTAATTTATGGAAGTTGACGGTCTCAAAACACAACGCTGCGATCCCGTTCGGCGACTGCCTTAATGTAATCTGGCATCCCTTTAATCGTGGCGCCTTTGACTAGGTCCTCTTCGGCAATCTGACGGGCTACTGCACAAGCACCGCAGACCCAAATCGGAACATCCAGAGATTGAATCGTCACGAGCAATTCCTTAAGCGGGGTTAGATTTACCCCGGTGATATGATCGGCCGTCCCTTTTCGAGCCAAGGTAACCGCTTCATTCCATAACCAGAGAATTACCTCATGACCTTCTTCCTTTGCCACCTTAGCGGCCATAAACGGCAAAGTGGCCATCGTCGGGTCATCGGTACCTCGGCTACCAGAGATAATAAATGTCGCCACTACTATTCTCCTAAAGTTAACTGCGCCAGCTTATAATAATGACTATCTAGAAGGCGGGACCCGAAAAAGCAAGAGACCATGACCTATTAACTATTTTCCACCACAATATTTGGGAACTTGGTGCTATAGTCTTTACCTTGCAACGAGAGCTTAGCCGCGACTCGGCGAGCAATATCCCGATAGATCTGAGCGATACGTCCCTCCGGATCGGTGACGACGCTGGGATGGCCATTGTCGGCGTCTTCACGGATACGCTTATCCAGGGGGAGCTGTCCCAAAAGAGTGACCCCGTACTGGGCTGCCATACGCTCTCCCCCCCCTTCACCGAAGATGGGCTCTTCATGCCCACACTGGCTACAGATATGGATGCTCATGTTTTCCACGATTCCCAACACGGGCACATTGACCTTCTCAAACATCTTGAGGCCCTTACGGGCATCCAAAAGTGCGATATCTTGGGGCGTAGTGACAATCACCGCACCGCTGACAGGCACCCGCTGAGCCAAAGTAAGTTGGGTATCCCCCGTCCCTGGCGGCAAGTCCACCACCAAATAGTCCAAATCCCGCCAGTTAGTGTCCTGCAGCATCTGTTGCAGGGCTGAAGTCACCATGGGACCCCGCCAAATCATGGGTTCTTCCTCGTCGATGAGAAACCCGATGGACATGGCCTGAATCCCATAGTTCATCAAGGGCTCAATAGACTTGCCATCCCGGGATTCGGGGCGGCGCTGAACACCCAGCATCCGGGGCTGGCTGGGGCCATAAATATCGGCATCTAACACCCCCACCGAGGCACCTTCCGCCGCCAAGGCCAAAGCCAAATTGACGGCCGTCGTGGATTTGCCCACCCCTCCCTTGCCAGAAGCCACCGCAATCACATTCTTGATGGTCGGATAGGGCTTCACTCCCTGTTGGACTTTATGGGCAGCCACTTCCCAACTGACGTCCACCTGGGTATGGGTCACACCGTCTAAAGAAGCCGTTGCTTTTTGAATAGCCGCCACCAGTTCCGGAATATAACCCTTGGCGGGAAATCCGAGCTTAATCTTCAAATCGATCCTATCACCCTCAATAGCAATGGAATCCACTGCTTTCGCAGAGACCAGGTCCTGTTCCAGGTAGGGGTCGTGGTAGCTCTTTAGGGTCTCTTCGACCTGGGCTTGAGTGACCATAATATATTCTCCAAAGCACTTTTAGCTTTTATAGCCGATCCCTGATTGACAAAATGGATAGGGATGGATTAATTCTTGAGTATTTTACTATAGTACTCCTTGGACGTCATATCCACAGGGTGATAGCGTAGACTTAGCAAAACTGGTACCTTATAAAGTTTTTTAACCCCCCATTTTAGAATTTATTTATGCCGCGCAGGATACTCGTTACCAGTGCCCTTCCTTACGCCAACGGCCCACTCCACCTTGGCCACTTAGTGGAGTACATCCAAACTGACATCTGGGTGCGTTTCCAACGAATACGTAGCCATGAATGTTATTACGTCTGCGCTGATGATGCTCATGGCACGCCTATTATGCTGCGGGCCCAACAAGAGGGAATCACTCCCGAAGCCTTGATTGAACAATGCGGCCGGGAACATCGTGCCGACTTTGCCGACTTTGCCGTCAGCTTCGATAACTACTACAGTACCCATTCGCCAGAAAACCGCGCCCTCTCGGAAACGATTTATCTTCGTAACCGGGACAAGGGACATATCACCACCCGCACCGTTCGACAGGCCTATGATCCCATCAAGGGGATGTTTCTGCCGGATCGGTTTATTCGCGGCACCTGTCCCCGCTGCGGGGCTCCCGATCAATACGGCGATAGTTGTGAGGCCTGCGGGGCGACCTATACCCCCACTGAATTGAAAGATGCTATCTCGGTGCTCTCGGGAACGCCCCCCGTAGAGCGGGAATCGGAGCATTATTTCTTCAAGCTTAAAGACTTCGAACCTTTGCTGAAGGCCTGGACCCAGGGGGGCCACCTTCAGCATGAAATGGCCAACAAGTTAAATGAATGGTTTGAGGCCGGACTGCAGGACTGGGATATCTCCCGCGATGCCCCCTACTTTGGCTTCCCGATCCCTGATGCCACCGACAAATATTTCTATGTTTGGCTCGATGCGCCGATCGGCTATCTGGCCAGCTTCAAGTACCTGTGCGACCGCAATGGGCTTGATTTTGACGCCTTTATGGCCCCGGACAGTACCACCGAGCTTTACCATTTCATTGGCAAGGATATCCTCTATTTCCATGCTCTGTTCTGGCCCGCCATGCTTCATGGAGCTGACTTTCGCTTGCCCACGGCCATCTTTGCCCATGGCTTTTTGACGGTCAATGGCCAGAAAATGTCTAAATCCCGGGGAACCTTTATCAAGGCGCACACTTATCTCAACCATTTGAACCCAGAGTACCTGCGTTATTACTTTGCCGCCAAACTAGGCAGCGGGATTGAGGATTTAGACCTTAATTTCGAAGATTTCACCGCTCGGGTCAATGCCGATCTGGTCGGTAAGGTGGTGAATATTGCCAGTCGTTGCGCGGGCTTTATTAATAAACACTTTCACAGCCGCCTTGCAAACCACTTAACCAAGGAAGCGCTATTTCAGGAGTTTGCAGCAGCCGCTGACCGCTTGGCCCAATACTACGAAAATCGGGAATTTGGCCACGCCATGCGAGAAATCATGGCGCTTGCCGACCAGGCCAACCGCTATATTGACGACCGTCAGCCCTGGGTGGCCATCAAAGAGCCGGGGCGAGAACAGGAAGTCCAAGAGGTTTGCACCCTCGGCCTCAACCTCTTCCGACAGTTAATGGTCTACCTCAAACCGGTCTTGCCGATGATGGCGGAAAAAGCCGAAGAGTTTCTCAATTGCCGCCCACTGGTTTGGTCCGATGCCGGTACGCCCTTGCTCAACCATACCCTTAACCGTTTTCAACCCCTGATGACCCGTGTGGAAAAAACCAGGATAGAGGCCATGATCGAGGACTCCAAAGAACATCTGGAAAAGAAGGCAAACCCTGCTCAAGCAAATGGCCCCTTGGCTGAGAATCCCATTGCTGAAATCATTCAGTTTGAGGATTTTGCCAAACTTGATTTGCGGGTGGCCCGAATCCTCAAGGCAGAACAGGTGGAAGGAGCCGATAAACTCCTACGCCTAGAGCTGGATTTGGGGGGTGAAACTCGCCAGGTCTTTGCCGGGATCAAGGCCGCTTACGCACCGGAAAACTTGGTCGGCCGTCTCACAATCATGGTGGCCAATTTGGCTCCGCGAAAAATGCGCTTTGGGATCTCCGAAGGCATGGTCCTAGCAGCCGGCCCGGGGGGTAAAGAAATTTATCTGCTCAATCCGGATGAAGGCGCACAACCCGGAATGCGGGTCAAATAGCCTCAAAGCCTTCCCATGACCGAGTATGCTCTGATTCTAGTCAGCACAGTGCTGGTCAATAATTTTGTGCTGGTGAAATTTTTAGGTCTCTGCCCCTTTATGGGCGTCTCCCGGAAACTGGAAACCGCAATAGGGATGGGGCTAGCCACGACTTTCGTGCTCACCCTCTCTTCGGTATGCAGCTATTTGCTCAACCAATATCTATTGGCGCCCTTAGGGATTGAATATCTGCGTACCATCGCCTTTATCCTGACCATCGCCTTTGTCGTACAGTTTACGGAAATGGTGGTCCATAAAACCAGCCCGCTCTTATATCAAGTATTAGGGATTTTTCTCCCTCTGATTACCACCAACTGCGCAGTGCTGGGAGTGGCTTTGCTGAACATCCAGCACCAACAGGGATTCTTACCCTCGGCCCTCTACGGCTTTGGGGCTGCCCTGGGCTTTTCCCTGGTATTGGTCTTATTTGCGGCCCTGCGGGAACGAATTGCGGCAGCGGAAGTGCCCCGCCCTTTTCAGGGACCAGCCATTGGGCTGATTACCGCCGGGCTGATGTCCATGGCCTTTATGGGCTTTTCCGGATTGGTCAAAGGATAATCCTATGCTAGTTGCAATTTTGGCGTTGTCCGCGCTGGCGGCACTATTTGGCCTCCTTTTAGGGTATGCCAACCTGCGCTTTAAAGTAGATGGCGATCCGGTAGTGGATCAGATCGACGCCCTCCTGCCCCAGACCCAATGCGGTCAGTGCAGCTATCCCGGCTGTCGCCCCTATGCTCAAGCCATTGCTGCTGAGGAAGCGGATATCAACCGTTGTCCTCCAGGAGGAGAGGCGACCATCATCGCCCTAGCGGATTTACTAGGGCGCGATCCCAAACCCCTGGACTCGGAGCAGGAAGAAAAACCCAAGGCGCTGGCGGTAATTGATGAAAATCGCTGCATCGGCTGCACCCTCTGTATCCAGGCTTGCCCGGTGGATGCCATCCTGGGTGCGGCCAAGCAACTCCATACCGTGATCGCGGCTGAATGCACGGGCTGTGAGCTGTGCGTCGCCCCCTGCCCAGTGGACTGTATTGAGATGGTTCCCCTCACCCCTGATCTAGGCAGCTGGAAGTGGCCATTCCCGGAAGTCATAGAACCGCCGTTACCCATTGCCCTCCAACAGCAAAAGGCAAAGGCGAATAAACCTCTTTTGCCTGAAGTTAGCGACTTTCAGGGAGAAGAGGCTTCATGAAAAAACGTCGGCTTTGGTCATTCCCTGGCGGCCTGAAACTACCCGACCACAAAAGCCCCTCTACCCAAGCGCCGATTGCCCCAGCAGCGCTGCCAAAACAACTGGTGTTGCCTTTGCAACAGCACATTGGCGAGCCGGCGGAGCCAGTGGTTAACCTCGGTGAGCGGGTGCTTAAGGGCCAAGTCATTGCCACCGCCCAGGGCTACCTCAGTGCCCCCGTGCATGCCTCAAGTTCCGGCCAAGTGGTGGCCATTGACAACCTGCCGATTCCCCACCCTTCTGGTCTGAACGCCCCTTGCATCGTCATCGAGACCGATGGCGAGGACGCCTGGAGCGAACGCCAGCGGGTGGAAAATTATCAGCAACTCGATCCTAGCCAGCTGCGCAACTTGATCCGCCAAGCGGGGATCGTGGGACTAGGGGGAGCGGGTTTCCCCACCTTTATCAAACTCAATCCCGGTCCCGAACCCCGGGTTGAGACCCTGATTCTCAACGGCGCTGAGTGTGAACCCTATATTACCTGCGATGATCTGCTCATGCGGGAGCGGGCCGAGGAGATCATCCAAGGGATTAGAATCATGGGCCATGCCCTCCACGTCCATCATTGCCTCATCGGCATTGAAGACAACAAGTCTGAAGCCTACCGCGCTTTGGCGGCCGCAGCGACTGAGGGAATCGAAGTGGTATCAATTCCAACCCGCTACCCTACGGGAGGCGAGAAACAGCTCATTAAGGTCTTAACCGGCCAGGAGGTCCCAAGCAACGGTCTCCCCATTGATGTCGGGGTTGTCTGTCACAATGTGGGCACTGCGGTCGCCGTCCATCGAGCCATAAATGTAGGGGAACCCCTAATCTCCCGAATCGTGACTGTCACCGGCAGCGCCGTGGCTCGCCCCCGCAACCTGGAAGTCCTGTTGGGAACCCCCATCCGCCATCTGTTAACCCAGTGTGATACAGATATTGACCGCATCGACCGCCTGATCATGGGGGGCCCCATGATGGGCTTCACCCTCCACCATGACGCAGCGCCGGTTATCAAAACCACCAACTGCCTGCTAGCGGGCCTTCAGGAAAGAGTCCGGCAGCCCCCGGTGATGCCCTGCATTCGTTGTGGCGCTTGTGGGGAGGTTTGCCCAGTGCAGCTCCTGCCCCAACAGCTCTACTGGCATGCTCGGGCCAAAGAATTGGATAAACTACAGGATTACCATCTTTTTGATTGTATTGAATGTGGTTGTTGTGACTATGTTTGCCCTAGCCACATTCCCTTAGTTCATTATTATCGTTACGCCAAAAGTGAAATCTGGGCCCAAGAACAGGAGCGGGAGAAAGCGGATTTGGCCCGCCAGCGGCATGAATTTAGGCGCCAACGGCGGGAACGGGAACAACAAGAAAGGGCAGCCCGGCAGCAAGCCAAAAAAGCCGCTGTGGCCCCCTCGGCCAGCAAGACGGACAAGCAGGCGGCCATTCAAGCCGCAGTAGAACGGGCCCGGGCCAAACGGACCGCCCAGAACAAGGCTGTGGACGAAACGCCGCCCTCTCAATAGGGCCACTGATATCCCAGAATACCAACATTCACCCATGCCGTTTCAATTTTTCAGCTCGCCCCACCTACATCAGGGAAAAGGCATTTCCCAGCTCATGTTCCAAGTGATTTATGCCCTGGTGCCGGCCATCGCCCTCTATGTGGGATATTTCGGTTACGGAGTCCTCATCAATATCGCCCTTGCCGTCACCGCTGCTTTGGCTACCGAAACGCTCATGTTGGTAGCCCGGCAGCAACCCCTCACCCCCTTTTTGACCGATGGCAGCGCGGTGGTGACGGCCGTTCTGCTCGCTCTTTGCCTCCCCCCCCTGAGTCCCTGGTGGGTGCCCGTCATCGGCACTGCGTTTGCCCTTATCTTTGCCAAGCATCTCTATGGGGGCCTGGGCTACAACCCCTTCAATCCCGCCATGGTCGGCTATGTACTATTGCTGATTTCCTTTCCCAAGGAAATGACCACCTGGCTACCCGTACAGGAGTTAGCTGCCCAACCTTTAAGTCTGAAAGAGAGTCTAACCTGGGTATTCACCGGTACCCCTGCTCAAGGAACAACAATCGATGCCCTCTCAGGGGCAACCCCCCTGGACTACACCAAAACTCAATTGGGGCTCGGTCAACCCATGGCGGAAATCCGCACCCACCCCCTGTTTGGCATGCTGGGAGGCAAGGGTTGGGAGTGGATCAATATGGGGTTTCTCCTGGGGGGCCTATGGCTCCTCTATAAGCGGGTAATTAGCTGGCATATTCCCTTTGCCATGGTGGGTAGCTTGCTGACCCTGGCCCTGCTCTTCCAATGGCTGGAACCTGCCACCCACCCTTCTGCCCTGTTCCACCTTGTCAGTGGCGGCACCCTGCTGGGGGTCTTTTTCATTGCCACCGATCCGGTCACTGCCGCGGCCACCCCCCGGGGCCGTTTGCTTTATGGGGCCGGCATCGGTTGTCTGACCTATATCATTCGCACTTGGGGAGGTTACCCGGATGGGGTGGCCTTTGCCGTCCTGCTCATGAATATGGCGGTTCCCCTCATTGATTATTACACCCCGCCGCGGGTCTTTGGCCAAAACCGGCGCCCGTGATAGGGAATCGCCCAATGCTCCGAGTCGGCTTGCTGCTCGGCCTCTTTGCGGTAGCGGGGACCGGCATCGTGGCTATCACCGAAGCCCTGACCCGGGAGCAGATTGCGGCCAATGAACGGGCGGCCTTACGGCAGGCCATTGCAGCAGTCCTGCCTAGTACGGCCTACAATAACCCTATTCTAGAAGACACGTTCCAAGTGAGCGACCCCCTGCTGGGAACGGAGAAGCCCATACTGGCTTACCGAGCCCGTCGGGATAGTCAACCGGTGGCGGTGATCCTCACACCCGTGGCACCGGAGGGTTATAATGGGGCGATTAAGCTGCTGGTGGGAATCCACTACGACGGCAGCCTGGCGGGGGTAAGGGTCCTCTCCCATAAGGAAACCCCTGGGCTGGGGGATGAGATCGAGGAAGGAAAGTCTGAGTGGATCTTGGGTTTTAGGAACCGCTCCCTCGGCAATCCCCCTGAATCGAAGTGGCAAGTCAAGCGAGACGGTGGCGCCTTCGATCAGTTCACCGGGGCCACCATCACTCCCCGGGCCATCGTCAAAGCAGTCCGCAACACCCTGAAGTATTTCGAGAATCACCGAGATAAACTCTTTGCCCAAGAGGAGGAACGCTTCCATGGCAGCCCCCGTTAGCTATGGTCAAATCAGCCAAGAAGGACTATGGAACAATAATGTCGCGTTGGTGCAGTTACTGGGACTCTGTCCCCTACTGGCGGTCACCGGAACGGTAATCAACGGCCTGGGTCTGGGGCTGGCCACTCTGCTGACCTTGGTGGCCTCCAACAGCCTGGTGGCCCTTATTCGTCATTGGGTCCCCACGGAAGTGCGCCTGCCGGTGTTCGTGCTGATCATCGCCTCCATCGTGACCACCATCGAATTGTTGATGAATGCCTATTTCTATGATTTATATAAAGTTCTGGGTATTTTTATTCCGCTGATCGTCACCAATTGCGCCATCATTGGCCGCGCCGAAGCCTTCGCCTCTCGGCAAAAGGTGGGTCGGGCTTTTGCCGATGGCCTCATGATGGGCCTGGGCTTTACCCTGGTGCTGGTGCTTTTGGGTGGCTTGCGGGAAGCCCTAGGCCAGGGAACCTTGCTGGACCAGGCCCATCTCATGTTCGGTGAAGCCGCCCGCGATTTGAAATTGACCCTCATGGAAGACTATCGGGGCTTTCTCATGGCCGTGCTGCCACCGGGTGCTTTTATTGGCCTCGGGCTTTTGATCGCCCTGAAAAATGCCATCGACCACCGGCTTGCACAACGGGCTGCAACCCGAAAAAGCCGCGCCGCCCAACCTGCAGGTATCTTGCCCGAGCGCATTTAAAAAACCATTCCTGCCATGAAAAATAGCGCAGAAATTCATGAAATATTCTCCCGCTTCCAAGCGGCCAACCCTAAACCCACCACGGAGCTGAAGCACCATACTCCCTTTGAACTTCTCGTTGCCGTCATCTTGTCCGCCCAAGCCACGGATAAAGGGGTCAATAAAGCCACCGCCAAGCTTTTTCCGGTGGCCAATACCCCCCAGGCCATCCTGGATCTGGGAGAAGAAGGCTTAAAGGGTTACATCAAGACCATCGGCCTATTCAACAGCAAAGCGAAGAATATCCTCCAGACCTGCCATCTTCTGTTAGAATGGCATGATGGCCGAGTGCCTAATGATCGGGCCGCTTTAGAAGCCCTGCCCGGGGTAGGACGAAAGACCGCTAATGTCATGCTCAACACCGCTTTCGGCCAACCGGTCATTGCCGTCGATACCCACATTTTCCGGGTGGCCAACCGCATCGGCCTGGCCCCGGGTAAAACGCCGCGCCAGGTGGAGGACATACTGACCCGGGTGATCCCCGATGAATTTAAGCACGATGCCCACCACTGGCTCATTCTCCATGGCCGCTATGTGTGCACCGCCCGCAATCCTCGCTGCCAAGACTGTTTAATCAACGACCTTTGCGACTATTATCAAAAGATAGTCAAGGCGGAATCCCCTGGATTGAAGAAAACAGCGAGCTAAATGATGTACAGTCAAGATCGGCAACAGATGCGGCAAATCTTCCTCGTAGTGCGGGAAAAGCAGCAGGCGAGAGAACCCCTCTCCCCCATGGAAGCCATCATTGGGCAAGTCATCGACCAGCACCCTGAGTATCATCCCTTGCTAGACCGCAAGGAATCCTTGGAACAAGAGTTTTCCGGTCAAAATGGACAAGAAAATCCTTTTCTGCACATGGCGTTACATATCTCGCTCCAGGAACAAATCAACGTGGATCGTCCCCCCGGCATTCGGGGCATCTACCAAACTTTAGCCTCCCGCCTCCCCGATCTCCATCAGGCGGAACATCGGATGATGGAGTGCCTAGCTCAGACCCTCTGGGATGCCCAGGATAGCGGGACCCCCCCCTCGGAAGAGGCCTATTTGAACTGCTTGCGGCGTTTGCTGTAATGGGCTCAATAGCTTAGAGTGACGACCATGCCTGTTCCCTTACCAGAACCGTAAATATTCGGTGAGCCCGTCTCCCTGAAGAGCGGACCTACGATGAACAGACGATCATCCTTAGGGAGGGAAAGCATCAATGGGTATTCCATCCGCCTGCTTTCCGCACTCATGCGTCGATCTCTCGCGTGTGGTCACGCAGCCAAGCAGCGAAGGTGGCTTCATCTATATCGCCCGCGGCAAGCGCCCTCATCGTATACGTGGCTTTGTCTTCCGGGGCCGTAAGACGCAGGCCGTTGCGCGCCAGAAAGAGATAAGCCGCCATGAAGGCCGTGTGCTTATTACCGTCCACAAAGGGAGGGCTCCGGACGATCCCAGCCGCATAGGCAGCGGCCAGCGCGCACACATCCGGATCGTCGTAAGCCGCTAAATGCTTACGTGTCATCCGCTATAAAAAGCCCTGATGTTGATAAGGATTTCCTGAACCTGTACTCCTGCTGTCAGCTACGGCTTAACCGTTTCCTGCTGCAGACGTTCCTCTGGTCATACAGCTTACGGGCATTGATCCAGCTGTGTTTGTTCACGTATCCTGAATACTGCCTTGGAGCCTCACATGGATGTTAGGCGCCCCCTAGCAAGGTTGCGAAGTGAAACGGCGCGCCGAGCGCGAGGGCCACATGAGTTGCGTTTTGCCATGAATTGGCGCTATGATTTTTTTGCTCTCGGAGCCTAGGGTGGGGAGCACCCGAAGTGAAAGCGCGAGGAGCGGTAAAGACCCCAAGACCAAGGTCACCCCTTCGTCGAGGACCGCGAGGAACCGCGAATTCTCCAGATTGATGAAGTTTTGTAGGAACAAAATTGAAATCAGTCATGGCGAAACTCCAAAGAACACAGAATTGAAACTATTCGATGGAGGCAATGGCGTTGTCAAAATCCGGCCCGGTGAAACAGCCGTTTTTAAAGTAATCCTGCCGGACAGGAATGGGCGGTGACCCGGACCATCTTCACCCTCACGAGCGGGCGCTCAGGAACGGGTTTTCTTTGTGGGCTCCTGCGGCGGAACACCCGCCAATGCGTCGTATTCCACGAGCCTTTCTTTGACTGGGGTAATCCGACGATGTTCGGCCGGCCAATCTATGACCGCTGTATCGGCGATGTGGAAGCGGTAAGAAAGCAGTTATTGAGGAAGCAACAGCGCATTCGCCGGTACGCGCCGCACGTCTACATCGAAACGAGTCATGCCTTCCTGAAGTCCTACTGGGACCTGGCGCCGGAGTTCTTTCCCCAGATGCAGCTCGTTGCGCCTGATGCGCAACCCCCTTGAGGTCGCGCGCAGCGAGGCGAACCGGGAGGCTTTCTTGCATCGCTACCGATTCCCGTTGCGTAATACCAATTTAATCAAAGAATGCAATTTATTAAGGCTTCAAGTGCTTGTTTAGACTGCATCTATACAATGCAAAATTACATGAAATTGGTATTACGCTGGCTGTGAATGGAGTCGCTGGCTTCGCACTTAAAGAATTAAAATCCACGTGAATACCCTCGCAGGGTGACGGCGAAAGTCGTCCGCTGCATTAAGGGTGGGGGAAAGGTCCTATCTATAATGACCCCTCTTTCCCTTGCTAACCGCCCATGCCTGGGGCGTTTGTTTCTCTTAAAACAGGCTTTCCGGTAGAGACCGCCTGCAGGATAATCTCCACGGCCTGATCCACCCCTCCTGCGCGCTGAATGGCCGCTTGGAACCTAAGGGCATGCTTTCGGTAAGAATCGTGGGTCAGCACCTGGGCAATGGCCTGACGCAGCCGGGGGACACGCAGGCGTTTCAGGGGGACCCTGACCCCCGCGCCGGTCCACGCTACCCGTGCCGCCACGCCAGGCTGATCGTTGGCAATGGGAATGGCGACCAGCGGCACCCCATTGCTTAAGGATTCTAAGGTGGTGTTCATACCGGCATGGGTGATCGTCAGCGCGGCCCGTTGGAGCAGTTCTAATTGGGGCGCATAGCCGACCACCAGCGGCGAACCCGGTAGGGCCGGCAAGGCTTCAGGAGGGACTGAACCGCCGAGAGAAATCACCAATTGGGCATCGAGACCCTCACAGGCGGCGGCAATTTGCTGAAAAACCCCCTTAAAGCGGCCGAGCACCGTGCCCATGGAAGCGTAAATCAGCGGTTGTCCCGTCAGTTTCTCCCATGGGAAAGGTACCGGCTCCCGGCTTCCTGAAGAGTGATAGGGTCCTGTGAAATGGAACCAGGGGGGCAATTGCTGCCGGGGAAATTCCAATTCAGCCGGTTGTTGACTGATTTGCGCCAGTTGAGAATAGGCCTCATTGGGATGGGAAAGGGGGGGTAAATTCCAGGTGCGGCGATATTCAGCCACGACTTCAGTGAGGGGTTGGGTCACGCGACTGAGCAGCCCATAGCCTAGTCGGTTGCGTAGCTGAGCCCACCACGCCGGATGATAGTTCCAGGAGGTATTAAAAGGCGGAATGCTCGGCTCTCGATTGAGCACCACACCACTGCAGAGGGTAATAAAGGGAAGGTTTAAAAAATCCGCGACCGTGCCCCCTCCTCGCGAGAATTGGTCAACCAGCAGCGCGTCTATCCCTGCGGCTTTAATCACTGCCGGGGCTTCCCGCAAGAGCAGGGCAGCATCTTGTTGAAAGACCGCAACCGCATAGCGAAGCGCCGCCCGCCCACTTAAAGTGCTCGCTTGAGCGGTGAGCTCAGCTATGGCCCCCGCGGGTCTTTCCGTTTCGCCAATAGGCCGAAATTCCAAGCCTGCCGCACGCGTGGGGGGCTCGGCATCAAGTAGGCCCACCAGGGTCACGCGATGGCCGCGCTTTTGCAGCGCTTGCCCCAGAGGGAGCAGCGTATTGAGATGGCCCGTCAAAGCGGGGCAAAGCAGACCAAAATGCGTCATCGGGAAATCCTTTAAAAGTCAGCGTAGAAAAGGGAAGGAAGGGGGATAGTTTGAAATTTATTCATGCGATTACCCCTGCGTGAAAATAGTAGCGCATTGTCAAAAACGCAGCCAAACTGACTGTGGTTGAATGCTCTGGGGCCGAAAAGGGCCAGCTCGAGCCGCCTTGCACTATTCAAAAAGGTAGTCCTGCATTATGAGTGATAATCAGGATCGGGTTGTTGGGCAAAGGGTCGCATTATAATGGTGGACAAAATACCAAATAGCGCCGACATGGTTTTCTAATTTCTTGGAGAAAGAGAGTGCTTTTCTGACTAAACGCGAAACACGCTGTCTGAGCGTACAATTAAAGCGTTCAATGTGGCTTGTTTGTCCCGTTTCTTTGCCCACGCTGCGATGGCGTGGCCCTGGGAAGATAGCCTCATAGGCTTCCCAAAAATCGGTGTAACTTACGGCCCGCTGCCGATAAACGGCGGGTAAGGACTGCCATAATCCTTGTGCCCCTGTTTGACTCCGATCGCCGATATAAACCCCCACAACTTCTTGGGTGTCCCTATCGAACGCTAACCACACCCATTGTTTATTGCCCTTTCTGGCGACAAACGACCAAAGCTCATCGCACTCAAGGGTTAAACGAGCTCTGGACTTTTTTTTATCTCCACTCGCCGCGGTGTATGCGCATATTTATCGTTCACATAATATTGCAACCAGCGCTCTGAAACGCCCGTGACTCGGACAATCCCTGCCAGCGGAATTCTCTCTAAGAGCAATTTATCAATCAGCTCTTTCGTCTCTTGAGTAATGGAGCAATTCTTGGGGTCCTCCACGAATTGCCGACCGCAGACTTTGCATAAAAATTTGGGTGTCCCGACCCCATTACTCCCATTTTTGACAATATGAGTACCACCGCATCGGGGACAGTTCATGGCTATCTCCTTGAGAAATCTATACATACATAATATAAATATAGCGCATAATCACTCAATATGCAGCACTACCTTCAAAAAGATACAAGCAGACCCCTCTCCAAGGCGAATTAATATTAACGGCTGCCGCTGAATTCGGGTTGGTGAGTAGCGCTTACAATAATGACAGCTTCGTTGTAACTGGGCCAAGTGCAGCGTGACTGCACCGTTGCAGCTCCAAATTCAATATCGCTGTGCGGATGTCGGACCCGCGCCAACACTCTGCACCCCTATTGTCTGTAGAAGTGCATCAGTATCCCGTTTATCCAGCCCGGCCCTCACCCGAAGATTCCTCTATTATTTTTTGACTTCAACTGGTTATCCGGTCTCTGGAGGCGGGTTCCCAATTGGGTATGGATATTGCCAAAAGAACTAAAGGCGGTGTCACAGTCACCCGCTGGCGACGTGATCCATCTCGGGGACTGCTATTGGGTCCCACAAATCGCATCAACTGCAGTATTGGAGGAATTGATACCAATTTAGTTAAAGAATGCAATTTATTGAGGCTTCAAGTGGTTGTTTAGACTGAATCTATAGAATGCAAAATTACATGAAATTGGTATGAAATGTCAAAAATCGCCATCAGAGACCTAGTCATCGAACTGGATGCACAGGCACGGAGTAATGTACGTGGAAAGGGTCCCAATTCCGACGGCCCGAAGGTGCCGGACGGCCCCTACAACCCCAACGACAAGGATTTGTTGCTGATATCACACAATACGAATAGCTGGCTCCAGGCCTGCTACAATACACCGGGCTGCGAACCACCGGGGAGACAGGCCAAGAATCTGGCTAACATATCAGTTGGTATCGGATTTACAGGGGTACCATAAAGCGACTCTGCCTATGAGGACAACCCGACGACGCACCTAGGAGGTACCCCCCGTCGCCGTGTTTGACGCAGAGTAGATACAGCAGCTGTAGGACCGGAAGGAGGGTCGCACCCAGATTGCTCTGACTTCTCCCGGCCCTGTCGGGCGAGGGTTGTTGGATCACTCCAAGAACTTTCCTCGTTCAACACGCCTTCCCTAGGCGACAACGCCTGTTGTCGCCCCCGTTCCAGTGGCTCCAGAGGCTAACCCCGCCAGCCCGGCGGTTTTGATATTGATCGCCGCTGCGATGTCGCGGTCATGGACAGTCCCGCACGAGGGACAGCGCCATTCACGCACCTCCAGCGGCAGCGTTTCGTTGATATGTCCGCACCCTGGGGTGGGGCAACGCTTGGAGCTGGGAAACCCGCGGTCGATCTCGACTACGGTTCGCCCTACCCACTGCGCCTTGTACTTCAGTTGACGGACAAACTCACCCCAATGGGCATCGGCTATGTGCTTGGCAAGCCGGGGGTGTTTGATCATGTTCTTCACCGCCAGAGATTCAACGCACACGACTTGGTTTTCGTTGATCAGTGTGCGGGTCGCCTTGTGGGTGGCGTCCCTACGGCAGTCAGCTATTTTGGTGTGCACACGGGCCACCTTCAGCCGCAGTTTGTTGCGGTTACGGGAACCTTTGCGCTTCTTCGCCAGCTTACGCTGCAGATAGGCCAGCTTCGCTTCGTACTGCTCGGTGTACTTGGGATTGCCGGATTTGAATCCGTCGCTAGTGACGAACAAGTCTTTCAGACCCAGATCGATGCCGACCGTCTTGTTGACCACCGGCATCGGTTCGGACTCGAATTCACACAGCATGGACACAAAATAGCGTCCCGCTGCGTCCTTAGAAATCGTGATAGCGGAGGGCTCTGACGGCAGACCGTCCTTGAAGCTCCAGTGGATATTCAACGGTTCGCTCGACTTGGCGATGAACAGGTGGCCGTCCTTGAACCGGAACGCGGCTTTGGTCAGTCGGATTGACTGGCCCCGATGCTTGGATTTGAAACGCGGATACCCCGCTCGCTTCTCCCAGAAGGGCTTGAAAGCCTGCTGCTGATCGCGCAGCAACTGCTGGAAAATAACGCTGGAAACCTCATTCAGCCAAGAAAAGTCCTGCTTGAGTTGGACAAGCCTTTTTTCCAGCGCCGAATGGGGAATGACTTCGCCGTTCTGATAGAACGCATCGGTACGATGCTTGAGCGTGCTGTTCCAAACAAAACGCGCACAGCCGAACGAACGCGCCAGCAGTTCGGCTTGTTCAGCTGTGGGATAGAATCGTTCCTGGTACGCCCTCTTCGTCATATTTGTATTTTACAAAAATCAGAGAATCCTGTAAAGCCGCTTCGCGGCTTGCGCTTATATCACCGCCCGATTGGGCGATGCTTTACGCGCTATTGGGTAAGAATACACACTAAGCATCAACGTTGAGATCAAGCTGCAGCTGTAGGGTCCCCAAGATTCTTTTCCGGTCAAGCCTATACTCGCCGTAGAGTACATCGGGTTATTTCCCCCGGTTGAGCCACCGGGCCCAGGCGGGCTGCGGCGGTGATTGAGACTCCGTAAGCTTCTCGGTGAGTTGCCGCCGCTCTTTCGCTTCCTCCGCAAGCCGGTGTTTCAGATCCCGGTTCTTTTTCTGCGCCTGCTCTAAGGCTTGGCGAAGTTGCTGGTTTTCCTCTTCCAACGGCGCAGCAAGCGCCTCTATCAACCGCTGTCGTTCGTTAGCCTCCTGTTCCATCAGGTGTTTCCATTCTTGATAGCGTTCTTGGGCTTGCGCGGCCTGGTGCTGAAGTTGCTGCCGAAGCTGTTGGATTTCCTGCGCTAGCGGTTCCAGGGGGTTTTCCGGCGAGGCCTCCGCTGAGCGTGGAGACGCGTCTGGTGAAGGCTCAGAATAAGAAGAAGTCACCGGCTCACCCTCCTGAGGGAACACCTGAAACAGATCCGCCGAGTCGATTTGCCATTGACCCTGTTCGCCTTTCTGGACGGGCAACTGCTCAGCTTGGATGGCCTTGGCAATGGCGTCTTTACTTTTCCCGGTTTCTTTAGCGGCTTGCTCCAGGGTAAGATACATGGCCTTTTGACCCCTCCGTGCGGGTTCCATTTTTCTTCAACCGCCAAACGGTTTGTGCCTAAGGCCAGATAAGCCAGCCTCATGCGCTCCTACGTGATAAAGAGCCTTATCTCCAATCAGTGAATCAAAGAAAGGCGTCACTAGTAACCAGTATAGTATTTTTGCATTGGAAAACAATGTTTTCCAACATCCCTTAGCTGCCCCCTGTGGCTGTTTATCGCACGAATCGTTGCCGACCCTCTAGTTGGCACATCGCCGCTATGACTATGGGTCTGGGGGTACGCTCCGGGCTGAATATCGTCAATGGCCTGGTTAGATTGGGCGTCGAGATCGAGGTATTGGAGGTTCATTCCTCCTGCATTCAGCCTGGCTCGCCACTGCGACAGATCCTGGGCATTGAGGCAATGCACAACACCGTCATAGGGACAGGCGATCTGCTCAATGCCACGCTCGGGTCACTTCACTGCCGGGCCATGTCTGCCACGGCTTGTGCCAGGGCGGCGGTCAGCCGCGTCATGGTCTCGTAGTCCAGTGTTGGGTATGTGTCGCTCGGGCCGTGGTAGTGGGGGTTGCGGAAATTGGCCGTGTCCGTGAGCATCAGGGCCGGGTAGCCCATCTCCCAGAAGGCCCAGTGGTCCGAGCGCCGGATGGCTTCCAGCAGTTCCGGCGCGGCCAGGCCTTCCGAGGGGACCGTGGCGTGTTCGCGAAAGGCCTCAATGGCGTCCCGCACCAGTTGCCGGGAAGCCGTGTTGCCCACGAATGCCACGAAATTCCCCGTGTCCGGGTAGAGGTAGCCGAGGGGCGGCGGGTAGTGCTGGCTGTCGCGTTCCCCGGTGTAGTAGCCCAGCATCTCCAGGGAGATCATGCCCACGATGTTCTCGCCGTCCGCGCGGGTCTGTCGGGCGTAATTCAGGCTGCCCATGGCTTGGGTGCCGAAGAAGGGGGCCTCTTCGTTGGCGAAGGCGACCAGGTGAATGGTCCGGTCGGGCTTCGCGCCATGCAGCAGCCGCGCCAGCTCCAGCAGGACGGCAACCCCGGAGGCATTGTCGTCCGCGCCGGGGCTGCCGCGGACCGTGTCGTAGTGGGCGCCGATGACCAGTGATTCGTCCTGCAGGCGGTCTCCCCGCAGCGTTACCTCGATATTGTCGAATAGTCTCTCACGGGTCTGAACGGCGTGCCTGACCGGTTCGTAGCCAATGTTCCGAAACGTCTGTTCGATGTAGACCGCCGCGTTCAGCGTGTTATGGGGTTCCCAGTAGTGCCGCTCGCCAATCTGGTGGGACAGAACCCTGACATGCTCCCGGAGGCGGTCACGTAACGCCTTCTCTTCGCTCGCCAACGGCGGCGGCATGCCACGGTAAGATTGGCCCGGCATGTGGAACACGACCATGTAGATGCCCCCGAGCAGTACAACCAGGGCGAGGATCACGGCCACCACGACGAGGCCCTTTCCTGGCGACATATCAACCTCCTCGGTGAATATGATTTTTCGGAGGAAAAATTGCAAGATTCGGCGGGAATCAAACCGCCTAAATGGGTGCGAAGTTGGGGGGATACAAGCGGGTCCCCATCCTTCTACCCATCAGCAATTTATGAAAAATTCATAGAACCAACCCTCTGCTACGGCTTTGTGGCATATCCTGTTCCACAAAGGGTTCGAATTCTGAAGTGGAGAACCCCAGGGCACACATCATGGGTTCCGCTTCAACGAACCGTTTAGCCAAACAAGCAATGGCCATGTTAGGCTATTCAAGATTGTAGCGCAGAATCTCTGTTTGGAACCCTCCTGCTAAATACGGTACTTTTCACCTCCTTATCTTGAATTGTTTCGCGGGTGCGAGAAAAGAAAATGAGTCGAGCTTTAACCCTTCCTCTACTCGTCCGGGAAGCTGCCGCTTCTGAAGAGTCCGACGGCGCCTTACCGATTCGTCGGGAGCGAATCGGGACATCCGAAGGATGCCCTCAGGGGGCGCGCCAGGGAGGGCGCGCATCAACACTCCAGCACCAGCGCTATATCGAAGCGGCTACGGCGGAGAATACCCGGCGGGCCTACCGCTCGGCGATTCGCCATTTCGAGCGTTGGGGCGGCCGCTTGCCGGCGGAGGCCCCTACGGTGAGGGTTTACTGTCAAACCAGCAAACCATCCGAGCGTTCTTCCCCTTCCTCGGTATGTGAGAACACTCATTGCGGATGGGTAACGGAATAGGCCTTGCGTTTTTTCCTCTGTTGCAGCGCTTTCTCCCAATCAGAGATCTTCATTTCCAAAAAGCTTTTCAGGCCCTCCGGGCGGCACAGCCTCCTTTGCAAGCACGATGTAAGGCACAAAGGCCGCTAAAAGAGGAGGCGACGATAAGATTGATTTGTCCTATATAGGTGCCGGTCGCTTCCGCACGGTCGAAGGCGACTGTTCCATCCAAGCCTGCCCCCTGTTGTCCCGGTAGGGCTAATTCTTTGAGCGTTTGCCCCGTCTGGAGGGTCACCACAGAAATGTACCCCAAGCCACTGGCACCAGGATTGCCGTATCCATCGGAATGAGATGGAAAGGGGCCGACCGCACCTTTGACGATTTCGGTGAGCGACAAAGCCGATGGCGATTTTTGAGGTATCGCCGTTGCACCAGGGGTGTCATACCAATTTTATGTGATTTTGCATTGTATAGATGCAGCCTAAACAACCACTTGAGGCCTTAATAAATTGCATTCTTTGATTAAATTGGTATCACTTTGAGCGAAAGTGGAGGAGGAGAAAGTTATCACTCCATACAGTATGAGCAGTCTCGCTCTGAAAGCCATTTCAGTATGCGCCCTCGGGGGTTCGGAGATAGCCCATCTTATTCCCATGGATTTTCCAAATGCTTCAGGATCTGTTCCGGATCCAGGACCGTGCCGCCTTTGACTATCCGGTAGATTTGGCGGGTGTGGCGAATGTCCTCCAGGGGATCGGCCTCTAGGAGGAGGAGATCCGCGAGTTTGCCGGTCTCGATCGTCCCCAGTTCGGACTCCCGCCCCATCACTTGGGCCCCGCCTTGGGTGGCCGCAACCAGGATTTCCAATGGGGATAACTTGGCCTGGGCCATGAGTTCCAGTTCTCGGTGCAGTGCCGGTCCATGGAGGGTGCCGATATTGCCCGCATCCGTGCCGGCGGCAATGGTCACCCCCTGTTCCTGAAGGTGCTTGAGGTTGTGGCCCATCAGCGGGGGAAGGGAAAAGGAGGACAAGGCACCCAGCCAGCCTCGCCAGGGCTGAAGTTTGGCCAGATCATTGAAAGTGGCGATCACTTGGGGGTCGCCCATACGTTGCTCGATGGGGGAAAGCTCAATGTCCTGTCCCAAAACTTCCCGGTAGCCTTCTTGAACCATGAACGTGGTAATGTAGGAGACCCCGCGCGCCTTTAGGCGTTGAATCAGCGCGGGATCGACCGCCTTATCCTCAATGCTATGGACCAGAATATCCGCACCCACCTCCACCGCCGCCCGGGCCATTTCCCGCTGAGTGGCATGCACGGCCACCCGTTTTCCCTGGGCATGGCTTTCCTCGATGGCGGCCTGGACCCAGGCCTCCTTGGCCTGTAGGATAGACGCATAAATTGCCCTGTTTCATGGGGGGCATCCTTCATTTTCGATAGCATCGAAAACCTCACGGATACTTTGTTCACTTACGATTACCCTTACTTTTCGTCGAATCACTTGGCAGCCTAGATAGAATAGAGAGAGCACGCGCCGATGTTTTATCGAATTGGCCTGAAACTGATAATGTAATTGTTGCCGCTCTGTCAGCCAACCCACGGCCCAGGCCACCATGCCTGCCAAAGCCGCAATCAACAGCAACACCTCAATGCGGTGCGGGTCACGACTATAGGCCAGATTAAAACTGAAGCCATAGGCTGGACTTTTCAAATCCCGGAACCCTTCTTCAATCTGCATCCGCGTACGATAGAGTTTCACCACGCGCTTGGCCGATTGACGACCGCACAAGGAGCTGGCCAACAACCACGGCTCCTTCGCCGCCAGACGGTATTCGGCTATCGACTTGCCATGCCGACCCCGGGCTTTTCCTTTGAACAAATAGAACCTACTCTTTAACGGGTTCTTACGACACATCTCTACCGCTCCGAGTGCCTTCGCTCGGCCACTGGCTTGCGCCCATAATTCTCGGCAGGGCCGCCATTCCCGCTCCCCCACCGGTCGGTAGGATTTTCGCCCCCGGATCCGGCCTACGTAATCCCAGCCATAACTCACAATTTGCTTAAACCAGGGATTATGAAATCCGGCGTCCGTGATAATCACGGGCCGACTCGCCGCCGGTAACAACGCCTTGAGCGTCTTTAAAAAAGCTCGCTGCACGCGCTCATTCCCCTGCTGCGATTGCGCATGGACCGTCTCATACAGGGTCAACGCCCGTCCCGGCGCCACTAATGCTGCCCGCAATACATACAAGTCTGTGTTCGGTAGATGACTCCAATCTACCAGTATCCACGGCCGCCGTTTGTTTCCCACCAGCTGCTTGACTAACGCCTCATACACCGCTTTGCTTTGGGCTTGGACGTACTTATTCCCCATAAATCGGTCCGACCGCCGTATCCCACTGCGCTCTTGAATCGGTAACTTCAATGACCGACCCAGCTGGGTTACCGATAACCGCTTCGTCTCCAAGACCGTCTCCACCAACAACACCAACGTCCACAAGCGTTTTAAATGCATGATCTCCGACAACATCCGGTGTAAAATCTTCTTCACAGGCACGGGAACAACCTCTCTTCGGTTTTTAATCGTGACCCGTATGAGATCAGATGTCTCCGTGCCTGTCTACTCCTTCTATTCTTGCAACCGCTTGTTTCTTAATTAAACAATTCCCTTTTATCCGTCTATACCTCAGCTCCTTGGCCATGAGGGACTGGCTCGGGCGCTGGACCAGCCACAGTTTGATGAGATCCGGCTGGTGAGGGAGGAGTCGACGGACTGCCGCCCGGGCCTGTTGCGGCGAGTGCACTTTGATGAGGGGAGGATCGTCCAGGTCAAAGACTGCCGGTTTATAGCCGGAGAGAAGCGGCCCGGCCACGGCTACCCGCGGGGCCAGAAGACTTTCTTGGGCCCATTGGCGAACCTCGAAGGTCCACAGCGGCCCCCCCATATCCACCACCGAGGTCACCCCGCTGGCCAAGTAACGGGCTAAGGTTTGGGGAAGCCGCTCCCGAATCCAAGCCATCTCCTGGGAATAGGGACGTTCAGCCCGTAAATCGATGATGTCCGGCCGGGTGTAGAGCCCCCCTGATTGAAAGAAGTGGACATGGGCATCAATAAGCCCCGGGATGATCCACTTGCCACGGGCATCAATCACTTGGGTGTCCTTGGGGAGGTCGATTTCACTGCTTGGGCCAACGGCAGTAATGCGTTCCCCCGCTACCAGCACCGTGCCATCAGGGATAGGCGGGGCGCCCGTGCCATCCATCACCGTGCCCCCGGTGAAGGCGATGAGGCGCTCTGCGTGGGTCGGGGCAGCGATGCAAACTCCAAACAACCATCCCAATAAGAGGGCCACTTTTGGCAAAGAAGCCCTATTCTCGGACGTGGTTAAGGCGTTCATGGAAGAGGTGACCCTGAGCTCGCTTTTCAGAAAGTGATACTCAATTATAGGCAACCCACTCGAGGTTACTCTGCGAAGAGTTCCTGCAACACGCTCAGCGTTTCAGTCAACGTCTTGTGGCTTACCATGCCCAGCCGTTTGACCAGCCGACGCTGGTCAAGAGTCCGGATCTGATCCAGCAGGATCAGCCCCTGCTTGCCTCCAAACGTGACCGGTACCCGAAACGGCGCCGGTCGGCTGCCGGTCGTCATCGGTGCGACAATCACTGTTCGCAAATAGTCGTGCATCTCAGCAGGCGAAACCACGACGCACGGGCGCGTCTTCTGGATCTCGCTGCCCACCGTCGGATCGAGTGCGGCCAACCAGATCTCACCGCGGATCACCACACCAGAGGTTCATCGTCTTCATTGGCGAACTCGGGCCAAACCAAGCCATCGTCTCCGACGTCAGCCAGCTTTTGACTGGCTTCCGCCCAGCCCTCGCGGGACTTCTTGGCTGGCTTGCGGAGCACGAGGGCGTCGCCTTCGACCACCATTTCGATCTCACCTTCAAGGCCGAGCTGCGCTAACAGGGGCTTGGGGATGATCACGCCTTGGGAGTTACCCATTTTCCGAATTACCGTTCTCATGTGATTTACTATTTACCATAATGTGTAATGGCACGCGTATGCCCTTCAGTATGTAATCACAATGTTATTACGTGGGTATCAATTCGGCAACTTTTATCACCTATCACCGCTGGCAACGCCCATCATGATGCTATACTCGCCCTAGGGCACAGTCCGGAAAATCAGACTGTTCGCCTGATCGAATCAGGGTAGCCTTCCGGCGAAGTCGATGCCTTAAAGACCTGTGTGCCAAAGCCGGTATTCAACCCGGCGATAGGGTGGAAAATTTCGAGTATGAAGACCGAATCACCGTGATTAAAAAGGAGCGAGGTACGAGCGTGGGGGTGTTAAAATATCTAAAAGGCGATGCCTCGGTGACCGATGAGAAAGCCCTGCAAGACACTTTGGAATACCCACACCCGAGAACACGTAAACACCGCACCGCGTAATCGGGATCGACACCCCTGTCTTGTGGCGCCAGGTGTGGGGTGATGACAAAACCCAATTCAGGAGCCCCATGAACTCCATCCACCGCCGCATAACTCCCCTGGGCCGCTGGACACCGGTGGTCTTCTATCTCCTGACCGTCCTGTCCTGGTTCATTGAAGGGATGCGGGCCGGAGCCGAACTGTGGCTGGTGTTCTGGACCCTGCCCGCGCTGGGGCTCTACCTGTGGCGCACCCGCCCAAGGTCCTCATGAACCCCGATTTCACCGCCCTGCTGGTCTCCGGCATTATCTTCAGCCTCCTGGTGCTGGGTTTCCTGGCCTGGCGGTTTGGAAGGGCCAATATGGGGGTGTTTGTGATCGTGGCGGGCTTGTTCCCGGCGGTGATGGACTTTCTGTCCTCGTTCGCGGCCCACAACTATGAATACCCTGGCCAATCCCGGTTGTGGGTGTTCACCTACATCTTCTTCGGCTGGATGGCGGTGTGCGGGATCTGCCTGCTCCTCGCCGAAGGGATACTGGCCCGCGCCAATGAAGACTTGCTGAGTGCGCCCCGATTGAGGTGGCAGGCGCCCTTGGTTACCGGCGTGATTGCGGTTGGGCTGGATTTGTTCATCGATCCCATCGCTGTGGCCGCCGGCTATTGGGTGTGGCTCGTGCCGGGGGAAATCTATTACGGAATCCCCTTGCTCAACTTCGTGGGTTGGTTCGTGTTGATGCTATTGGCCCCCCTAGCCTGGATACTCATCGCGCGACGCACGGCCTGGGGGGATGGGCGCAAGCTCCTGATGGCCTTCATCGCCCTGGTGCCCCTAGGCCTGGCCGCCACCGTGCTGTCGCTAGTGCTCAATGGGATCATCGCCATGATGGGGTGGCAGTGAGGGTCGGGGCATTTGAAACCCCTCAGTGGCCTGTCAATTCGTGCTGGCATGCTTACCTCGGATTCTAAGGGCTATGAGCCCGCAGGTGTTGCCCCGCCGCTTTGACGGTCCCGTTGCCATAGAGGTCAGTGTACAGCGTATGCTTTGGCGCCTTTTCATCAAATTCCTGAGAAAGGGCCTCCTGCCGCACAGCCATATAGCGGTCATAACGGCCTTGTAATTCTTCCAGTTGCGCCTCCCTGCCCCCTGCATCCACCCGCAGGTCCCAGATCCGACCCTGGCCTTCTTTTTTGCCGTGTTCCGGGCCGCCAACATATTCGTAGGGGATAAGCTCCTGAATTTTATCAAAGCCCCATTCCTTGAGCTTACCGTGCAGGTGCCCTGCAGCCATGGAAAGAGAGACATATTGGAAGACGCCATCAATTTCCAAGCGTGTCCAGTAGTCTCTGGGCGTATCGACCGACCTACCGTGCACTTTGAAGCGCCCCCCCCGAGGGGTGCTGGTAACTGAGCTAAACGCCTTCATCGACTGGTTCAACCAAAGCCGCGAAGATGCCACCCTTGACCCTTTGCTGCGCGCCGCTCTCTATCATTTCTGGTTGCTCACCCTGCACCCCTTTGATGACGGCAATGGTCGCATTACCCGCGCCCTGACGGATCGGGCACTGGCCCAGGCCGATGGCTAAAGCTGTATCGAGAAACTGCCCGGCGGTGGCAGAAACACCCGCTATCAAATGAGGTATTCCGATTAGGGCGTTAACTAAGCGGGATAAGCACCCATTATCATCCTATGTCACAAATGAGGAGTCCGATGGTCCATAATAGGAATTCTCGATAAATGCCGTGCCTGTCTAGCTCCAAAAAAAAGAGGATGAAAGCCTATGACAAGTTCTTCTATTTCTGGTACCGGCTTGGGTCTGCGCCGCAGTTTCTTGGATGAATTTGCCGCTTTGCCTGAGGCGCCGGTGGACTTTCTGGAGATAGCCCCGGAGAACTGGATTGGCGTCGGCGGTCCCCTGGGCCGTAAGTTTCGGGCACTGACCGAGCGCTACCCTTTCATCTGCCATGGGCTCTCCCTTTCCATCGGCAGCCCAGCTCCATTGGACGAAAACTTTCTTTGGCGTCTCAAACAATTCCTCAACCAGCACCACATTCACCTCTATAGCGAACACTTAAGTTACTGCTCCGATGAGGGTCACCTTTACGACTTGATGCCGATTCCCTTTACGGAAGAAGCGGTACGCTATGTGGCGGGTCGAATTCGTCGGGTTCAGGAGATCCTAGAGCGGCGTTTGGTGATTGAAAACGTCTCTTATTATGCGGCTCCAGGCCAGGAGCTGAGGGAGATCGACTTTATCAACGCGGTGCTGGAAGAAGCCGACTGCGGTTTGCTGCTGGATGTGAACAACATCTATGTGAATAGCGTCAATCATGGCTACGACCCGGAGGAATTCCTCCATGCCCTCCCTTCCGATCGGATTGCCTATATTCACGTGGCGGGCCACTACCAAGAAGCTACGGACCTTCTCATTGACACCCATGGGGCTCAGGTCATCCATCCGGTATGGGAATTGCTCAACCAGGCCTGCATGCATTTTGGAGTCTTCCCCACCCTCCTGGAACGGGACTTCAATCTTCCTCCTCTTGAGGACTTATTCCAAGAAATCGCCCTTATCCGAGAAATTCAACAAAAATGGAGCGATGTTTCCGATGCCCCCCGCCAAATCGCCTGAAATGCCGGAATTCATGCGCCGGCAATATGCATTTGCCGCCCATATTCGCGATCCGGAGAAAAACCCGCCTCCAGAGGACGTAACAGACCGGCGGATGGCAGTCTACCGGGAGTTATTCTTTAACAATCTGGAGGGGTTTCTTGCCAACAACTTCCCGGTGCTCCGCTCCCTCCTAGAGGACCAAGCATGGCATTACTTAGTGCGAGACTTTTATGCCCGCCATCGCGCCCAAACCCCGCTTTTCCACGAGATTTCAAGGGAATTTTTACTCTACTTGGAGACCGAGAGAACAACGTCTGGCGATCCCCCTTTCCTGGGGGAATTGGCCCATTATGAGTGGATAGAACTAGCCCTTTCCCTCTCTGACCTAGAACCCTCCGGGGATATCGATCCGGAAGGGGATCTATTGGAGGGTTTGCCCGTCATCTCGCCCCTGGCCTGGCCCTTGCGCTATCGCTTTCCCGTCCACCGGATTAGCCGCGATTACCAACCTATCGAACCCGAGGCTCAGCCTACTTTCCTGGTGGTCTATCGGGACCCCCACGACCAAGTGGCCTTCATGGAACTCAACCCCGTCACGGCGCGTCTCCTGGAGCTAATCTCCAAGGAAGAAGTCAATTCCGGGCGGGAAACCCTAGTGCAGATTGCCCACGAACTGCAACACCCAAACTTGGAGCAAATCATTGGGGGAGGACAGCAAACCCTAACAGGATTACGGACCCGCCATATCCTGCTCGGTACCCGGAAATCCTAGGGCGCAAACCCTACAATGCCTCAAACATCTATTCAATTTTCACTGAGCCTGGTATCCTTAATTCGTATTGCTTAGGCCATTTTTAAAGCCCTCTTGATGATTTTTGAAAGAACGTGCCTTTTACACATGCTTTAAATGAATGGGCGCAGAAAGATTTAGGAATAAAATGGGAAGAGAGCTTAGACGCGTTGTTATTACTGGACTGGGTATTGTCTCCAGCATTGGCAACAACAAAGCAGAAGTCGTTAAATCCTTAAAAACCGGCCGTTCAGGGATCGAGTTCCACCAAGAGTATGCGGATCTGGGGCTACGCAGCCAGATTCATGGCTCGGTGGACATCGATATTGAAGCCCTCATCGACCGCAAAATTCGCCGCTTCATGGGAGACGGCGCGGCCTATAATTATCTTGCCATGGAGCAGGCTATCGCTGACGCCGAACTCGCCTCAAATCGGGTGTCTCATCCCCGTACGGGTCTCATCATGGGCTCGGGCGGTCCGTCCACCAAGAATCTGGTGTTGGCGGCGGATACCCTGCGGGAAAAAGGCATTCGCCGAGTGGGACCTTATATGGTCCCGAGAACCATGTGCAGCACCAACTCCGCTTGTCTGGCAACCCCCTTCAAAATCAAAGGCATCAATTATTCCATCAGTTCCGCTTGCTCTACCAGCGCCCACTGCATCGGCAACGGGGTGGAACAGATTCAACTTGGCAAACAGGACATTATTTTTGCCGGCGGCGGCGAGGAACTCCACTGGACCCTGACCATGTTGTTTGACGCCATGGGGGCCTTGTCTTCAAAATTCAACGAGACCCCTCACCAAGCCTCTCGCCCCTATGATAGACACCGTGACGGTTTCGTCATTGCCGGCGGCGGCGGTGTGGTCGTGCTTGAAGACTTGGAGCACGCCCAAGCCCGGGGGGCGAAAATTTACGCTGAAGTAGTGGGCTATGGTGCCACCTCTGATGGTTACGACATGGTCGCCCCCTCTGGTGAAGGAGCGGTGCGCTGTATGGAGCAGGCGCTAGCCACCATTGATGGCCCTGTGGATTACATCAATGCCCATGGAACCAGCACTCCCGCAGGCGATATTAAAGAGCTAGAAGCTATCCAAGAAGTTTTTGCGGATCGGGAAGGGGGTATCCCCACCATCAGCTCGACCAAATCCTTAACCGGACACGCCCTCGGCGCTGCCGGAGTCAATGAGGTCATCTATTCGCTACTGATGATGGAGCATGGCTTTATTGCCGCCTCGGCCAATCTTGATGAGATTGATCCAGGCGCAGGGGAATTCCCCATTGCCAGAGAGCGCATTGATAGGGTGCAACCTGAGACCGTAATGTCCAACAGCTTTGGCTTCGGCGGCACCAATGCCTGCCTGGTATTAGGACGTTTTCGCGATTAACTTCGCTGCACACCTTTCGAATCCGCCGGCTTTCTGGTTTTTTTGAATCCCTTGCCAGAGACCAAACTGTCTTAGGCATTTAATTTATGCTCACTCCTCACGCCAGGCCAACTCCATATTGTCAAGCAATGGCTGAACCAGATACTGCATCGCCGTCCGCTCGCCGGTTTTAATCATCACCTCTGCCGGCATGCCAGGATAGAGCTGTCGTTCACCGAGTCGCGCCACTTCCTCGTCAGTGACCATGATGCGCGCCAAATAGTAGGGTTGTCCGGAACGCGGATCAACGATCCGGTCTGCGGAAATATAGATCACCTCCCCGGAGATGGTCGGCGTCGTCCAATGTTTGAAGGCAGTTAAACGGATAGCGGCATCCTGTCCGAGTGCGATATTGTCGATGTCCGCCGGTTGCACCTGCGCCTCGATGATTAGCCGGTCGTCAGTCGGGACAAGCTCTAGAATTGTGTCTCCTGCCCGGATGACGCCACCTACGGTATGGACCTCCATACCTACCACCACGCCGCTTTCGGGTGCCCTAACCTCAATGTGATCGAGCACGTGCCGGGCGGCGCCAAGCCGCTCCTCAAGGTCGGCGATCTGGGTCTGGATCGAGCGCAATTCGTCGACCACCTTTTCCCGAAAATCCCACTGTAGCTGGATGATCTGCAGCTTGGTCTCGCCAATCGCTGTCTTGGCCTGGGCAATCTCGGAGATATGCTCGCCGCGTTCACCTTCCAGGCTCGACGCCTCCCGTTCGAGGGCCAGCAGCCGAGTACGTTCGGTATAGCCCTTTTTTAAAAGATTCCTCAATCCATGGATTTCTTCCTTGATCAATGCGATCTGGCGCTCCTTAGCCTTCTGCTGGGCCTGGATACCAGTAATGTTGTCTTTAAGTTGGACAATGCGATTTTTAAGGATAGAGATCTCGCCTTGCAGCAAGCTTCGCCTGGCCTCGAAGAGGGCCTCCTGCCCGCTCAGGATCTCAGCCACCTTAGCCTCCATGTTTCTAGCCAGCAGGTCATCCGCAAAGGCAATCTGGGGCCGATCATGCCGCTCTGCTAGCAGCCGCGCCCCTATGGCCCGCGCCGCGTCATACTCGGCCTGGAGGATGGCAAGATTAGCCCGCGGGCGAGTCTCATCGAGGCGGATGAGAATGTCGCCAGCCCGAACAGGATCCCCATCACGCACCAAAAGTTCCTTGACGATCCCCCCTTCCAGGTGCTTTCTCCTTGTTGTTAATTACAGATCACCAGTTACACAGTTATTTGTACACCCCCATTTTGGAAGCCTATGAGGCTATCTTCCCAGGGCCACGCCATCGCAGCGTGGGCAAAGAAACGGGACAAACAAGCCACATTGAACGCTTTAATTGTACGCTCAGACAGCGTGTGTCGCGTTTAGTCAGAAAAGCACTCTCTTTCTCTAAGAAATTAGAAAACCATGTCGGCGCTATTTGGTATTTTGTCCTCCATTATAATGCGACCCTTTGCCCAACAACCCGATCCTGATTATCACTCACAATGCAGGACTACCAAAAAATCAGGAATAACTCGCTTGAGATTAACCAATTTTTCTTTGGCGAGAACAATGTTGGCGGCTTCATCAATATTTTCGAGGATATTTTTGATGGGAGCGGTAATCTAATCGGAACGAAATCCGTCGTGGCCGACAATCTGCCGCCAGTGTTCTTTGATCTCTCTGGCTCGTCCACCTTTGGGCCGCAATCGTTGATATCCGTTGAGAAGACCATCCTTATCAGCGGTGATGATCCAGGCGATATGGTGAGCCTTGATGGGTTTACTCAGCGGTTCTCGCAGGTTCCTGAACCCACCACCCTTACCCTCCTGGGGATCGGCCTCGCGGGACTTGGAGTTGTAAAGCGGCGCAGGATTCGGGTCTGAAGTTTTAATAATTATTGGCCATAATATAGAGTTAGAGATATACCTGCTATGTCGAATAAGAATAATTGATACTAATAAATGGCGAGAGTAAACACGCTCAGACTCGCTCTCAGCCTAATGGGAGTGTTGATCGCCCTGGGCGCTGGAGGCTATTACCTATGGCAACAGGAGCGACAACCCCAAGATCGATTAGTGCTCTACGGCAATGTCGATATCCGGGAAGTCAACTTGGGCTTTAACGTCTTTGGCCGAGTTGAGTACATGTTAATGGAAGAAGGGGATGAAGTCGCCCCAGGACAAAGGCTTGCCGTCCTTGAACGGGATCGCTTCATCAATAGGGTAGCCGCGGCCCGTGCCAAGCTTGAAAGGCAACGGGCGGTGGTTAAAGAACTGGAAACAGGAAGCCGACCAGAAGAAATCAAAAAGGCCCGAGCCGAACAAGAAGCTGCCGAGGTAGCGCTTAGAAATGCCCAGAGAATCTATGAACGCCGTTTAACTTTGGTCCATACCGAGGCCGTTTCCGAGGAAACCGTCGATGATGCCCGTGAGGTCCGGGACCGGGCCGCGGCTAATCTCGAAGCCGCCCGCCAGGTATTCCAATTGGCTATTGAAGGGCCGCGCCAAGAAGATATCGAGGCCGCCCGGGCGGAGGCACAAGCCCTTGAGGCAGAACTGGCCTTGGCCCAAGAAGACCTGAAGGACACCGAAATTTATGCGCCTGCGGCGGGAACCATCCGGGTTCGGATCCTAGAGCCGGGGGCCATCGTGGCTGCTGGTGAACCGGTCTATACCCTTGCTCTTAAAAACCCTGTATGGGTACGGGCTTATGTCTCAGAGCCTGATTTGGGACGCATTTACCCCGGCATGCCGGTGGAAGTTTTCACCGATAGCCGCCCTAAGCACCCCTACCAGGGCCAAGTTGGCTTTATTTCACCCACCGCCGAATTCACCCCCAAAACCGTTCAGACCCCAGAGGTGCGGACCAGTCTTGTCTATCGCATTCGGGTCATCATTGCCAACCCGGACTATGGGCTACACCAAGGGATGCCGGTTACCCTGATCATTCCTTTGCAAAACCATCTAGAGGACAACCCCTAGGGAATGGCGAACCCAGTGGTCGAAATCAAGGAGGTCACCAAGACCTTCACCACGACCACCGGCCCCTCGACGGCGATCGCCGATTTGAGTGCGACCATTTCAGAGGCTCAAATCACCAGTCTGGTAGGACCCGATGGGGCGGGCAAAACCACACTTATGCGATTAATGGCGGGGCTACTGCTGCCTTCCCAAGGAACCCTGCAGGTACTAGGCCAAGACACCGCCCACTCGATGGCCGAACTTCGCCAACAGATTGGCTACATGCCCCAAAGTTTTGGTCTCTACGAAGAACTCACGGTGCAGGAAAATCTCAACCTTTATGCTGACTTACAGGATCTAGGCGGTAGCGAGCGGAGGCAACGATTTAAGGAACTACTGCGCTTTACGGGGCTAGAACCCTTCCAAACCCGACCCGCCGGCAAACTTTCCGGGGGTATGAGACAAAAATTGGGCCTTGCCAGTACTTTGCTCCGTCCGCCCCGCCTACTATTGCTCGATGAACCCAGTGTAGGCGTTGATCCTCTCTCACGCCGGGAACTCTGGGACATTGTCCGCACTCTGGTCGAGCAAGGCATGACCGTCCTATGGAGCACCGCCTATTTGGATGAGGCAGAACGCAGTGATGGGATCTTAGTCCTTGACCACGGCCGAAAAATCTACGAAGGAACGCCCCAGGAGTTCATCACACCGATGGAGGGCCGAAGTTTTATCTTGTCTGCCCCCCAGGATAATCTACACCATCTCCAGCGCCAGGCGCTAGCACAAGGCCACATTATTGATGCGGTGTTGCGCGGTCAAACATTACGCCTGGTGACGGTGGAAGGGGGGGGAAAAAACCGCTTGGAAGATCTTATTGGAAAAGAAGGGAAAAACCAGAAAACAAAGATTAAGGCCGTCAAGCCACGCCTGGAAGATGCTTATGTGGCCGCTCTCCAACCCCAACGGAAAAAAGGCCTCATGGAAAGCAAAATTGAATTGGCCGCACACTATACCGCCCAAAAATTTGAGCAAGTTCCTATCCAGGCTAAGGCCCTCACCCGCCGCTTTGGCTCCTTCACCGCCGTCGATAGGGTAAGCTTTTCCGTTCAGCGGGGTGAGGTCTTCGGCCTACTTGGCCCCAATGGGGCTGGCAAATCTACCATTTTTAAAATGCTCTCTGGCCTTTTACCATCCACTGATGGGGAGGCTCTAGTGGCCGGCATTGACTTGCGCCGTGCCGCCGCAGTGGCACGCAGCCGCATCGGTTACATGGCCCAGCATTTTTCCCTCTATTCAGCCCTGACCGTAGACCAAAATCTGCGCTTTTTTAGCGGGGTCTATGGGCTTAAGGGTCGTCAACGCCAGCAACAAATAAACGCTTTCTCCGAGACACTCGGCCTCGACTCATTTGCCGACCAGACCAGCGGTTCACTGCCTCTGGGCTATAAACAGCGGCTTTCTCTGGCCTGCGCCATCATGCATGAACCGGAGATCCTCTTTTTAGATGAACCCACTTCCGGGGTGGATCCCCTCACCCGGCGTGAGTTCTGGCTTCGGATCAATGAAATGGCCGAGCGGGGAGTCACTATCCTGGTCACCACTCACTTCATGGAGGAAGCAGAATACTGTAACCGGCTCGCTATTATCTACGAAGGGCAATTGGTCGCCCTGGGCTCCCCCGATGAACTTAAGCAAGAATATAAACCCCCAGAGCACCCCGAACCCAGCATTGAGGAGGCTTTTATCCACTTGATTGAAGAACGGCAACAAGACTAACCTAGATTTTTTACCACCAAGACACAAAGAACACGAAGGGGGAAAGAATCTTAGTCAGTGGGGAGAAACTGATGAAGATGATCATTGCTAATGAAGCAAATTCTTTTAATCTATTTAACTTTTTGATTCTTTTGTACTCTTTGTGCCTTTGTGGTGATCCCATGAGTTATCTGGGCTAACCTCATGCCCAAACAATCCTCCCTTCCTTCGAGACCTTCTCCCTATCTCAGTTTAAAACGGCTGCAAGGGCTTGTTATCAAGGAAACCCGGCAAATTCTGCGCGATCCCAGTAGCATTGGCATTGCCTTTGTCCTCCCCACAATCCTGTTATTTCTCTTTGGCTATGGCGTCTCCCTGGATGCCAAGCATGTCCAGGTCGCCCTGGTGGTAGAACAGACCACTGAGGCAACCACCAGCTTTACCGCTTCTTTTATGGGCTCAGAGTACTTCGAGCCGCTTCTCCTGCCTCAGCGCCAGACTGCCGAGAAGGCCCTACTCGCAGGAAAAGTGCAAGGGATGGTGGTACTTCGTGAAAACTTTGCAGAACAAATCCATAAAAAGGAAGGGGCGCCGATCCAGGTCATTGTGGATGGCACCGATGCCAATACTGGCCGCCAAATCCTCGGTTATGTGCGCCGAGTCTGGCGCGACTGGTTAGAGCTCCATGCTCGCAACCAAGGTCTCACTTTCCAGCAACCCGTTAACCAGGAGTTCCGAATCTGGTTCAATCCGGAGGTCCGCAGTCAGAACTTTTTGGTTCCCGGCTTAATTGCTATCATCATGACCCTCACGGGAGCCCTGCTCACTTCCTTGTTAGTGGCCCGAGAATACGATCGGGGCACTATTGAAGCCCTCATGGTGACCCCGGCGACTGCCGACGAGCTGCTCCTGGGTAAGCTGATTCCCACCTTTTTCCTAGGGATGGGAGGCATGGCCCTTTCCCTGGCCATGGGGGTAGGATTGTTCGAGGTCCCCTTTCGCGGTTCCCTGTGGGTGCTTTTCTTCACGGCCGCCCTTTTTATGTTCGCGACCCTAGGGATGGGATTACTCATCTCGACCTTGGCCAAGGACCAGTTCGTGGCCGGTCAGATTGCGATCATGGTCACTTTTCTCCCGGCTTTCTTGCTCTCAGGCTTTATTTTCAATTTGGCTAGCACACCAGCATGGATTCAGGCGGTTTCCTATCTCATCGCCGCCCGTTATTTCATTGAGATTCTTAAGACTTTGTTTCTGGTGGGTAATGTCTGGGACATTATTCTCCCTAACGGGGCCGCCCTCTTTTTAATGGCCAGCGTTTTGCTTACCCTCAGCCGGATACTCACCCATAAGCGTTTGGAGTAGCGCCGCCATGTGGGGACGAATCAAGGCACTGATTGTGAAAGAGTTTTTGTCGACTCTAAAGGATAAAAGAAGTCGTGCGGTGATCATGGCTTTGCCCTTTTTCCAGTTGATGGTTTTCCCTTATGCCACCACTCTGGACGTGACCTATATCCGGCTGGCTGTCTTGAATAAAGATAGTGGCACTTTGGGACGGGATCTGGCAGCACGCTTTACTGCAGGACGGGGTTTTAAGCTGGTGGCGACTTTAACCCATGATGCCGAAATCACTCAGTTCATTAATACCGGTGATGTGGATTTTGTCCTTCATATTGGCGAAAACTTTTCCCAGGATTTGAAACAAAGTCGCGCTGCCCCGGTGCAGTTGATTGTGGATGGGCGCAACTCCAACACAGCTTTAATTCTCCTGGATTACGCTGGTCAAATTATTGCTGATTTTAATCGGGAACTGGCTACCCAACCTTTACCGTCCCATCTGGTGGAACGGGCTTGGTTCAACCCGAACCTTTTAAGCCTTTGGTCTGTGCTGCCGGGTTTTCTCGCTATTATCACCTTGGTGGCCACCCTCTCCATTACCGGTTTCGCCGTAGCTCGGGAAAAAGAAGTGGGAACTTTCCAACAGCTCCTGGTGACCCCCTTGCATCCCCTCGAGATCGTGATTGGCAAAACCGTGCCCGCTCTGGTTATCGGCCTGGCAGAAAGCGTGATTATTCTTCTGGTGTCGGTCTATTGGTATGGGGTCCCCCTCATTGGAAATTTGCTACTGCTGTACCTGGGCCTTTTTTTCTTTCTGCTTTCCAGTATTGGGACCGGATTGATGATCTCCTCCCTTGCAAGAACTCAACAGCAAGCTTTACTGGGGGCTTTTTTTTTCATTGTCCCCACCGTGATCCTTTCAGGCTTTGCTACCCCCATTGCCAACATGCCTGAATGGATTCAGGCTTTAACTTATCTCAACCCCATGCGTTACTTTCTAGCAATTTCCCGAGGTATTTTCCTCAAGGATGCCCCGGCTGAATTTGTTTTTGCTCAAATCTGGCCGATGGCTCTCATCGCCCTCGCCGCTTTGTTTCTTGCTGCCTGGCTATTTCGTCGTCGGCTTTATTGAAAAAAATCATAACTCCAACTTTATCGTTTTTCATTCATATGTCTTCTGCTCAAAATACCCTCACAGCAACCTTTGTGGTTTACCTGCTCGCTATGCTATTGCTTGGCCTGCTGGCCTACGTCCGGACCCGGGATTTATCCGACTATATCCTTGGTGGCCGGAAACTCGGAAGTTGGACCACCGCCCTAAGTGCAGGCGCCTCTGACATGAGCGGTTGGCTGCTTTTAGGACTGCCTGGCTATGCTTACCTTCACGGCTTGGAAGCCCTGTGGATTGCCCTGGGATTATGGCTTGGAACCTATGGTAACTGGCGCTTGATTGCTTCCCGTTTACGGGCCTATTCCCTGGCCGCCGGGGATTCCTTGACCTTGCCAGAGTTTTTGGCCCAACGCTTTCATGATCGCCATCACCTGCTACGTACCGTCGCTGCGATTTTTATCCTGATTTTTTTCTTGCTTTATACCAGTGCGGGCTTGGTGGCGGGGGGCAAGCTATTTAACGCCGTCTTCGGCTTGCCTTACACGTGGGCCGTGGCCGCCGGTGCCCTGGCTATTATGAGCTACACCTTCGTCGGTGGGTTTCTTGCCGTGTCCTGGACCGACCTGGTGCAGGGCCTGTTGATGCTGTTTGCCCTTCTTATCGTACCTATCGTCGCTGTAATTCATTTGGGGGGTTGGAATGCAACCGTGGCCAGCATTGACCCTGAGCTGCTTCACCTCTTCGTAGCAGCCACGGGGGAACCCCTAGGGGTTATTGCTATCCTCTCCCTGCTAGGATGGGGTTTAGGGTATTTTGGCCAACCCCACATTCAAGCCCGTTTCATGGCCATTCACTCCATCAACGCCGTGCCCCAGGCCCGGCGGATCGCTATTGGCTGGGTGACCCTAACCTTAAGCGGGGCCCTATTGGTAGGAATTACCGGGGTTCCCTTCTTAAATCCACCCCTCTCCGAAATAGACAGCGAGAAAGTATTCATTGAGATGGTCAGCGCCCTCTTCCATCCCCTACCTGCCGGAATACTGCTGGCCGCGATCCTAGCGGCCATCATGAGCACCGCTGATTCCCAACTGTTGGTCTGCTCGGCGGTACTTACCGATGATTTTTATAAAGCCCTCATACGCCGCAATGCCAGCGTCCGGGAATTGGTTTATGTGGGCCGTGCCACAGTGGCTGTCATCGCTTCCCTGGCATTATGGCTCGCCCTCGATCCAGAGAGTCAGGTTTTGGAACTGGTGGCCTATGCCTGGGCCGGTTTTGGTGCCGCCTTTGGACCCACCCTCCTGATGGCGCTTTACTGGAAACGAATGACTCGACAAGGGGCGCTGGCAGGAATTATCGCTGGCGGGGTCACCGTGTTGCTATGGAAACAGTTGGAAGGGGGGATTTTTGATCTCTACGAACTGGTCCCCGGCTTTATTACATCGGCTTTCGCCATTGTCGGGATAAGCTTGTTGAACGCAGCCCCTGAACCCGAAGTTGAAAGGGAATTTAAGGCCATTGTTGGAAGTTCAGCTACCCCTTCGGTGCAAGTCATTGGCTCCAAGAAATATATTAAATAGAGAATTCGGAAGATTTCATTTCTCACTCCATAATCGCGCTGAAGAAGCTACCTGCCATTATGCCTAAACCACTAATTGGGGAAAATCTTCTGGAAAGTGGGTACTACGGCCCAATAAATAACCGATAAAGAGCAAAATGAGAATAGCTGCTTTTCTTCGACTAAGGACCTCATTATGCAATAAAAAGAAGTATAAAAGTATTGCCGTAGCAACTTTTACAGGCAAATCATAGTAAATGATTGGATCAGGCACTGTATAACGGGAAACTAACGCCCCCAAGCCTATTCCCAGCAAAAAGTTAGTAATATTGCTACCAATAAGGACACCTGCAGAAATTTCTTGATGCCCTTTGAAAATCGAAAGGAATGCAATAGTAAGTTCCGGAAGGGCTGCGGCGATACCGAGCAGAAGAATACCTAACAAAGAAGCGCTGATAGACAATAGATCTACCAATCTGTTCGCCGAGTCAACGACCTGATCGGCGGCCACCGCCATCACCCCAAAAGAAAGGACAATGAGGAGACTTTGCTTGAGGACGGGTTGTTGCCTCTTATCGGCCTCCTGAAATACCATTTCCTGGGTTAGCTGTTGATGTTGTGCTAAATAAAGGAGGTAAGCACCATAAACCGTCACCAGAATAAATCCCTCGATTCGGTCTATTTCACCATCCACAGAAAAGAACCATACCAATACGGAGGTGCCTACAAGCACCCCTACCTTAGCAATCAGAAGTTGCCGCATTATCACGATAGTTCCAACGAGGCTAATGAGAGGGAGAGAAAAGTTTTGCTCAAAAATTGTAGCACCAGTATTAGCGCCTACTACTAATCCAGAGAACCTATCCATTGTCTCTGGCTGTTGTAGGATTCTCGCGCTACCTGCCAGATGAGTCATGATCTCTGGAATGCTTGTTCCCACTGATAAAATCGTAAGACCTATAAAGCTGCCAGATACCTGGAAATGCTCTGACAAGCCGATGGCATTTCGGGTAATGACCTCGGCTAAACCAAGAATAAGGGCTATTCCTACAATAATAGTAAGAAATTCAGTAGTCATTTAAGTGAAAGCTTTGATGGAGGGACTACTAGCTAGCTTTAAGACACCACAATTTACACCTCTCATAGGAAACTACTCACACTTTTCGCTTTTATTAAAAATTGGATATCAGACTAACTAATTAAGGTTTATCTAAAACGTAGGTGTGGGGGCAACCCGAGGCCGCGACTTATTCGAACAAGCTCGAAAGACGGCACCCTATCCTAGACCCAGCCCTGCTGCGGGCGGGCTGTTTTGACCGCCAAGTTCTTGAGTTGGATCATAAAATTGCATATTCCTATCGAGAAGCAGTAACATAGGAGCACAAGGAGGTACCCATAAACCTTAATTTTACGGACATAAATTGAGTTTTCGCCATCTACCAGCCCGTCCTACGCTAAACTAAGGTGCATGACTGCACTTGCTAAATGCAGTTTAGTCAATAACCAAACTTGATCTATTTTCTTTTGTCCTATACACTATAACACTCACCATTTAGCCATAGCGTCAAGAATGTCAGCAATCGGGATCGTTATGATGTTGCCATTTACGTTATGAATGCTGTCTATCTCCTTTCGAGGTAGTTTGTTCAAAACCATAGTTTTACGGGATCCGAACATTACTACTGAAAAACTTCTTCATCAGTCACAGGTAACTGAAGGAGGTTGGTATGAAATCCCAGCCTGACTACAGTAACAAATGTCTTGAATTGAAAACCTCATTGTAAATTAAGTCGATAATCAAAATTAATCTGTTATAAACCCAAGCATAAATTCGCAACCTATATACCTTTACATATCTATATAGCTTAAATATCGATGCTAACTCTCTATTCGTTGGCATCTCAGCACTTGTGAAAGTGCTCTTAGAGTTAGGAAAAGGAGCTATCCTTTGTTTCGTCATCCAAGCATTCAAGATGCACCCAAGATTTGGAGGCTAGTAAAAGAGTCCGGCATACTCGACTTAAATTCAACATACTGTTATCTCATTTTATGTAAACATTTTGCAGATACCTGCTTAATTGCTGATGATAACAATGAGTTACTTGCCTTCGTAACAGGATATCGTCTACCGGCCTCTCAAAATTCGCTATTTATATGGCAAATAGCAGTCGCTGAACAAGCCCGAGGGCGGGGACTTGCATTATCTGCACTCAAGGAGCTTTTGCGGCGCAACGCACACCATAATGTGTCATTTTTAGAAACAACAGTTAGCCCATCCAACACCGCCTCGCGCGCACTTTTTATGTCGTTGGCCCGAGACTTAAACACTGAACTAGTTGAAATGCCTGGCTTCGATGAGTCCTTATTTCCGACAGGAAATCATGAATCAGAACCATTTATTCGCCTTGGCCCATTTGATGTAAAAAATCTCAGGTAAATATTGCCTTAATCATTAATGAGTCATCAATATTTTTAGCTTAATTTAATTCACTATTAACCAAGATTTACTATCAGCAAGGTACAGCGTTATGAGAATTTTTGAACAACTAGAATCGGAAGTTCGTGGATATGTACGTTCCTTTCCTGTCATGTTCGACACGGCAAAAGGCTCCCTTCTCTATGATGAGCAAGGGAATGAGTATATCGATTTTTTTGCCGGTGCGGGTACGCTCAATTATGGCCACAATAACCCCATTATTTCCAAAGCGTTACTAAAATATATAGAGCGTGATGGAATTATGCATGGGCTAGATAAAGCTACTGTGGCCAAGAGAACATTTTTACAAAAATTCTATGATACGATTCTATCTCCCCGCAACCTCGAATATAAAGTACAGTTCACGGGACCCACGGGAACTAACGCCGTAGAAACGGCATTAAAACTAGCCCGTATGATCAAGCGGCGCTCGAATGTGATTGCCTTCACCAATGGCTATCATGGTCTGACCATGGGTTCGCTTGCCGTCACTGGAAACACCTTCTATCGTGATGAATCCTATGGTATTCGGAATAACTCGGCCTTTATGCCTTTCGATGGCTACTTTGGGCCAGATGTGGACACCATTGAATATTTCCGTCGCTTTTTAGAAGATGCCAGTAGCGGAGTCGATCTTCCGGCAGCCGTTATTCTGGAAACTGTTCAAGCAGAAGGAGGAATAAACGTTGCCAGCAATGAGTGGCTACAGCAATTAGAACAACTTTGCCGCGAGTTCGATATTCTTCTTATTATCGATGACATTCAAGTAGGGAACGGTCGCACCGGTACCTTTTTTAGTTTCGAACGGGCTGGCATCACCCCAGATATGGTAACCCTATCGAAATCCATCGGTGGCGGACTCCCCTTGGCATTGTTATTAATGCGCCCAGAACTGGATCAATGGCAACCAGGCGAACATACGGGAACCTTCCGTGGTAATAATTTGGCGTTTGTTGCCGCCGCCGAATCTCTTGCTTATTGGGATAACGATGATCTGGCCGAAGCAGTAAAGTATAAGGGCGAGATCATGGAAACAGAGCTAAACTCAATTGCTGAAAAATACCCTGAACTTAATGCGAAGGTGCGCGGTGTAGGCATGATCTGGGGTTTAGAATTGCCTCGTAATGGATTTTCCAGTGAGGTTTCAAAAAAAGCTTTTGAAAACGGACTAGTCATTGAACTTGCTGGCGCCGAAGATCAAGTAGTGAAATTTTTGCCTTCGCTGACTATTGACGAAAAGATGTTACGTCAAGGACTAGCCATTATCGATAAATCAATAGGAGATCTTCTTGCTCACAAGCGGGAGATGCGCACTGGAGATACCCAGGGAAGTACGCAGGGAGGTGCACAGGATAATGAAACTTTGGTTCGCTTTAAATCAGCATAACCATCTCTCCCTTCTCACCAAGGCCAAGATGAATTTCATCTGGAGTTTAATTCTGGACTAACTAATAGGCGAAGAAATTCATGATGACAAAGGATGTCCCCTATTACAGAGTTTAAAAATTTTAAGACGCGTTGAACTGATAAAGCATAAGGAGGTTATTGCGTGGGCCACAATCAAGCTTTAAGTGATTCCCATGAGGATCTTTATCCGTCCCGCGTCAGTGATACGCCGCGTCTCATTGAACGCTGCGATCCTGTATTCTACGGACAACATTCAGATTCGGGTCCTCTGAATCAAGAACAAATAAATTTTTATGAAGAAAATGGGTACCTCTTCTTTGAGAGCTTATTTTCTCAAGAACAAGTACAGCGCTACCGCCGTGAGTTGGATGCGCTTTCCAGTGCGCCTCTTGTCAAAGAGGCGCCGCAAACCATCTTAGAACCCGAAAGCCAGGAGGTACGATCGATATTCGATATTCATCGCACCAATGAGTTATTCAAACAGCTCTCCCAGGATGAGCGTATTGTTAGTATGATCACTCAGTTACTGAATAGTCGGGTTTACATTCACCAATCCCGGATTAATTACAAACCCGGCTTCCAGGGTAAAGAATTTTACTGGCACTCTGATTTCGAAACTTGGCACGAGGAAGACGGAATGCCTCGTATGCGTGCGATCAGCTGTTCTATAACCTTGACTGAGAACAACATTTATAATGGTCCTTTGATGCTGATCCCTAAATCACACAAGTATTTCCTCTGTTGTGCAGGAAAGACGCCCAAGGATCACTATAAATCTTCGCTGAAAAAACAAGAATATGGAGTGCCTGATAATAAAAATCTTGAGAGACTCGTTGAAATGGGTGGAATAGTGGCCCCCCATGGCCCCGCAGGCTCAGTCATATTTTTTGAATGTAACCTGATGCACGGTTCCAACTCAAATATTTCACCTTGGCCGCGGAGCAATATATTTTTTGTCTATAACAGCGTAGAAAATACCCTAGTACAGCCCTATTGTGGACTATCACCGCGTCCAACATATATTGCAAATCGCGAGTTCATACCTATTTAAATTACGAACTTTAGTGTAAAAAGGGTCGATGAAAAAAAATAAACCTCAGTGTATTTTAGTACAGCTGTTTAGCGCCCTAGCAATGTTTGCCGGGATTATTCTTATCATGGGGTGTGAGGGCACTCAAGATACTTCCGGGGCAGATAAACCCCGGTCTACTTTAGAACGCATCCACCAAGAGAAAGTGGTTCGTCTCGGCTATGCTAACGAAGCCCCCTATGCCTATATGGATAATGAAACAGGCCAATTGACCGGCGAGTCCCCAGAAATTGCGAAAAAGATACTCAAACAAATGGGGATCAAGCACATTGAAGGCGTTCTCACAGAATTTGGATCGTTAATTCCAGGCCTTAAGGCAAAGCGATTCGATATCATCGCTGCGGGCATGTACATTACCCCTCAGCGCTGCCGGGAAATTGCATTTTCAAAACCCACCTATGGGATTGGAGAAGCTTTTATTGTCCAAGCAGGTAATCCACTCAATTTACATAGCTACGAGGATGTGGCAAGCCATCCCTCAGCACGTATAGGGGTTACGGCCGGCGCAGTGGAGCTTCAATATGCCCGCTCAACGGGGATACCTAATGACCGGATTGTTATTCTCCCCGATCCACCTAGCGCCGTAGCCGCTGTTCAGGCAAAACGAGTAGATGCCTTTGCAGCCACTAGCCTAACCGTCCATAACTTGCTTGCAAAAACCGACACCCGCATTGAGCGGGCTCGACCTTTTCACGATCCCGTTATCAACGGGAAAACAGTGGTAGGCTATGGGGCATTTGGATTTCGTAAAGAAGATAAGAAATTGCTAGCAGAGTTCAATAAACACTTAGAAAAATTCATTGGAACTACACAACATCTCTCCCTGATAGAACCGTTTGGATTTACAGAAGCGGACTTACCAGGAGAGATCACTGTTGCTCAATTATGCCAGCCAAATGATTAGAACTTATTTCATTCTCTGACGAAGAGAGCTGCCCTGCCGTGCCGCCTCCCTTGGACCTCTTACCTCCCCTACTATCAGGGCTTGCAGTGACTGCAGGCCTTACGGTAGGCGGGACAATAGTTGCCGCAGTCGCTGCTTTCACAGCCGGTTTAGCGCAGCTTTCTCGCCGCTGGTATTTACGGATTATCTCAATTGTATACATTGATCTTTTCCGCGGCACCTCAGCACTGGTACAACTATTTTGGGCCTACTTTGCCCTCCCCATGTTAGGCGTTGAGCTCAGTGCCATGGCGACCGGCATTTGGGTGCTGGGCTTAAATATTGGCGCTTATGGGGCCGAGGTGGTTCGAGGGGCAATCCAAGCCGTACCGCAAGAGCAAAGGGAGGCCGCTATCGCCCTTAATTTTACCCCTCGGCAGACCCTTTGGCGTATCATTATTCCGCAGGCAATTCCTGCCATGCTTCCTCCTTTTGGAAACCTATTAATCGAGCTTTTGAAAAGCACAGCACTGGTATCCATGATCACCCTTAGCGAGCTTACCTTTCAAGGCCAAATGCTACGTGCTTCGACTCTCCGCTCGGCGGAGATCTTTGCACTCGTTTTAGTCTTATATTTCCTTCTCGCGCAAATTATCGCTTTTATTATCCGGCGCCTTGAGCGCAAGTTTGCCGTAGGACGATAGAAAATGGTGTTCGACTGGCAGTATGCATTGGATATTTTACCCGATCTATTAAGGGGTTTCTGGGTAACCATTCAAGCTACTTTTTGGGGAATGACAGCTGCCTTGATTCTTGGACTGGCCTGGGCTATATTGCGACGTTCTGCCATTCGGATTATGGCCACCATAACTGCTTGGGTAGTGGAGTTCATACGCAGCACCCCCCTTCTAGTCCAACTTTATTTTCTTTTTTTTGTCCTGCCTGAATTTGGTGTCACGCTTTCGCCGTTTTTAACTGGAGTAGTCGGTCTTGGCTTGCACTATAGTACGTACACTTCAGAGGTCTACCGGGCAGGGATTGAAGGTGTACCTGAAGGACAATGGGAAGCTGCTATAGCTTTAAATATGAGCCGATTCCACATCTGGAAAGCCATTATTCTTCCCCAAGCAATTCCACCGGTCATTCCAGCGCTAGGGAATTATCTTATCGCCATGTTTAAAGATACGCCCTTATTGGCAGCTATCACGGTCATGGAATTACTCCAGACTGCTAAGCTTAGTGGTGCTGAAACATTTCGCTATTTGGAACCACTGACCCTAGTGGGCCTGCTTTTTTTAGTCATTAGTTTGTTATCTTCCCGACTCATACGAAAATTGGAAGCTCGTTTTGCTCAAACCTAGACTTGACAAAGAAGATCCAGCACATTCCATTATCCGGATGCGGGAGGTATGGAAGTCCTTTGATGGACTTACTGTATTAAAGGGGATCGATTTAGATATTCCCCCTTCCCAGAAGATTGCCCTGATTGGTCCTAGTGGCTCAGGAAAATCCACTATTTTACGCATTCTGATGACCCTAGAAGGCATTGATTCAGGCCGGGTTGAAATCGACGGCGAATCGATTTGGACGATGCAGCGTGATAGTCGAGAAGTGCCTGCTGATCGGCACCATATCCGCAAGATACGGGGAAAGGTGGGGATGGTCTTTCAACACTTTAATTTATTTCCCCATATGAGCGTATTACGAAATGTGACCGAAGCGATGGTGCATGTACTGCACCTGCCTCAGGAAGAAGCAGAAAAGGGAGCCGTTGATCTTTTAAAATTAGTCGGTTTAGAGGATAAAATTGAAAACTATCCGGCCCAACTTTCTGGAGGCCAGAAGCAACGAGTAGCCATTGCCCGCGCCCTTGCCCTGCGACCCCAAATCATGCTCTTTGATGAAGTCACCTCGGCTTTAGACCCTGAGTTAGTGGGGGAAGTACTCAGTGTCCTCCGGCAAATTGCAATAGAAAGCGAAATGACCATGTTAATTGTCACCCATGAAATGAGTTTCGCACAAGAAATTGCAGACCGGGTTATTTTCATGGCAGAGGGAAAAATCATTGAAGACAATACCCCCGAGATTATCTTTTCCCGGCCAACACAGAAAAGAACACAAGAGTTTTTACGAACCATTCTCTAAGAGGAGAAATGATTATGAGCGATGTTATTCAAACCCATTATCAACGTCTAGCTGAACGCTACGATAACTTTCTTTACTATTCGCCAGATTTTGTTCGTCAGCTAACCTCGAAAATGATTGAGAAATTAGCGCTCAACCAAGATGATGTTTTGGTCGATCTAGGCTGTGGAACAGGAATCTATTCTTTGGATATCTTAGAACAAGTTCCTCTGAAAAACCCCGTCATCGGCGTTGATCCATTTCCTGAAATGCTGGCTCAAATCCCCGAAGAAGCACCCATTGAGCGAGTTGCGGAGGATGCCTTGGACTTCTCGGCCCGTCCGGGAACCTATAACAAAATATTAATCAAGGAAACTATTCATCATATTGATGATAGGAAAGCCCTGTTTAAAAACTTTTACCAGCGCCTGGCCCCAGAAGGTATTTTATTGTTGGTGCACGTCCCCCCCAACGTGGAATATCCCTTATTCAGTAAAGCACTTGAACGTTGTCTGAATTGGCATGCCAATCCCGATGAGCTTGTCAGCCTGCTTGAAGATGAAACATTCCAGGTGGAGCGGGATACCTTGGTGTACCGGCATTCTCTTCCCAAAGAAAAATACTTTGAAATGGTTGCAAGCTGTTACATGTCTGTGCTGTCCTCATTTGAGGAGGAGGAACTTAAAGCAGGACTCCAAGAAATGGAATCCACTTACGCGGATCGAGAAATTTTAGAATTTAATGATCGCTTCGATTTCATTACTGCGAAAAAAGTTTAGGGGATTTTAAGATTTTTTAGGAAGAAACTTTAACCTGAGATCTCAAAGACGGGGCTGAATCTAATTCAGATAAGCCTGAAGGCGTCCGAGCCCCTCCTGCAATTGCTCCATTGAAGTGGTATAAGCAAAGCGCAGGTGCTGCTGAGGGGCATTACAACCAAAATCTATGCCTGGAGTTACCGCAACACCAATGTTCTCCAGCAAATCTCGGGCAAAAGCGAAACTATCCGCCGAGAATCGGGAGCAGTCCGCATAGATGTAAAATGCACCTTGAGGGATGATCGGGATATGGAAACCGAGATCCCTCAACTCAGGTAGAAGGAAATCTCGTCGCCGTTGAAATTCCACTCGACGAGTTTCAAGAATCTGAAGAGCTTCAGGCTTAAAAGCCGCAAGAGCGGCATGTTGAGCTGGCGTGGAGGCAGCAAGGAAGAGATTTTGAGCTAACCTATCAGCAGCTCGAATAAAACTTTTGGGCACAACGAGCCAGCCTAATCGCCACCCCGTCATACCAAAATATTTTGAGAAACTATTGATAACAAATGTTTGGTCTGAAAGCGCCAAAGCAGTGGTGGCTTTATCCCCATACACTAAGCCATGGTAAATTTCATCGACAACAAGAGTTCCTCCTCGGGACTCAACACTGTCCATCAATGCCGCAAGGGTATTTTGGGAAAGGAGAACACCCGTTGGATTAGCAGGTGAGGCAACCAATACCGCTCGAGTCTCAGGAGTCCAGTGGGACTCAATATGCCTTGAGGTAAACTGGTAGGCACTTTCCTCCGTTACTGGAATACAGATGGCTTTTCCCTCTAACAGCCGGACGAAGTAGCGATAGCAGGGATAACCGGGATCCGCCATAAGCACTGTGTCTCCCGGATTGAGTAGAAGTGCCAAAGCAAGCAACAAAGCTCCAGAGGCACCTGGCGTCACGATGATGCGTTCAGGCGATACGGTGATCCCGGAACTACTGCTATACCAGTTTGCAATAGCCTCACGCAGGGCCGGTAACCCTGCTGCCGGGGTATAATGAACCTGTCCAGAACGCAATGCCGCTATCCCAGCCTCCACAATGGGCTGAGGCGTAACGAAATCGGGCTCACCAATTTCCATATGGACAATCGTTTGTCCCTGGGCTTCCAGTTCCTTTGCTCGCGCCAATAACTCCATCACTTGAAAGGGCTTAATATCTTCCATACGTCGCGCTATTCGATCATTCACGCTGTATTCTCCCCGTGCAACCGCTGCAAGAGCGCAATGTCCACATACTCGAAATCATCTAAATCCCCACTCAATACCCTACAGGGTTGTCCTGGCTCCCCGAGATGATCCAACACCAACGCTGCCCCTGTGAAATCCTCTTCACGGGTATAATCATTCACCGTCACCACCACCTTAATCCCCGCATCTACAGCTGCACGAACACCATTAGCCGAGTCTTCAAAAGCAAGGCATTGGGCAGGTTCTCTTTGCAACTTCTGTAAACAGTAGTCATAAATATCCGGTGCTGGTTTCTTAGCCCTAACCACGTCCCCCGCAGCAATACAATCAAACCAATCTAGGGCATGACTACCAATGCTGGTGCGCAGCAAAGCCATTACATTTTCTGGCGTCGTTGTAGTGGCAATAGCCAATTGCAACCCCTGCTCGCGGGCTAAATTGAAAAGACGCAATACTCCCGGACGGAGTGGTATTCCCTGCTCTTCCAACAGTTCTACGTAATATCGAGTTTTAGTCTGATGCAGCTCAGCAATAAATTTATCCAACGCTATTGGAGGGCGAAAATCCTGTTGGTAAAGATCTAAGTAGTAACGGATACGCTCTTTGCCACCGGTTATGGCTAACAATTTGCCGTAAAGGGCAACATCCCAATGCCAATTGACTCCAACTTCGGCAAAAGCCCGATTAAACGCCACCCGATGCCCATCCCGTTCCGTCTCAGCAAGAGTCCCGTCTAGATCAAAAATCAATGTTTTAAGTTTCACCACTGTATTCCCAATAAATAAGCATCTCAGTAAAAGTTTTGAAATATTCCTGGAGTGAGCCGGTGGCGTGGAGCCAGGGGGCAGGGAAGTCCCCGCAAACCCTTTTTTCAGGGAGGAAAAACGGGTTTGCGGAACACCTCCGGCTCGCTCCTAAAACACCTCATATTTTATTCATAGGTACTTATGTTAGCTTGTTTCTATAGTATGTTAGCTTGTTTCTATAGAGATAGGGTTAAAGGGCGCGAGCACCCCAATTATTGATGATTTTTTTGTTCCGAAATATTTTAGGCTGTTGTCAATAAGGAGTTATAATTATTGCGCTTCTTAAAAGGTTCTGGTATATATCCGCGACTGTTTTTTAGTACTTGAGGAGCCAAGACATGGCCGTTAATGACAAGGATCTGGTGCAATCTCCCCAAGAATTTACCCCCTATCAGCAAAAAGAGGGGGAAGAATACATGAGTGAGCCACAGGTTGAACATTTTCGAAGGATCCTGCTGGGTTGGAGGCAACGCCTCATGGAAGAAGTCGATCGGACCGTTCACCATATGCAGGATGAGGCTGCAAACTTCCCAGATCCCAGCGACCGTGCATCACAGGAAGAAGAATTTACCTTGGAGCTACGCACCAGAGATCGAGAACGTAAACTTATCAGGAAAATCTCTGAACGCCTGCGGAGCCTTGATAAAGGGGACTATGGCTACTGTGAGGCCTGTGGAGCCGAAATTGGCGTCCGGCGCCTAGAGGCCCGTCCCACCGCTACCCTATGCATCGATTGCAAGACTTTAGAGGAAATCAGAGAGAGACAACGGGCTTAACCGGATATTATAACTCAAAGGGCCAAGATAATTTGCAAAAAAACGCCTGGAGAGGACCAAAGGTTTTAATGGGAGGCATTGAATGAGTGCAGGACGCACGACGCCCCCCCAGCAAAATCGCGAAGTGAAACGGCGCCCCACACGCGAGGGGCGATAAGGTGTTGTTTCAGCGTTAAATTCGCGCTATGATTTCCTCGCTCACGGAGCCTAGGGTCGGGAGGACCCGAAGTCAAAGCGCGTGGAGCGGTAAAGACCTCAAGGCCAAGGGGAACCCTTCGCCGAGGACTGCTGAGAAACGCGAATTTTTCGGGCTGATGAGATTTTGTAGGAACAAAATTGAAATCAGTCACGATGAAACTCCAAATGAAACAAAACGCCCCCGCATAAAACGGGGGCGTTTATTGATAGGGGCCTCAATTATCCTGAATTACAAAGTAGTGGCATGCTTGGCTAAATATTGGGCTACCCCCTCTGCATCGGGGCGAATAGCCTCTTCACCCTTGCGCCACCCCGCCGGGCAGACCTCACCATGTTCTTCCGTAAATTGCAAAGCATCCACCATCCGTAACATTTCCTCTACGGCCCGACCGAGGGGAAGATTATTGACTACCTGATGCTGAACCACGCCATTTTTGTCAATCAAAAAGGAAGCACGGAGGGCGACCCCATCAGGATGTTCGACCCCATAAGCCCGGGTAATATCATGGTTTAAATCGGCTACCAGCGGAAAACCGATGGCGCCAATCCCGCCATTTGCTACGGGAGTATTACGCCAGGCATAGTGACTATACTGGGAGTCAATGGAAACACCCACGATTTCCACATTATGCTCTTTGAACTCCTTGAGGCGATTGTTATGGGCCAGAATCTCCGAGGGACAAACAAAAGTAAAATCCAGAGGATAGAAAAACAGTACGACATATTTACCGCGCAAATCAGAAAGGCGGAAATTTTCCTGAATGGTACCGTCCGGCATTACAGTCGGAGCAGTAAAATCAGGGGCAACTTGCGTAACCAGTACACTCACAGGATATTCTCCTTTTGATAGGTTGTGAACGCAGAATTTAGCAAAGCAGAATGTATGGGACTTTAGCAATTTCTATCTTAAAATCAATAGATAATAATCATAGACTTTGTTGGGTTTCCTGCTAGAAACTTGGAAATCAAGACGATAGCGCCCTTCTCTTTGACGATAAACGGCCAGAACGAGTTCACCAATAGCTAGGGTAATTTCGTAGTCAAGCGGCCAGATGGCCCCTTTACAATCGTCATCGACGATACTGCCCAACCCATCATCGAAGTATAGCGGTTATACCAATACCAAGGCAGAGTGAACGAGGCCTGCCATTGGGCTATACTTCCTGGCATATTGAGCGAATACCCCGGCAGCGCTATCCCCCCATTCTTCCGCTTCTAACCTCCCCTAGGCCTGAGCAATCAGGCATATTTACTAGGCCGACGAGTTGGCTTAGAGTGTCTAAATAGTAAGCGCATTAATCGAGCAATACGCAAGCCGTCTGTCGGTTACCTGATGTTTAAAAGCCCCCAATAAGTCAACTCCCTGCGGGGTGAAAAAGGAAGGAAGAAATCATGAATGAAGAAAGTATCGAATCCACTTTACATGAAGAACGCCTTTTCCCCCCACCAGCTGAATTTTCGGCCAAAGCCCGCATCCCCGACCGTGCCACCTTGGATTCCTTAGTCCAAGCCGCCAACGAAGACTTCGAAGGTTTTTGGGCCGCGCAGGCACGTGCAGAAATTACCTGGCATAAACCCTTCAAAACAGTTCTAGACAGCACTAATCCCCCACACTATCAGTGGTTTACCGACGGCGAACTGAATGTCTCTTACAACTGCCTAGACCGCCACCTGCAGGACAAAGCCGACAAAATAGCCATTATTTTTGAAGGAGAGCCGGGGGATATTACCACCTTCACTTATCATCAATTACACCAGCGAGTTTGCCGCTTTGCTAATGTTCTTAAAGCTCAAGGTGTTACCGAAGGCGATCGGGTTGTCATCTACCTACCCATGGTCCCCGAAGCCGTCATTGCAATGTTGGCCTGCGCCCGCATCGGGGCCATCCATTCGGTCGTATTTGGAGGTTTCTCCGCCGAATCCCTTAAAGATCGGATTGAGGATGCAGAAGCCAAACTTCTTATCACTGCCGATGGGGGTCACCGGGGCGGACGCATCGTCGAACTCAAAGCAGCGGCTAACCGGGCATTAAAAGAAGGATGCAACAGTATCCAGCATGTCATTGTCCTGCAACGTACGGGTCATGATATCGACATGACCGAGGGGCGCGACCTATGGTGGCATGAAGCAGAAACCAGAATCGATGGAAACTGTGAGCCGGTATGGCTAAACGCTGAGCATCCTTTATTCCTGCTTTACACCTCTGGTTCCACTGGCAAACCCAAGGGCATCCAGCATGCCAGTGGCGGCTACCTGCTCGGTGCCCTCACTACCATGAAATGGGTCTTTGATATTCGTGATGAGGACATCTTTTGGTGCACGGCCGATGTGGGCTGGGTCACAGGCCATAGTTATATCGCCTACGGACCGCTGGCAGCAGGAGCCACTATTGTCATGTATGAGGGAACTCCCACTTTTCCTGATCCGGGCCGTTTTTGGAAAATCTGCCAGGATCATGGAGTCACCATTTTTTACACGGCCCCCACTGCTATCCGGGCTCTAATGAAGTACGGGGATGATCTTCCCGCCGGCTATAATTTATCTCAATTAAGGCTGCTGGGAACGGTGGGCGAACCCATCAACCCCGAGGCTTGGATGTGGTATCACTGCATTATCGGAGGCGAGCGCTGCCCTATTGTCGATACTTGGTGGCAAACGGAGACGGGAGTTCATATGATTGCCCCAATTCCTGGCGCTGTTCCCACCAAACCCGGCTCCTGCACCCTCCCTCTGCCTGGCATTAGCGCTGCAGTGGTTGATGAAAAGGGGCACCCTATTACCACCCCTGATCGGGGCGGTTATTTAGTCATTACCAAACCCTGGCCCTCCATGCTCCGCACCATTTGGGGCGATGATCAGCGTTACTATGATACCTATTGGAGCAAATTCGGCAGCCAATATTATCTTACGGGTGACAGTGCCCGCCGCGATAAGGATGGCTATTTTTGGATCATGGGGCGCACTGATGATGTATTGAATGTGTCCGGTCATCGGCTCGGCACCATGGAGATCGAATCCGCCTTAGTGGCTTATCCGAAGGTAGCAGAAGCAGCCGTGGTGGGCCGTCCTGACGACATCAAGGGTGAGGCCATCCTCGCCTATGTCATCCTAAAAGGAAGCCGCCCAACAGGAGGGGTTGGTAAAACTTTGACCGAGGAACTTCGAGCCTGGGTCGCCGATCAAATTGGGCCTATCGCCAAACCGGATGAGATTCGTTTTGTGGACAGCCTCCCCAAAACCCGCTCCGGGAAAATCATGCGCCGCTTACTTCGGACCATCGCCCGGGGTGAACCCATCACTCAAGACACCTCTACCCTAGAGAGTGAAGCTATCCTCTCCCAACTTCAGGGCAAAGAGTAATTCGACCATGATTGTTACTAGTCATTTCCGACCCGCTTGGTGGCTACCGGGCCCCCATGCCCAAACGGTATGGGGATCGCGCTTTCGCCCCCCCTTCCGGATAGAACTCCTATGGGAGCGGTTAGAATTGCCAGATGGAGATTTTGTGGATCTTGCTTGGAGCGGTCAAGGCAAGGGGCCTATTGTAGTAGTCCTTCATGGCCTTGAAGGGTCCTATCGTTCCCGCTATGCTGCTGGGCTCCTCAGGGCCATTGCGCAACGGGGCTGGCGCGGGGTGTTGTTGCATTTCCGAGGTTGTAGCGGTGAACCTAACCGGCTAGCCCGCAGCTACCATTCCGGTGACACGGGCGATCTCCATGCACTGCTTTCAACCCTGCGCCAGAGGGAACCCGATACCCCCCTCGCAGCAGTAGGCTATTCGCTAGGCGGTAATGTCCTCCTCAAATGGCTTGGAGAGAACGGTCAGCAAGCAGACCTCATTGCCGCCATTGGGGTTTCCGTTCCCTTTGAGCTTGGCCGGGCCGCATGGCAATTAGAGCAAGCCCTATCCCAAGCCTACCAATGGTCTCTAGTTAAGGCTCTGAAACGCTCTGTCCGGTATAAATTTCGCTATCGCGATTGCCCCTTTGATCTCCAAGCCTTGGAAAACGTCCGGACATTTAAGGAATTTGATGACCTCATCACCGCCCCCCTACATGGATTCATAGATGCCAATGACTATTGGCAGCGCTCCAACTGTCGGCCATTTTTGCGCAACATCCATGTCCCAACGCTGATTCTACATAGCACGGATGACCCCTTTTTACCTCAAGATGCTATTCCCTCGGCTTCTGATCTCTCCCCCACAGTCCAGTTAGAACTCAGCGCGGAGGGAGGGCATGTGGGGTTCATTGGCGGTCAATGGCCCTGGCAACCCCAGTATTGGTTAGAGGAAAGGGTTCCAGAATTCCTCAGTCTCTATTTAGAATCGGAAATTTCAGGGGAAATTGCTCTAGCCAGCAGCTAAGTAATCAGTTTATTCCATGCCTTGAAGTGTTTAACGGGTTCGATATCCTTAGCCTTTCCAGGACAAACCTGCGGTGAGAAATGAACCATGACAGCCTCCGAAACTGAAAAGATTCGCCTTGATAAATGGCTGTGGGCTGCCCGTTTTTTCAAGACACGTAGCCTTGCGGTGGAAGCAGTCAATGGAGGCAAAGTCCACCTCAATGGCCGGCGAGTTAAACCTAGCCAGAGGGTCGCTATCGGCGATCATTTAACCATTCGCCGGGGCCAGTTCGAGTACGAAATTACCATTGAGGGGCTGTCTCAACAACGCCGCCCAGCCCCAGAAGCGTCGTTACTTTACCAAGAGAGTGAGAAAAGCAAGGCAAAGCGGCAAACCCTAGCTATGCAATTAAGGGAGGAACGGGAACAGCGACCCACCACCCGGGGTCGTCCCTCTAAACGGGACCGCCGCCAGATCATCCGCTTTACCCGAAAAAGCTGACGAGTTTTCCTCTACAATTGAAGACATTCTCTCCGAGCGTGATTCTTCCCCAGCAGAGGCAAGCCTTGAGGAAATGGACGCGCTCTGGGAAGAAGCAAAATCGAAAGAATGAGAGATGGCGACCCAAAGTACTTAAAGCATGACACCCGAATCCAATTTCGACTTCGACTACTGGATGCTCCTGGCAAAAGAGGATCCTGAAGAATTCGAACACCAGCGTAGAGCCATTATAGAACAGACTTTGACCCAGGCGCCGGAACACCTACAGACACGACTGAAACGTCTACAATGGCGTATCGATATGGAACGACAACAATGCCGAAATCCTTTGGTCTCCGCCGCCAGGCTCTACGCCATGATGTGGGAACGGATCTATGCTGAGTATGGGTTACTCGATGCACCCCATAAGCTCGGATACGCCTTGGCGGAGATGAGGCGTACCGGTCAAACCTTTAGGGAAAAATTTAATTGATGCTACCCTGGCGACGATACACGCCTTCCTGGAGATCATCAAAAAATAATTCGATTGCAGGATGATTAATAGGCTCCCTGGAAGTATCCAGATCCAGGTTTCGCTCCGCCACATAGGTCTGGTAATCCGCATTGTCAACCAAAACATGATACCAAGGCCGATCTTTTGGCGGTTGGGACTGAGCCATCTGCTCATACCACTCGGGACTACCCTGAAAGACCGGATCTGCATCCACCACTACCCCCCGATAATGAAACAGCTTATGACGCACCAACTGTCCAATCCCAAATTTAGCTCTTGATTGTTGCATAGGGTTTCTCCACTTTAGTTTATGCTCGCATAAAGCGACGACAATTTAGGTTAATCATTCACCATGGGACATCGCTTATCCAAGATCTACACCCGCACAGGTGATCAAGGAACGACTGGGCTAGGTAACCAACAGCGGGTGCCAAAAGACCACCCCCGGGTTGAAGCCATCGGCGCTATCGATGAACTCAATGCCCTCCTGGGCCTGCTTCTTGCTCACCCCCTCCCAGATCCCCTCCACCAGGCCTTAACGCCTGTCCAGCACCAACTCTTTGACCTGGGAGGGGAACTGAGTATTCCCCCTGCCCATATTATCGAAGCTGGTCAAGTTCAGGCCCTAGAACGGCAACTCGATAGCCTAAATGAAAAATTGCCGCCACTTAAGGAATTTATCTTACCGGGGGGCACCATCGCCGCCAGTCTTTGCCACCTCGCTCGCACGACCTGCCGGCGGGCAGAGCGACGGCTCGTAACTCTTGCCAAGGAAGAGGCCACCAATCCAGAGAGTTTGAAATACCTCAATCGCCTCTCAGACCTCTTGTTTGTCATGGCACGGGAACTTAACCGCACAGAGGGGGCCCCTGAAATATTTTGGGAAAAAACCAAACGAGGATAAAATTCCAATCCCCCAGTAGCTTTTCTAGATAACACTATAACACCCAGCGGCGCCTACTATTCAATGATCACGGAAATTGGAGTTTCGCCATGACTGACTGCGGTTCGGTCCCTCCTCCCCTTGTCAGCCTGGAGAATTCGCGTTTCTCAGCAGTCCTCGGGCGGTGGCTAGGCCACGGCCCTTGGGGTCTTCACCGCTCCGCGGGCTTTATCGGTTCCGGCGCTCCCCGCCGTACCCAACATCAAAACATTCTTGGCCGCGTTAATATCCCGGTCGTGCTCCGTTCCACAGTCCGGGCATTCCCACTCGCGAACTTTGAGCGGCATGGACTCTTGAATAGTCCCGCACTCAGAGCACGTCTTGCTGGTGGGCGCCCAGCGGTCCACGATAAACACTTCCCGGCCATACATTGCTGCTTTGTACTCCATTTGCCGCTTGAGCTCATACAGCCCGCAATCCGCAACAGCTTTGCTCAAGCGGCGGTTTCTCAACATCCCTGTGATATTCAAATCCTCCAGACAAATCACTGGGTTCTCGTTGACTATCTTGAATGCAGCTAAACCAATAAAGATTTGAGGCGCTCCCAATTAAAGGCGGGACCAGGATCTGTCTTACGGCCTGGTGCGATATCGCTATGACCCACAATCTGCTCCTTAGACAGGGTAGGATAGGCAACGATCAAGGCACTGATAAGACTCGCTAAGGTTTGATATTGTATCTCTTCATAGGGGGCAACATCAGTACCCTCAAGTTCTATCCCAATAGTAAAGTCATTACATTGAGTACGCCCATTAAGGTTCGACCTCCCTGCATGCCAAGCACGCCTGTGAAAAGGCACGTACTGGGTTAAAGAACCATCCCGGGCGATAAAAACATGGGCGGAAACACGGAGGCAGTGGATTTCATGGAAATAAGGGTGTGCTGTAGGATCAAGGCAGTTGGTAAATAGGGCATCAATCCATGGCCCTCCGTACTCTCCCGGCGGTAGGCTGATACCGTGCACCACTAACCATTCTGGCACCATCCCTGGTGGTCGTTCATCCTGATTGGGCGAGATAACCTGACGGGCATGGGTCAGCCAGCCGCTATCCCTGTTCACCCAGAGGCCCCAAGGAACAAGGACCGTCATGGTTTATCACTACTTGACCTGGAAAACATCGAAGCATCCGAAGAGTCATTGCTATAATGGAGAATTAAACCTAAGCGGTTAGCAACAGGATATTGCATGCCCACTGCCCCAATTGAAGAAGAAGTTCGCCGAGCACTTGCTGAAGATATCGGGAGCGGTGATGTCACCGCAGCGTTAATTCCAGCAGCTTCGAGAACAACTGCTACTGTAGTTTGTCGCGAAACGGCCGTACTCTGCGGAACTGACTGGTTTAATAGGGTATTTCAACAATTGGATGCGGAAATCGTCATCAATTGGGCCCGGGCAGATGGGGACCCTCTCTCGGCTAATGAGAGGATTTGCACTTTGCACGGCCCCTCGCGCCCTCTTTTGAGCGGCGAACGCACCGCCTTGAATTTCCTCCAGACTCTATCCGGGACCGCCACCATAGCCCACCATTATGCTTCAGCCGTGGCTGGGTTGCCAGTTAAAATATTAGATACCCGCAAGACCCTGCCAGGCTTGCGCCAAGCGCAGAAATATGCCGTTCGCTGCGGCGGCTGCCACAATCATCGCCATGGCCTCTACGATGGCGTGCTCATTAAAGAAAACCATATTCTGGCAGCCGGCTCAATTACCGTAGCGGTTGAACGTGCCCGCACCTATAGTCCCAACCTCCCTATAGAAATAGAAGTGGAAAACCTGGACGAATTGCAACAAGCGCTCACTGCGGGGGCCGACATTCTCCTGCTTGATAATTTCGATCTCCCTGCTCTCTCCGAAGCCGTCCGCCTTAACCAACAGCGGGTCAAGCTGGAAGCCTCGGGCGGCATTACCCTGGAGAACGTCCGCCAGGTGGCCGAAACGGGAGTCGATTATATCTCAGTAGGGACTTTGACCAAGGATGTCCATGCCGTGGATATGTCGATACGCTTTAATCAGGGGCATTAAACCAGACCAGCTGTGGATAAAGAGAGACCACCTCACCGATGATGATCAAAGTGGGCGCATGGATTTCTTCCCCTTTGACAATACCTGGCAATGTTGCCAGAGTGCCCGTCAATACCCGTTGCTGGGAAGTTGTCCCTTGCTGGACCAAGGCTGCTGGCATGGTAGAAGGCATACCATGGGCAATCAATTCCTGGCAAAGAATCTCAAGCCCTACCAACCCCATATAAACGACAATGGTTTGCTTAGGCTGGACCAAGGACTGCCAATTCAAGCTCAAACGCCCTTCTTTGAGTTGCCCGGTGACAAAGATACAGGCATGGGCATGGTCACGGTGGGTGAGCGGGATGCCCGCATAGCAAGCACAGCCTGAAGCGGCGGTAATCCCAGGCACGACTTGGAAAGGAATGCCTTCCGCCGCCAATGTGGCAATCTCTTCCCCTCCCCGACCAAAGATAAAAGGATCGCCTCCCTTAAGGCGCAATACCCGCTGACCTTCCCGGGCAAATTGGACCAGCATCCCATTGATTTCCTCTTGCCGTACCGTATGCCAGGCGCGCTTTTTACCCACATAGATTCGTTCCGCCTCGCGCCGAACTAAATCTAGAATTTCCGGACTGACCAAACGATCATAGAAGACCACATCCGCTTGCTGCATAAGGCGCAAAGCGCGAAAGGTCAAAAGATCAGGATCTCCCGGTCCCGCGCCAACCAAATAAACCTCCCCCTGGCTAGGGGCTGCACTCTCCTCCAAAGCAGCTTCCAGAGCCCGCTCAGCTTCACCTTCCTGACCCGCGAAAATCTTTTCGGCGATACTGCCTTGTAAGACCTTTTCCCAGAAGATACGCCGCGCCCTTGCGCCGGCAATACGCTGCTTAACCTGGCTGCGATAGCGAGCCGCAAATTGGCCCAGGCGGGCATAAGCGTAAGGAATAAGGGTCTCCAGACGGGCGCGGAGCAAACGCGCTAATACCGGAGAGCTCCCCCCGCTTGAGACCGCGACCACTACCGGCGATCTATCCACAATGGAGGGCAGAATAAAATCACAAAGACGAGGGCAATCAGCCACATTAACGAGTATCCCCTGAGCCTTGGCGAGATGGTAGACTTGCTCGTTGAGGGAGTGATCATCCGTTGCCGCAATCACCAAACGACAATCCTTCATTTCAGCTTCGCTGAAAGGGGCTTGCTGTAACCCAATTTCCCCCTTTTTAGCCCACTCCTGAAGCTGCTCATGCGCTTCCAAGGCCACCACTTTAACGACCGCACCCACCCGGCGGAGCAAGGCCACTTTTCGGGTCGCCACAGCGCCCCCACCCACCACCAAACACCGCTGCCCGCGTACATTTAAAAATATTGGAAGATATTGCATCTTTATATGGTATAGGGTTGTCTGTAATGAGTTTGTGGCTATCAATCAAATATTTTATATGGTTTTGGCATCCCGCAATGGTATAGACTACCTCCAGCAATGCTATCCATGCTCCATAAACTACGGCATGCTCACCTGAGCCCCTTGCCCCCATGGCCCAGTGCGGGAGGACTGGCGCTGCTGGCATTGTTTATCATTTTATTTTGGTTTCTCACCTTTCCCCTAAAGCAGGGTTTCGATCTCAACAACATCATCCTTGAAACCGTGGTGCTGGTCGTCGCCTTAGTCGCTCACGCTTTTATCTTGCGACTAGGCATCACTCTTTTGACTGGGGGTTGGGGCCTACTCCTGGGCAGTCTCTTGTTAGGCTTGCTAGGGGAGTTCACCCAAGAATCCAGGCAATGGAGTACTCTGGTGGAGAGAATACTAGAGATTCTGGGACTTGCTCTCATTGCCTTTGGTTTTTACCGTTCCCAGCGACTACTCCAAACCCAGTTAAAAAAGACCCAAGCTAAGGAGACTCGGTCCCGCCACCTCGCTCAGTACGATGCTCTCACCGGACTGCCCAATCGAATCCTACTTCAAGACCGCTTAGCGCAATCTATGGCGGAAACCCTCCACAGTAGGCAACAATTGGCACTTTTATTCTTGGACCTTGACCGCTTTAAGGACATCAATGACAGTTTTGGCCATGAGATCGGTGATGCGGAATTAATCCGAGTCGCCGGGGTACTCCATGGCTGCGTAGGGCCCACAGATACGGTGCTGCGAATTGGCGGTGACGAATTTGCAATTATTCAAACCCATATTCTGGATGCCGATGAAGCTGCCCTCCTGGCCCAACGGATTCTTGGCGCCATTGCCGAACCCCATAGGCTTCAGGGGCATAAGATACATAACAATGTCAGTATTGGGATTACCCTCTTTCCTAGCGATGCTCCTACCGCCAAACAGCTGCTCAAGAACGCCGACATCGCCCTGTACCATGCTAAACATGAGGGTCGTAATAACTACCAATTATATATGCCCGACATCAATGCTCGGGCCCATTCCCGGGTAGCACTGGCCAAAGACCTGCAAAGCGCCCTTGAAAGCGGGGACCTCCACTTGCAATTCCAGCCACAGTTGGATCTCACCAGCGGCAGAACGGTCAGTTTTGAGGCCCTACTTCGCTGGCGCCATCCCCAACATGGGATGCTTGCCCGTCAAACTTTTATTCGTCTGGCGGAAGAAACTGGTCTCATCATCCCTATTGGCGCTTGGGTTTTAGAAATTGCCTGCCAAACCTGTTTTAGCTGGCAGCAATTTCACTCAGGGCCTTTACAAGTGGCGGTCAATCTCTCTCCGCGTCAATTTCGTCAGCCGGATTTAGCGGGCGGTATCGCAGCTATCCTGGAGCGTACAGGCCTCTCGCCGCCCTCCCTAGAGGTGGAAATTACCGAAGGGCTCCTTATCGAAGATATGGATTCAGCCCTCAAGACCCTACAGTCTCTAAGCACCCTGGGCGTGCGTATTTCCGTAGACGACTTTGGTACAGGGCATTCCTCCTTAACCTACCTTAAACACCTTCCCCTGGACAGCATCAAAATTGACCGCTCTTTCATCCACGACATCCCCGAAGAAATTGAAAGCCGGGCAATTACTAAAGCCATTATTGCCCTGGGCCATAGCCTCAATCTCGAAGTGGTGGCAGAAGGCGTAGAAACCCAGGAGCAATTTCTTTATCTCCAAGAGTACGGCTGCGATAGGGTCCAGGGTTATTTCATCAGCAAACCCTTAAACGCGCCTAGAGCGCAAAAGTGGTGGCAAGAAAAAGGCTGAAATACGCGCTTTAGGGGGAGGATAACCCTATGGCCTCCTGGGCCCCCACCACTTCACGCAGCATGGTGGTCGCATAGGCCCCTGCAGGTAAACGAAAACAAAGTCTCAGGCTATCGTCAGCAGGAAAGGACCATTCCAAATCAGCAGCCATCAGCCTTAAACTCCGGCGCTCTTGCTTTAAGCCCCCCTCCTCTAGACCCTTCCGCCATAATCCAAAGTCCGCCAACACCTTCTCCTCAAAAGCACGGGTTATCCCCAAGGTGGGGAGGCTTCCCCGTCCCCATAAAGGGCCACTAGGATGGCAGTCGAAGCACCGCACCCGGGCTTGCAAGGTTTCATCTATAGTCTCCGCTAAAAAGAACCCGCGACTCCCATCGAGAATAAGCGCTTCTCCAGGAAGCGGTTGATTCCAATGGGCCGCCCGTACTCGCTCAGCTAAGACCTGATTAAACAAAAAAGCGCGGGCCGCTGAAAGTAACAGTCCCCGCAGATAGCGATCCTTCGGTGGCCTGCCCCCCGCAAACCATTGGTCGGCTTGTTCCAGATTTTGGCCCTCCCGACCAAATCTCTGGGGTCCGAAATAGTTAGGAACACCCTCGGCCTTAATTTGCACAAGGCGCCTAAGAACCACCTCCCGATCCCCTTGGAGCCGCCGTAAAGTCAACCGGAAACGATTTTCTTTAAGCGCGCCCCGCCGTAATTTTCGGGGGTGACGAATAATCTTAACCACTTGAACCGCTTCAGTTTCTAACTCTGCGGCCCAGTTAGGCTCTTTTTTCCGGCCCAAATGAACACTGAACCATTGGGTGGTTAGAGCATGGCGGTCCTTTAAACCCGCATAGCCCACATCTACCGACCGCACACCGGCAATACGGGCAAGCCGACGCGCCAACCACACGGTGTTGGTATTACGCTTACAGAGCAAAAGCCAAACATGCTCGCCCTCCCCTGAGAGGGAAAATGGAAGTTCCTCAACCACCTGGAAGTCCTCGGGGCAACATCGAATCAGGGCCGTTGCGGGAGGCGCTTCTGCCCCGTAGGCAAAAGGGGGTTCTTCACTCACCGACCCTGCTTATTCCTCTTCCAGCAATACCACAGCATGGGCCGCGATGCCTTCGCCTCGGCCAATATAGCCCATGCCTTCCGTGGTGGTCGCCTTAATATTCAAGCGCTGATAGGGCAATTTGAGTTCCTGGGCCAAAACTTCACGCATGGAAGGAATATAAGGGGCCAACTTAGGGACCTGGGCCACAATGGTCAGGTCGCCATTGTGTACCTTCAGCCGATGCTCGTTCAGCAAAACCATCACCTGGCGAAGAAGCTTTCGGCTATCAGCATCTTTAAATTCGGCACTGGTATCGGGGAAATGGCGGCCAATGTCACCTAAGGCGGCAGCCCCAAGTAAAGCATCACAGAGGGCGTGAATCACCACATCGCCATCAGAATGGGCAATTAAGCCCTGTTCATGGGGAACGTCCACCCCTCCAAGGATTAACTTTCCCGTCGAGCCAAAGCGGTGAACATCAAAACCATGGCCAATTCTCATCCTTCCCGCCCCTGTCGTTTCAAAAAATCCTCCGCTTGCATCAGATCCTGGGGATGGGTGATCTTGATATTGTCAGGATATCCTTCCACCAAGTGGGGTGAAAACCCGGCCCATTCCATCGCGCTGGCCTCATCGGTCACCTGCACTCCTGCAGCAATTGCTTCTCTCAAGGCCCGATAGAGCTTCTCAAGCCGAAACATCTGGGGCGTCATGGCCCGCCACAGGCCTTCCCGGTTAACCGTTTCCAATACCACGCCCTCGGCATTGGCGCGCTTGACGGTATCGCTAATAGGTAAAGCCAGCAAGCCCCCTATGGGATGGCCATGGAGGGTCTCCATCAGCCGGTCAATATCTTCTCTCCGCAGGCAAGGTCGAGCCGCATCGTGCACCAGAACCCAATCTTCGGGCGCGGCTAAACTCAGCAGACACTCCAAGCCATTGCTGACGGAATGGCAACGCTCTGCCCCCCCTGGCGCTCGGATAATTCGTTCCTTATCCTGGGGGAGGCACTCGGGCCACCACCTGTCTTCGGAAGAGACGGCCACCACAATCGCCTGAATCCGGGGATGCTGTAGAAGACTATCCAAAGTATGTTCAATGACCGTCTTGCCGGCGAGGGGAAGATACTGCTTGGGGATATTGGTCCCCATGCGTTTCCCCACTCCGGCGGCCGGCACTACGGCCCAATAGTTGGGACTCATGGCTCTTCGATAATTTGAAAAAAGGTCTCGCCTTGCTTAACCATGCCCAACTCGCTTCGAGCTCGCTCCTCCAAAGCATCAAGACCACTTTTTAGATCTCGAACTTCCGCATCTAGAACCTGATTACGCTCGACCAATGCAGCATTCTCCTGCCTCTGCTGTTGGATACTCCGGCTCAGGCGCCGCAACTCACCCAAACCATCTTCACTGACCCACAGCTGGTATTGAAGCGCTAAAAATAATACTAACAGCAACCCGACAACGAACCTCATCACACCGAGGGGCTTCTTCGCTAACGGTGGGCAAAAGCCTGACGCCCTGGATAATGGGCCTTATCTCCTAGCTCTGCCTCAATTCGCAGCAACTGATTGTATTTGGCTACTCGATCAGTCCGGGATAGGGAACCTGTCTTAATCTGACCACTTTGGGTAGCCACGGCCAAATCGGCAATCGTAGTATCCTCAGTTTCCCCAGAGCGGTGGGAAATAACCGCCGTATAACCTGCATCCTTGGCCATGCGGATAGCTGCCAGGGTCTCCGTTAAGGTTCCAATTTGGTTAACCTTGATCAAGATGGAATTGGCCACTCCTTTGTCAATGCCTTCCTTGAGAATGGCGGTATTGGTCACAAATAAATCATCGCCGACCAGTTGCACCCGTTGGCCAAGACGCTGCGTCAACAGGGCCCACCCCTCCCAATCCTCTTCCGCCATACCGTCTTCAATGGAAAGGATGGGGTATTGTTCCACCCAAGAAGCCAGGACTCCGATGAATTCTTCCCCTGTGAGCCGCTTACCCTCGGAAGCCAATCCATAGCAACCCTCTTGATAAAACTCAGAACTTGCCACATCCAGGGCCAAACTCACATCACGACCCGGTTCAAAACCGGCCTGGGTTATGGCCTCAAGAATCACCTCAATGGCCGCCTCGTTAGAGGAAAGGTCGGGCGCAAAGCCCCCCTCATCACCGACGCCCGTGCCCAGGCCACGCCCGCGTAACACCTTTTTCAGGACATGAAATACTTCGGCTCCATAGCGGATGGCCTCAGCCATGCTTCCCGCCCCCACCGGGACGATCATAAACTCCTGCAGATCCACATTATTGTCCGCATGGGCGCCGCCATTGATAATATTCATCATAGGTACCGGCATTGGGAAAGGCCCGTCCCCCCCCAGGTAACGGTACAGGGGTTTTTGTGCCTCCAGTGCCGCCGCCCGCGCCACCGCCAAAGAGACGGCTAAAATAGCATTGGCCCCGAGGCGATCCTTGTTGGGCGTACCATCGAGTTCAATGAGGGCCTGATCGATACTTTCCTGGGCGCTTGCTTCTTGCCCCAACAGCTGCTGGCGAATTTCACCGTTAACATGGCCCACGGCTTTGAGTACGCCCTTGCCCCCATAGCGCTGGGGATCCTGGTCACGCAATTCCACGGCTTCGCGGGTACCGGTCGAAGCACCCGAAGGCACCGCAGCCCGCCCCAGCACCCCTGCTTCAAGAACAACATCCGCTTCCACAGTGGGATTGCCGCGGGAATCCAGAATCTCTCGCCCCCTAACATCAATGATCTTACTCATCGGATAAACTTCCCTACTCCCTTTAATCTTAGCGGTATCCTGTTTCGGGGAAACCGCGCCTTTTTACCGTCTCATCAATGGCTATTAAGGTCTCTAATAGTTTTTCCATCGCCCCTAGAGGCCAGGCATTGGGACCATCACTTAAAGCCCGTTCGGGCTCTGGATGGGTTTCCATAAATACCCCCGCCACCCCTGCCGCTACGGCCGCACGGGCAAGCACCGGCACCCACTCCCGCTGTCCTCCAGAACATCCCCCTTTTCCTCCTGGCTGCTGGACAGAATGAGTCGCATCAAAAACCACGGGACAACCGGTATCGCGCATTACCGCCAAACTGCGCATGTCTGAAACTAAAGTATTATAGCCAAACGAGACCCCTCGTTCGCAGACCAGCACTTGTTGATTGCCGACTGCCCTGGCTTTGTCTACCACATGGCTCATATCCCAAGGCGCCAAGAACTGCCCTTTTTTAATGTTGATAGGCCGACCCTGGCGGGCCACTTTTTGAATAAAATTGGTTTGGCGGCAGAGAAAAGCTGGAGTCTGCAACACATCAACTACCGCTGCGACCTCCGACAGGGGCGTATCCTCATGAACATCGGTCAGCACCGGAATGCCAAAGGTGTGTTTGACCTTCTCCAAGATACCTAGACCCACTTCAATGCCATGACCTCGAAAACTTTCCACAGAAGTCCGATTGGCTTTGTCAAAAGAAGATTTATAGATAAAGGGAATTCCAAGGCGCGTCGTGATTTCCTTCAGCCTACCTGCCGTATCTAAAGCTAACTGTTCGCTTTCAATCACACAGGGGCCGGCAATCAGAAACAGGGGCCGCTCCAAACCGACCTCAAACCCGCATAGCTCCATGAACTTTACTCTACCTGGGATTTAACTTTACTTTGACAATACTCAACAGCAGCCCGAATAAAACCGTTGAAAAGCGGATGACCATCCCGGGGCGTCGAAGTAAATTCAGGGTGGAATTGACAGGCCACAAACCAGGGATGATCAGGAATTTCCACCATCTCCACTAAATTTCCATCGAGGGAAATCCCCGACATGACTAGACCAGCAGCTTCTAGCGCCTTTCGATAATAGTTATTGAATTCATAGCGGTGCCGGTGGCGTTCGGTAATCACCTTCTTGCCATATAAAGCCGCCGCCCGGCTTCCCGGCAACAATTGACATTGGTAACTCCCTAGGCGCATTGTTCCACCCAGGTCCATATACTCATCACGTTTTTCAATGAGCCCATCCGCCCGCTGCCATTCGGTGATTAAGGCAATTACCGGGTCCGGCGCGCTCTTGTCAAACTCGGTACTGTGAGCTTCTTTCATCCCAGCCTGGTGGCGGGCAAACTCAATCACCGCTACCTGCATTCCAAGACAAATCCCCAGGTAGGGAATACCATTCTCTCTAGCATACTGAACTGCCGCTATCATGCCTTCAACGCCCCGTTCACCAAATCCTCCAGGCACTAAAATGGCATCGGCCACCTCCAAACCCTCGACACCTTCAGCTTCAATCTCCTCCGAATCCAAGTAAATAATATTGACCTGGGTGTGGGTATGCATTCCCGCATGAATTAAGGCCTCGGAAAGTGATTTATAAGCTTCCGTATGGTCGACATACTTACCCACCAAGGCCACGGTCACTTCATCATCAGGATATTTTAAGTTATCAATAACTTGCTGCCATTCCGTCAGTTTAGCCGGGCCTACCTTGAGGTGGAGGTGCTCCACCACAATTTCATCCAGTCCCTGGGCGTGTAGCTCTAGCGGAATCTTATAGATACTGTCTACATCCACCGCTGAGATCACCGCTCTGTCGGATACACTGGTGAATAAAGCGATCTTGCGCCGCTCAGACTCGGGCAAGGGATGCTCCAAGCGACACACCAATACATCCGGTTGTATGCCAATGGATCTCAATTCTTTTACTGAGTGCTGGGTTGGCTTGGTTTTAAGTTCCCCTGCAGAGCGGACAAAAGGAACTAAAGTCAGATGCATAAAAAGGGTTTGCTCCCGCCCCAACTCCATTCCCATCTGGCGAATGGCCTCTAGAAAAGGCAAGGACTCGATATCTCCTACCGTCCCTCCGATCTCCACTAGGGTGACATCGGCATCATCCGCGCCTTCATAGATACAACGCTTAATTTCATCGGTAATATGGGGGATCACCTGAACGGTATTGCCTAGGTACTCTCCTCGACGTTCCTTGGCAATGACATTTTCGTAAATTCGGCCGGTAGTATAGTTGTTGCGCTGGGACATGGTCGTACGTACAAAGCGTTCGTAATGCCCTAAGTCGAGATCAGTCTCCGCCCCATCCTCGGTGACGAATACCTCACCATGCTGGTAAGGACTCATCGTACCAGGGTCCACATTAATATAGGGATCGAGCTTAACGAGAGTGACGCCAAGACCGCGCGCTTCGAGAAGGGCGCCCAGGGAAGCGGAGGTGATGCCTTTCCCTAAAGAAGACACAACACCGCCAGTGACAAAAATAAATTTAGTCATCAAGATCTGGAGGAAATAAATATGATGGGAATAACCGCAGAACAATTACATAAGCTAACAGAATCGGTGTCTTTCCTCAATGCCAAGCCTCTTAGAAAACCCATTCGATCATCACTCCCTCCCTCCCCGGTTCGGCGGCAAAGTCTCGAGCAATGCCTATTTCCGCCACCCAGGCAAGTTTCTCCCCCACATAGATCATTGGAATACGCGTCCGTTGCCAAGGGGGAATACCCCGCTCTTGGAAGAGTTTTTTTAGGGTACAACTAGAACTCCGATCCGCTAAGTGAATACGCTCTCCACCCTGGCGAAAGCGAACCGTTATCGGGCTCCGCCGCCATTGCTCTGCATCCAAGCCAAACCCCTGAGTCATTTTTGGAACCAATACTCCCCCCACCTGGGGGGGCAATATCAAGGGTTCAACACCCTCCCAGGCAAGCACCATCGTCGCCTCATGGGGAGAAAGGGGCTTTTGGGTATACAGTCGGTTACGGTAACGCCGGACCTCCGCTCCCGGCCAAGCAACTAGAGGTTGGGCATCCTCTGAGGCAGGCAGCACTTCCTCCAAGATACGCTGTAAGTGAGCGCTATCAGGGAGAGGCAATCCCTCCCGCTTAAACCAATGGCGCAAAAGATTGCGACGCTGAGGGGGGGCTAACCCTTGTAGCCCCTGCACCGAAAGCCCCGGTTCACCGTCGCTCACGGTAATCAATTCCTGCTGGGCCTGGTGGTCGAGTATCCAGGCGGCATCTGCTTGATGGCCTGCGGCCCGAGATAAAGTCCGGCCTAGGCCTGGCCAGCGCTGCCGCAGTAAGGGCAAAACGTGATGGCGCAGGTAATTGCGGTCAAACCCAACGTCAAAATTACTGGGATCTTCAATCCAAACCAGGCCTTCCTGCTCCGCATAGGCCTTCAACTCAGCTCGGGAAAAAGGGAGCAAGGGCCGTAGCAACAAACCCTCGCCAAAGGGCATGACTCTCGCCATCGCGGCTAAACCATGGGGTCCCGCTCCCCGCAAAAGTTGCAGCAATACTGTTTCCGCCTGATCGTCTTGATGTTGCCCAGTCAGCAGACATTCTCCTTTTTCCACCCGGGTCCGAAGAGCGGCATAACGAGCCTCACGGGCAGCCGCTTCGGGGCTTTCTCCCTTAGCTGGACGGGCATTCACCTTGATCACCTCGCAGCCAACCCCAAGTTCGGAGCAGGTTTCTCGGCAATGCTGTGACCATTGCCCAGATCGAGAACTCAACCCATGGTCCACATGAAAGGCACTCAATGCGATACCCGGTAATTGAGGACGAAGTTGCACCAAGCTATAAAGGAGCACCTGGGAATCCAATCCGCCGCTGTAAGCTACTCGGTAGCCGTGACAAAAATGAAGTTGCCGCAAAAACTCAAGCAGGCGGTCGGCTGAAAAGCCCATACCCAGGGTTTATTCTTGGAATTGGCCATAACTTCTAAGCCGCTGTTGGCGGTGCTCTAGTAACTTGTCCAGGGGCAATTCGATTAAATAATCGAGTTGCTCACTTAACACCCCCTTGAGCTTCTCCGCCATGGCCTCCACATTCCGGTGGGCCCCCCCTAAGGGCTCGCTGACGACACGATCAACAAGTCCTAGTTCTTTCAATCGCTTGGAAGTGACTCCTAAGGTCTCCGCCGCATCAGAAGCTTTATCGGCACTTTTCCATAGAATGGAGGCACACCCTTCGGGGGAAATCACGGAATAGATGCTGTATTCGAGCATGAACATTCGATCCCCCACACCAATAGCCAACGCTCCGCCGGAGCCCCCCTCACCAATCACCGTCGCGATAATGGGGGTTTTCAACCCGGCCATCACGTACAGATTGCGGGCAATGGCCTCACTTTGGCCACGCTCCTCCGCATCAATACCAGGGTAGGCACCCGGCGTATCGATGAAAGTCAGTACTGGCAATTTAAATCGCTCTGCCAATCGCATTAGCCGCAACGCCTTACGGTAGCCCTCGGGACGCGGCATCCCAAAATTACGGGCCACTTTTTCCTTGGTATCACGTCCTTTCTGATGCCCAATAACGACAACCGGCCTTCCTTCCAAGCGAGCAACACCACCGACGATGGCCTTGTCATCCGCAAAAGCTCGATCACCATGGAGTTCTTCAAAGCCGCTAAAAATCCGATTGACATAATCCAAAGTGTAGGGACGTTGCGGATGTCGAGCCAATTGCACGATCTGCCAATCGGTGAGAGAACCGAAGATGGATTCGGTCAGCGTCTTGCTTTTAGCCTTGAGGCGCTGAATTTCCTCGGAAATATTTAACTTGGCATCATCGCCAACAAAGCGTAACTCCTCGATTTTGGCCTCAAGTTCTGCGATAGGCTGTTCAAAGTCTAGAAAATTCATTTTCATGGTACTGAGGCACCTAAAAATTGAAAAAGCAGCCACATTATCTGCTTTACATTAATAATTTGAGCTATTGATTTAGTTATCTTTTCAGATACCGGCCCCAGTCACCCGGTTACGTCCGGCGCGCTTAGATTGATACAACGCTTGATCGGCTGCAGCGATAAGCTTTGTCGGATCCTCATCACGCTGAGGTACAAGCGTAGACACGCCTAGACTGATGGTGACCTGCAAACCACTCTGGGAAGCATAACGATGAGGAATTTTCAGGATTTCCACGGCCCGGCGCAAGCTCTCCGCCAAACTTCTCGCACCTTTACTTCCAGTCTCGGGAAGAATAACGACAAATTCCTCTCCCCCATAACGAGCAAGCAAGTCATTGGGTCTTTTTAGCACCGAGCTAAGGGCCTTTGCTACCTGACGTAGGCAATCATCTCCAGCCTGATGGCCGTAAATATCGTTATAAGCCTTAAAGTTATCAATATCGATCATAATCACTGAGAGCGAGCTCTTATTACGCATCGCGCGCCGAAATTCTTGACGAATAGTCATCTCGAATTGCCGCCGGTTAGCCACTCCCGTCAACTCATCAAGGGAAGACAACTGGCGTAGTTGCTCATTAGCCGCTTCCAGTTGGTGAGTCAACTCCAGCAGTTCTTGTTCCCTCTGCCTACGGGTATCGATCTCCCGCTTTAAACGTAAGGCAGAGCGGACCCTCGCCATGAGACTTACGTTATCAAAGGGCTTAGTGACGTAATCCATGGCACCCGCATCAAACGCTGCCTCCAGATTCTCTTGGTCATCGTGGCCGGTAATAATAATAACAGGGATGTCTTGTCCAAGGGGATGACTCTTTAACTGACGGCAGGCTTCGATGCCATCGATTCCCGGCAGCTTCACATCCATTAGCACAAGATCGATGTTTGCTGAGGTCTCCGTAGCCAGCAGGCCAAGCCGTTCAAAAGCCTCCTGAGCAGAATGGGCCAGGCATACTTCATACCCCCCTACCCCCTGAAGGCGGAGCGCCAGCAACCGGGCAAGATCTTTGTCATCATCAACCACCAGTATAGGCATATTCGACAATTTTCCATGTTCATGGAGCACTGTTCCCAGAAGACGCCATTTATTCTACCTTCGGGCACGAGGAAGGCTTTGAACTTTGTTTCAAAAGGGATGCATCAATACATTATCTGCACATGCTCCGCCCCCGGCAGTAACCGCAAGCGGGCAAGTAGTGCCTCATTGGGTTGAATTTGCCATTCCTCACCCAGCATCAACCGGGCGCTGGCAACTCCATTGCGGTAGCAAATGGCGACGTGGCAACGGCCTTGCCGGAAAGGCGCCAAAATCTTCGCTAATTCAGCAACGGCTTCTTGCCCGACACAAGTACCGTCAAATCCGATTTCTAAGATTTTCGCGAACGCCCCTCGGGCCTCCGCAATACTGTAGACTTTTTCCGCCGTAACGGTGGCGGTATCTGCGTACGAATCCCACCCTAAAGTTCCGTCAATCACCACGATATGATCCGGCTGCAACAGCTCCCGGTATTTGTCAAAAACTTCGGCAAAGGTCTTCACCTCCAGGCGGGCACTACGATCATCCAAAGTCACAAAGGCATTACGTCCCCCCTGACGAGCTTTACTAGTGCGCACGGAGCCTATCAAACCGGCGATAATAACCCGCTGGTTATAATTTAGGCGGTTACTCGCTTGGCTAACGAGTTCGGCTAACCGGCGGGGAGCTATCTGCCTCAGCTCCTGCTCATAACGGTCGATGGGATGCCCACTAAGATACAACCCCAAGGTCTCCTTTTCCAATGCCAACCGCTGTTCCTCATCCCATTCCTGGGTTTCGGTATAATTTCCTGCTTGACTACCCTCCAACACACAGTCAAGGCCGAATAAATCATTCTGCCCTAGAGAGGTGTTACGGGAATGTTGTTCCGCCAAAGCCAAAGCGGTTTCCAAAGAAGCTTCTAGAGTCGCTCGATTAGCCCCCAAAGGATCTAAAGCCCCTGAGCGGTTTAAGGCTTCTAGCACGCGCCGGTTAATCTTGCGCAAATCGATACGACGACAAAATTCAAAAAGATCTTGATAAGGTCCGTGCTGTTCTCGCTCCTTGATGATCCCCTCCAAGGCTGCTGCACCAACGCCTTTAATCGCTCCCAAACCGTAACGAATAGCGTTCTTGCCCTGGGCTGAAAAACGATAATCGCTGACATTCACATCAGGGGGAAGCACCTCCAAATTCATGACCTGACATTCCTGAATAAAAGCCGCTACTTTCTCCGTATTGTCCATGTCGGAAGAAAGCACTGCCGCCATATAGGGGGCAGGATAATGGGCCTTGAGATAAGCGGTCTGATAAGCGATCAAGGCATAGGCTGCGGAATGGGATTTGTTAAACCCGTACTCGGCAAATTTCTCCATGAGGTCGAAAATGGCCGTTGCCCGCTCTTCCTCAACCCCTCGTGCTTTCGCCCCCTCCGTAAAGATAGCGCGCTGCTTGGCCATTTCTTCGGGCTTTTTCTTGCCCATGGCCCGGCGCAGCAGATCAGCCCCCCCCAAGGTATATCCCGCCAGAACTTGGGCGATTTGCATTACCTGTTCCTGATAAACAATGACACCGTAGGTCGGTTTGAGAATGGGCTCAAGGGCGGGATGGGGATAATCCACCTTGGCACGACCGTGTTTCCGATTGATATAATCATCCACCATTCCCGACTGAAGAGGCCCAGGCCGGAACAAGGCCACCAAGGCGATAATATCCTCAAAGCAATCCGGCTGGAGCCGCTTTATGAGGTCTTTCATGCCCCGGGATTCCAATTGAAACACAGCGGTAGTCGCACAGCGTTTAAGGAGCGCGTAGCTTTCCGGATCATTCATTGGCAAAAGAGCCAAATCAAGCGGGGCCGTACCCTGCTGGGCCCGTTGTTGGTTGATGGCCTGCAAGGCCCAGTCGATAATGGTTAAGGTACGCAGACCCAAGAAATCGAATTTGACCAGGCCAATGGCCTCGATATCATCCTTGTCAAATTGGGTCACGACTCCACTCGCCCCTTGCTCACAGTAGTAAGGGACATATTCGGTCAATTTCTTCGGCGCGATCACCACACCACCAGCATGCTTACCGGCGTTTCGTGTTAGCCCCTCAAGCTTCCTAGCCAAATCAATGAGAAATCGAACTTCCTCTTCTTCTTCGTAACGGGCCCTTAACCCTTCGGACTCCTCTAGGGCCTTGTCCAGAGTCATCTTGAGATCAAAAGGGATAAGCTTGGCAATTTGGTCCACGAAACCGTAAGGATGCCCTAATACCCGACCCACGTCCCGCACGACCGCTTTGGCGGCCATGCTACCGTAGGTAATAATCTGGGAAACATGATCCCGGCCGTAGTAGTGGCTCACATACTCGATCACCCGGTCGCGGCGTTCCATACAGAAATCGATATCGAAATCGGGCAGGGATACACGCTCGGGGTTCAAAAAACGTTCAAAAAGAAGATCAAAGGCTAATGGATCCAGGTCGGTTATTTGCAGGGCATAGGCAACCAGGGATCCTGCCCCTGAGCCCCGCCCTGGCCCTACCGGAATTCCGTTTTTTTTAGCCCAGCGGATAAAATCGGCGACAATGAGGAAATACCCTGGAAACCCCATTTGGTTAATCACCGCCAATTCCTCTGCGAGGCGCGTTTCGTAAGTGGGCTGCTTGATTTCCCGGTCTGTTTCAGAAGGATAAAGTTTTGCTAACCGCTGCTCCAACCCTCGACGGGCCTCGACCTCAAGAAATGCTTCGATGCTTAGCCCCTCTGGCACCGGAAAATTTGGAAGATAGTGGCTCCCTAGGGTAAGTTCGAGGTTACAACGCCGGGCGATCTCTACCGTGTTCTCCAGGGCTTCGGGCAAGTCCGCAAATAATTCCGCCATTTCCGACGAGGTTCGCAAATATTGCTGCTCACTATAGTGACGGGGTCGGCGAGGATCATCTAAAGTCCGCCCTTCATGAATACAGACCCGGGCCTCGTGAGCTTCGAAATCCTGGGTTCTAAGGAAGCGAACATCATTGGTTGCCACTACCGGGGTATCACATGCTAAAGCAAGTGCTACGGCCCCATGGAGATAATCTTCCTCACCCTCTCTGCCAGTGCGATGCAGCTCCAAATAATAGCGGCCCGGGAAAAGGGCTTGCCACCGCTCCAGTAGCTTCTTGGCTTGAATATTGTTGCCCGCCAACAGAGCCTGACCCACATCACCCTCTCGACCTCCAGAAAGGACAATCAGACCATCGCTTTGACTCTGCAACCAATTCCATTGCAAGCGGGGAACGCCATGATATTGGCCTTCGCTATAAGCGCGCGATAACAGACGGGATAGATTGCAATAACCTCCTTCATTCTGGCAAAGCAAAGTAACCCGGCTGGCTCGGCTACTTTCGGTTGAATCCACTAAAAAAACGTCAGCCCCAATAATGGGCTTCACTCCCTCTGCCTGGGCAGCACGATAGAACTTGACCATGGCAAATATATTATTCTGGTCAGTCACCGCTACCGCTGGCATCCCCGCTTCCCGGGCGGCTCGAACCAGGGGCCGGATACGCACCAGGCCATCCACCATTGAGTATTCGGTATGCAGATGCAGATGAACGAAGGATAGGTCCATAAATAGTTCAATGAGATGATGGGGTAGCGCCTTTTAGCCTACCATAAGTAACCACCACTCTAGCTAAATTGTAGACATCTCTAGTGGGTTACTGCCGAATATTTAACAGCACAGAACAAAACTCTAGCTTTGCAACGGTGGGCGAGGTATTAGAAAGGGGAGGCACCTGAATGGTCTTCTAGCTTACAAAGCTTAATAACTTGACGGGGTGAGCCGGGTAAAGAACAGAGGCTCACCCCATCTCATTCCAAAGATATCAGTTCCATACCAATTTCATAGGATTTCGCATTCTAAAATAATAAACTGGCTACAGAATATAATGCATCTATTTATGAAATCGGTACTCTTTCATCAGTGGAAACTGCTTCCTATTTTGCGATCCTCAATGCCCCCCCTGATAGGGCATACCTCCTGAGCCACCGCTGCCTTGATTGAGGATAGCCAACGATGCGGACTTAAAATTCTCAGGAGTAAGGCCGCCACGAGCCATGGCAATATCAACAATGGAGGTTGATTTCGGGCTAAGTTCGACCGTTGAGCTGCTGGCTTTCATAATAGCAGCCTTTATCTCTCCTTGACCCGACTCAACCACCTTTGTGGAACGGGGATAGAGCGCCGAAATAATAACCGGGTAAGCCACCCCCGCAGGCAACTCTATTCTGTAGCGTGGGCCGCTGTTGACCTCTACAGTGGCGATAACTTCACCGTTACGATCCGTAGCCGTTAGCTTGGCCTCTTTTACTGGCCCGTCTTCCCCAGTCATGGAACCCGATATTGACACTGGAACAGCAGGCTTGCTCGCCGGTTTCTCAGCTTCACTGCAAGCCGTACTCAAAACAAGTAACGCGAAGACTACAGTCGCCATCCGCAACCGCGACATAGAACAATAAACCAAATCTTTCATGGGTATTTAACTCGTAGCTATAAATCTATGATAATGAAAGCATATAACCAATCCTGATAAATTGATTTCGGCGCCCACCCGAACTTGTCAGGCCTTCTATCCTTTACGATGACACACAGCCGTCTCGGTGGCGCAATTTAAGCAGCTTCCCCCCCCCTTAGCAAGGCATAACTCATTAATAAGTGCCCCAACGAAAATTTTGAAGGATGGTTTTTCTGGACTCTCATCCCTCCTCTTGGTGCGCTTGTCGGCGTGTAGGAACGGTTAAACAGCGTGAAAACGACCATATTGCTCCCAAAACTTCTGCCGAGATACTTAAAACCAACGAGTCAGTGATCATCACTGCCCTTGATAAACTACACCGGTTTGAACCTGACACGGGAGCAAGATACTATTTTCATTCTCGTTGATGGATAAGACAGGTGGCGTTGATGGCATGGACTCATGATGACAGTGAGGCGATTCAAGAAGCGATTCGTGCTGCAGCAGCGGCGCAAACCCCCTTATGCATCAAAGGAGGTAACACCAAAGCCTTTTATGGCCGCCAACCGCACGGTGAACCCTTAGAGGTGGGTAAGCACCGAGGAATTACCAGCTATGAACCCACGGAACTTGTCATCACTGCCCGTGCCGGAACGCCCCTGGCAGAAATTGAAGCCCTACTCGCTGAACAAGGCCAAATGTTTGCTTTTGAGCCCCCTTATTTTGGTCCCCAGGCCACCTTGGGGGGCGTCGTCGCCTGTGGTCTTTCCGGCCCACGCCGCCCCTATGGGGGAGCAGTCCGGGATATGGTGCTAGGGGTGCAAATTATCAATGGTAAGGGTCAAATACTACGCTTCGGGGGGCAGGTGATGAAAAATGTGGCAGGCTATGATATCCCCCGCCTCATGGTAGGAAGCCTAGGCACCTTAGGGGTGTTATTGGAGATTTCACTCAAAGTCTCACCCCGCCCAACAGGGGAAATTACGCTCTCCCAAGAGCGGGATGCCCATAACGCCATTCGTCTATTCAATGTCTGGGCAAACCAACCCCTCCCCCTTTCAGCCTGCGCCTTTGATGGAGAACGGCTCTACGTCCGTCTATCCGGTTCTGAAGAAACCCTTCGAGCCGCACGCAACAAGATAGGTGGCGACCCCCTCAGGAACGACACCCACTTCTGGGAAAGAGTTCGAGAACACACCCATATCTTCTTCCAGCGCAGCACCCAACCCCTTTGGCGGTGGTCAGTGCCCGCCACCACTGCTCCCATCGATCTGCCTGGGGAATGGAAGATTGGCTGGGGCGGCGCCCAGCGTTGGTTTCGCTCCGAATTAACCGCGGAAGCCATCCGTGCCGCTGCTGAGAACGTCGGCGGCTATGCGACCTTATTTCGCGGCGGGGATCATACAGGTGAGGTCTTTCATCCTTTGCCCTCAGCCCTCATGGCATTGCATCACCGCCTCAAACAAGCCTTCGATCCCCACCGCATTTTGAATCCAGGACGGATGTACCGGGAACTCTAGCTAACCCAATGTTTTTCCTTATCCCCAGCACGGAAACCAAAAAATATGGGCGAATTTCTCTCTGAATACGGGCTATTCCTAGCAAAAACACTCACCTTAGTGATTTTGATAGCGCTGCTAATGAGGTTATCGGCCTCCTCGAAAAGCCGGATGCATGCCACTGAGAAGTTGGAAATCAAACATCTTAATAGCCATTATGAACGCATGACTCACATGCTCACCATGCACATCATGCCCAAAAAAGAGTTCATCAAAAAGCTCAAGGCGGAAAAAGCTCACAAAAAGCAAAAAAAACACGCCAGGCGCATTTTTGTGCTTGATTTTCATGGCGATATTAGAGCCACAGCAGTAGCCTCGTTACGAGAAGAAATTACCGCAGTACTTAGTGTAGCAACGCCTGAGGATGAGGTCTTACTCCGGTTGGAAAATGGGGGAGGGCTCGTTCATGAGCATGGACTGGCAGCCTCCCAATTGGAGAGAATTAGAAAAAAACAGATTCCCTTGACCATCGCTGTGGATAAAATGGCCGCCAGTGGCGGCTATATGATGGCCTGCGTGGGCAATCGCATTATTGCCGCACCATTTGCTGTCATCGGCTCCATTGGCGCTTTGATGCAATTACCCAATTTCCATCGTCTACTGGATAAACATGGAATAGACTTTGAGCAAATCAAAGCAGGTGAATTGAAGCGAACAGTGACACTGTTTGGCATTAACACCGACCGGGATCGTGAACTGGCTAAAAAACAGGTAGAAGACATCCACCAGTTATTCAAAGAATTCATTACCCACTACCGCCCCCAGGTGGATCTCTCCCAAACCGCGACGGGCCAGCATTGGCATGCCATTCAAGCCCAGGAACTCAACCTTATAGACGATCTCGAAACCAGCGATGACTACCTGCTGGAGGCCAGTAAAACTGCCGACCTCTATGAAGTCAGCTATGCCGTCAAAAAGACCTTCGCCGAAAGATTCTTATCACGGGTTCAAGCGGCAAGTGACAAGGCCCTGGGTCTTTTCTAGCATGATTTAAATCAAGACTTCATCATGGGGGCTTGCCCTAGACCTTCTCCAATCCCTGCTCCAGATCTGCAATCAGGTCTGGAGCTTCTTCTAACCCCACGCTGATACGAACCAGAGCCGTATCCAATCCCGCCGCGCGGCATTCTTCCTCCGAGTAACTGGCATGGGTCATGGATGCAGGGTGTTCAATCAGGGTGGCCACATGCCCCAAGCTGACCGCCAATAAGCACCACCTTAAGTGATTCAACAAGCGGGGGCCTGCTTCTCGACTAGGGAGAGTAAAAGCGACCATCCCGCTAAAGCCTGCCATCTGTTTCTGTGCGAGCGCATGCTGGGGGTGGGAAGGAAGCCCAGGATAATGCACTTGCTGTACCTTGGGATGTTCTTCCAGAAAGCGGGCCACTGCTAGCGCTGTTTCCGAATGCCGGGCCATCCGCAGCGAAAGGGTCTGCAACCCGCGCAGGGTCAACCAGGCGTTAAAGGGGGAAAGAATATTACCAAAATGCCATTGCATCTCTTGGCGTAGAGCCTGAATAGCGGGCTCGGCACCCACAACAGCCCCCCCGACACAATCCCCGTGACCATTGAGGTATTTGGTAGTGCTGTACACGACCCAATCAATTCCAAAATCCAGTGGCCGTTGCAAGTAGGGAGTACAAAAGGTGTTATCAACCACGGTGACCAATCCCCGCTTGCGCGCCCAACGACTACAAGCTTCCAAATCCACCAACACCAGGGAAGGATTAGAAGGTGTTTCCAAATAGACAACCCGACTATAGGGAGTACACTTGGCATCTAGTTCAGCTTCCAAATCCGGCGCAGTAGGATCAAAATAGGTAATGTCGTATCCCCTGGGCTTCAGATGATCTTCAAAAAGCCCATAGGTGCCCCCATAGACCTCACGCACTGAAAGAATATGTTCACCTGGCTGCACCAAATGGAGCAACAGACTTGAAATAGCCCCCATACCGGAAGCAAAAGCCGCTGCCGCCTCACCATTTTCAAGGAGCGCAAGCCGTTTTTCGAGCATATCCACAGAAGGGTTCCCCATCCGGGTGTAAATATATCCTCCCTCCTCTCCTGCAAAACGCCTCGCTCCTTGAGCCGCATCCTCAAAAAGAAAGGCAGTGTTCAGGTATAAAGGCGGAACAATCGAGCCATAAGCCGGGTCTATTTTTTCATCGAGGCCATGAACAGCTCGGGTGCTAAAACCCGGTACTTGGTTCTTTTTCATCAACGCATTCTCCTCGGACCGTATTCCACGCTAATCTCACCCTTTTCAATCATCACCTATCCCAGGGATAATAGTTATAAACTTAGACCAGGAAAGCAGTTAAGATACTGATAACGTGCAAACTCACCTAGCAGATTTTATTAAAAACACGCCCCAAGGGCGGGAAGCCGACGCTATTTTGCGCTCTTGCGTGCATTGCGGTTTCTGCACTGCCACCTGTCCTACCTACCAACTATTGGGGGACGAGTTGGATAGTCCTAGGGGCCGCATCTACCTGATAAAGCAAGCACTTGAAGGACAGGCAGTCAGTAGGAAAACACAGCAACATTTGGACCGTTGCCTGACCTGCCGCGCCTGTGAGACCACTTGCCCTTCCGGAGTCCGTTACGGGCGCTTGGTGGATATTGGCCGTGAGGTCGTGGAAACCAAGGTCTCCAGGTCACTTTGGGAGCAGCTAACCCGAGCAGCATTACGAATGCTATTACCCTACCCTCGACGCTTTACCCCTTTGTTACGATTGGGCCAAATATTTTCTCCTTTTTTGCCTTCCTCCCTAAAGCGCAGCATCCCCCCCCAGGCCAAAACAAGATCCTGGCCAACGGCAAGTCATTCCCGCAAGATGTTGATTTTGGAAGGATGTGTCCAACCGGCACTGGCACCTGAAATCAACGCCAGTACTGCCTGGGTGTTGGATCGGCTAGGTATCAGCTTAGTGCGGGCGCCCCAGGGGGGTTGCTGTGGTGCTATTTCCCACCACCTCTCGGCGCCCCAATCGGCTTTAGATTTTATGCGTCAAAATATTGATGCCTGGTGGCCTCAGGTAGAGGCGGGTGCTGAGGCCATTGTGGTGACTGCCAGCGGCTGCGGCGCCATGATCAAAGAATATGGAATCTTATTAGCCGAAGATCCGGCCTATGCCGCTAAAGCAGCCCGGATCGCTGAGATCACCCGGGATATTGGTGAAATTCTCGCCCAGGAAGACCGCTCCGCACTCACCCCTTCCCCCCATGTCCCCCGTCGCATTGCCTTCCAATCGCCTTGTACCCTGCAACACGGCCAACAGTTGGATGGTCTAGTGGAAAGGTTGCTGCGAGAGGCGGGCTTTGAACTCACTGAAGTGCCTGATGCCCACCTCTGCTGCGGCTCGGCGGGGACTTATTCTCTTTTGCAAAGGGATCTTTCCCAGCGCTTACTGGCAAATAAACTTGCTGCACTAGAACATGGCCATCCACAACTCATTGCCACCGCCAACATCGGTTGCCTAACTCATCTTCAGACTCAATCCTCCTTGCCCGTCAAACACTGGATCACCCTCTTTGACCCTACCCACTGAGCTGTCCTCTTTAAAATGAAGAAGATAGGCTTATTCGTATTATTCACTCTGGTGTTTACTGCGGGCTACTACGGCTTTAACCTGAGAGAAGGGAAAGAAGCCCAGCCCGCCCTGGAACAACCCCAGGAGTATCAGCGCATCATCTCCCTTGCTCCTAGCATTACGGAAACCCTATTTGCTTTGGGGCTCGAAGCGCAAATAGTGGGGGTGACCCGTTACTGTGACTATCCACCAAAGGCCCTGGCAAAACCGAAAGTCGGCGGCTATCTAGACCCTAATATGGAGGCCATGGTGGCCCTCAGGCCGGACTTGGTGATTACTTTTCCCGGCCATCAAACACTCACACCAAGGTTGGAACAACTGGGGGTGGCGACCCTGCAAGTCCAACACCAAAAGCTAACGGATATCCTAGATTCCATCCGCATTATTGGGACAGCAACGGATAAAGAGGCGGAAGCAAAGGCCTTGCTTTCCAGTCTTAGATCGCGGATGGAAGAGATAAAAGCCAAAATGGCCGGTTTGTCCCGCCCCCGGGTCCTGGTGGTCATGGGTCGCCCTATTGGGAGTCCATTAAAGAAAATCTTTGTCGCCGGGACCGGAGATCCCTATGACGAGATGATTCGCATCGCCGGGGGAACAAACGCCTATCAAGGAGATTTCATTCGGGTTCCTCCCCTCTCCGCCGAGGGCATTATGCACCTTAACCCTGAAGTGATTATTGAACTGGTATCCAACCAAGAAGTACAAAAAAAGGGCTGGAACGACACTACCCTCCTCCAGGACTGGGCTGGGCTCCCCATGGTTAGCGCTGTAAAAACGGGTCGCATCCATCTCTTTGCCGATGACTTTGATACGGTCCCCGGACCCCGCTTTATCCTGACCCTAGAAAAAATGGCCCAGGTCATTCACCCCGAGGTCAACTGGACGATGCCATGACCAGGGCCGTGATCGAAATCGAAAATCTCTCCCTGCTCCTGGAGGGGCAAACCATTCTCCATGATATCTCACTGACCGTGCCCCAAGGAGCACGCCTGGCTATTGTCGGTCCCAATGGCGCAGGCAAAACCACCCTGCTCAAGTGCCTGGTCCGCCTCCTCCACGGCAGGGGAACCATCAAGCTTCTGGCTCGAAAGATCGGAGACTACAGTCAAAAAGAATTGGCCCGAACCCTGGCTTATGTCCCGCAACTCGATGGCCAAAGTCTCCCTTTTACGGTGAAGGAGTTTGTGCTGATGGGCCGCTACCCTCACCTCAGCCCCTTTTCATTTTTGGGCCCTGAAGACCACCGAATTGCCGACCAAGCGCTGGTGCTCACTGGGACTCACGCTTTTATCAATCGCCCCCTAGATACCCTAAGCGCCGGTGAACGGCAAAAAGTCCTCATTGCGGCCAGCCTCGTTCAAGGAGCCAGCATCCTACTCCTCGATGAACCCATGGCATTCCTTGATCCCCAACATCAAGTAGAAATTCAGCGCCTGCTAGAGCGGCTCAACCGGGAACATGGAATCACGCTCCTGACCGTTACCCATGATCTCAATGCCGCTATCGCCTACAGCACCCAGATCATTGCCCTTAAGCAAGGGACCCTGGCCTTTACCGGCACTCCCGAGGCTTTTGCGGATAACCGGGTCCTGGAAGCTATCTACCGGCAGCGCTTCCTGTTTACCCGTCACCCCCGGACAGGACATCCTATTGCCCTGGCCGAGGTCTGAGAGATGAGACCTGCCATCACCCTAGGTCTGATGTCTTTATTAGCTGTGGGGGTGCTCAGCGGCGCCCCTTTTTTAGGGATGTACCCCATCCCCATGGAAGCTATTTTTGCCCCCCTAGAGGGAAATATAGAAGCGGAAATTTTTTGGAATCTGCGGGTGCCTCGAGTGATGGCGGCCTTTCTCGCGGGAGCGGGCCTGGCTATCAGCGGGATGGCCTTTCAAGCCCTATTCCGCAATCCCCTGGCCACCCCCTTTACCCTAGGAGTCGCCAGCGGAGCCGCCTTGGGCGCCGCCCTCTATGTGCGCTCGGGCCTAAGCTTTGCCCTCCTGAGTATCTCCGGCCTGTCACTCTCTGCATTCGTCGGTGCGCTAGGATCAATCCTGCTCGTCTATGGTTTAACTCAGATAAGGCAGGGTTTCTCTGTGGCCAGCATGCTCCTTGCGGGCGTGGCCATTAGCTTCTTTTTCTCCAGCCTTATTTTGTTTATCCAGTACATGAGTGATTTTGCCCAGTCTTTCCATATCCTCCACTGGTTAATGGGAAATCTGGGGGTTACTGGCATGGAGACCGTGTTTGAAATTCTACCTTTTGTCGCCGGCGGCGCTCTCGTTATTTTATTGCTTAGCCAGGAATTAAATCTTTTAGCCACCGGAGAACTGCTCGCTGTTAGCCGGGGCTTAAATCTCAGAAGAATACGCAGCTTGCTGTTTTTCGTGACTTCCCTGACCGTGGGAGGCATCGTCGCCACCTGTGGCCCCATTGGGTTTGTGGGGATGATGGTCCCCCATATCTGCCGCCTCCTTGTAGGCGCTGATCACCGTTTTCTAACCCCAGCCACTTTGCTTTTTGGGGGAAGTTTCCTCACTTTATGCGATACTCTAGCACGTAACCTAATAGCCCCGGCAGAAATCCCCGTGGGAGTTATCACCGCCCTCCTAGGCGGACCTTTCTTTATCTGGTTGCTACTAAGGCGAGCCTCGGAAAAGAGGCTAGTCTAAGAACCCATAGGAATATATCGTGAGGGCACCCTATGAAAGCTATCTGGAACGGCGCCGTGTTAGCCGAAAGCGATAAAACTAAGGTGGTAGAGGGTAACCATTATTTTCCACCCGATTCCATCCACAAGGAGTATTTTCGGAGCAGCGATATGCACACCACTTGCCCCTGGAAGGGAGAAGCCAGCTACTACCACATTGTGGTCGGTGATCAAACTCATGCCGATGCGGCCTGGTATTATCCGGCACCGAAGCAAAAAGCAGCCCCCATCAAAAATTACGTTGCTTTCTGGCGCGGCGTAAAAATCACCGAGTAATCAAAAGACGTTAATCAGTAGTTCCCTGCCCCAAACCTTGTTGCGGCGGATAAAGGGCACTCTTGGAAAGCGGCCCCTAAAACTCCTAATTTGGGGTAGTAAGCGCCAAGAGATTGAACTTGATAACATTTCGGGTAATAATAGAAATTATGGCTACATCAACGACGGAAACTCCAAAAACAAAGGCCTCGATAGATCCCCGGAGGTGGGTTGAAGGGCGCGTGATTGCTAATCACCACTGGACTGAGCAGCTCTATTCACTCCGAGTGGAAGCTCCAGTGGAGCCCTTCGAGGCAGGACAATTCGGCCGCCTGGGTTTGATTATCAATGACGAATTTGTAGCTCGTTCCTATTCTTTTGTGAACTCCCCCCAGGAAAGCTACCTGGAATTTTACTCCATTACGGTTCCGGATGGTCCACTCTCGAATCGCCTTGTTAAATTAGAACCCAATGATGCTGTTTGGGTCTCCCGTAAGGCCGCGGGTTTTCTTACCCTTTCGCAAATTCAAACCACCGACAACCTCTGGATGCTATCCACGGGAACGGCCATTGGGCCATTCCTCTCTATCCTCCAAACCGAAGAACCCTGGCAACGCTTTTCTCGTATTGTCTTAGCCCATTCAGTACGCACTGCGGAGGAACTCGCCTATCAGGATCTCATTGAGACCCTTCGCCAACGGCACCCCCAGCAATTTACTATGGTCCCCTTAGTCAGCCGGGAAGATCATGAGGGGGCTATTCGCGGGCGCATTACTACCGCCATTGCCGATGGCCTTATGGCCCAATACACGGGACTTACCATCGACGCGGAATCATCCCAGGTGATGCTCTGCGGAAATCCAGATATGGTCCGCGACACCACGGCCCTCCTTAAGGAACGGGGTCTTAAGGAAAACCGCCGGCGGGACCCTGGGCAGATTTCCGTAGAAAGATATTGGTAAGATTTTTAGAGGGCAGTTTAGGCTTATCGTTGCGCCGGCAATGGTTTGCAAGCCTACCCGCGGAGTCACATCCACCCTACCAGGTACCAGCTAAGCAATAGCAAGCAGGAGTATCACAAATAGGGCGACTAGCGCAATGGGGATCAGGAACCCTTTCCAATCCTTCTCTTTTACCTGCTCCCCATGCTGGAACGCACCCCTAATCCCGGGCCGAAACCACAGGATAACCAAGATCGCTACCAGGCCAAGCAAAAGCACTTCCCAGGTACTCGCCGCTTCCATCTAGATTTATTCTCCCCATTTCCTACAATTCAAAACTTAACTTCTTTAAAGCTTTGAGTGGGTACCATCGCAATAGGGCTTGTTGCCGGTATGCTTACAACCGCACAAAGCAACCTTTTTCTGTTCGGATAAACTAAACTTTACCGGCGTAAATCCAGTCCCTTTATGAGAGCCATCACAAAAAGGCTGGTTTTTAGATTGCCCACAGGCGCACCACCAATAATCACCGGCATCAAGGGTCACAACAAATGGTTTTTTCTGGACGATAAAAGGCTCTGCCATGGAAATTCTCCTGTTGCTCCGGCAATATGAGATTGAGAATCTTGGTATCCACTCCAGTGTAAAGGACTCAGGATGATAGATCCATAGTCATCATGAATAAGACTAGTTCAATGAGCAGCCCTAACCAGCTAGTGCTTCTGGTGGGCACCCAAAAAGGCCTTTTTCGTATTAGCACGGAGCTAAACCGCAATGCTTGGAACCTTGAGGGACCCCTTATTGCAGGCTATGAGATCCTACATGCCTGGATGGATCCAAGAATGCCTCAGCATGCCTATGCAACCGCTAACCACCCCATTTGGGGCTGCCATATTTATCGAAGTCACGATGCTGGCCATAGCTGGGAGGTGCTCCCCCACGTTCCCCACCATCGCCAAGGGCTTTATGCCCAAAGTCTGAAAGCCATCTGGTACTTGGCTCCAGGTCATCCCACACAGGAGAAGGTGCTTTATGCCGGCATCGATCCCCCGGGACTATTTATAAGCCAGGACGACGGTCACCACTGGACACCCTTGCCGGGTCTCAATGAACATCCTAGCCGAGATCGTTGGGAACCCGCCCGGGGGGGATTTGCAGTTCACTCTATCTATATTGATCCCCGCACCCCTCACCGCCTCTATTGTGCCGTCTCAGCAGGCGGAGTCTTTCGCTCCGAAGATGCCGGTACCAGCTGGATCCCCATTAATCGGGGTGTTCGTGCCGAAAACCTCCCTCAACGCTATCCCGATGTAGGCCATAATGTGCATCGAATGGTATTACATCCCAAACAACCCGATCGCCTTTATCGACAGTGCTACAACGGAACCTACCGCAGCGATGATCGGGGAAACCATTGGATTGAGATAAGCCAGGGACTTCCTAGTGATTTCGGCTATGTTATCGTGGTGAATCCTCAAGATCCTGATATGGTGTATGTCATCCCCGAACAGAGTAGCCACTTACGCACCACGGTCGATGGCAAGCTCCGCGTTTACCGCAGCAGTAATGGCGGTGCCGACTGGGAACCCTTGACCCATGGCCTTCCCCAAGAACATGCCTATGTCACTGTATTGCGTGAGGCTATGGATTGTGACGGTCTCTCCCCCAATGGGGTTTACTTCGGGACCTCTAGCGGCCACCTGTTTGGGAGCCATGATAACGGCGAGCATTGGGAACTGATTGCAGGCTTCTTACCCCGTATACTGTCGGTGAAAACCGCAGTAGTGGAAACATGATAATTAGCAAACCCAACTCATTGTTAGATGCCTTGGAAGCCTGGCGTGGTATCGTCTGTTTGGTGGGCGCGGGAGGTAAAAAAACCACCCTTTATCGCTTAGCAATGCTCCACCCCGGTCGGATAGGAATTACCTCAACCGCCCATATTCCGCCTTTTCCTAATAAAGTCTCTGCCTATCAAATCATTACCGACGAAAAGCTGCTCCTTACCCTGGTCAGCGCAGCAGCCCAAACCCACCGCCTGATTGCCTACGCTCAACCTTCCATAAAAAAAGGTCGTCTAGCCGGTATCTCCCCTTCTTTAGTCGAAATGATCCACCGACAAGCTGGCTTTGATGTCAGTCTAGTCAAGGCCGATGGGGCCCGTAGTCGTTGGCTCAAGGCACCAGGAGCACAGGAACCGGTGATCCCCGAAAAGGCGACTCATGTGATCCCAGTGATTTCCGCACTTGCTATCGGCCAACCTTTATCGGAGAAAATTGCCCACCGCGTAGAAAATATTGAAGCCATCATCGGAATTAAAGCCGGCGAAATCCTGAAGCCAATCCATTTAGCCAGGTTATTAGCGAGCCCCCAAGGGGGATTAAAAGGGGTAGGCAGAGCTAAGATAGTCCCTCTCATCAATATGATAGATGGGCCAGCCTGGGAAAATCAGGCAATAGCCGTGGCAGAGCTAGCATTATCCCTTACTGATCGCTTCGACCGGGTGGTACTGGCCTGTATGAACCTGCCTAACCCCTTAATAGGGGTGATCCGCCGGCACTAAATCATGGCTTATCCATCAGTTCCTTCACCGAGAACTGCCCACTATCCGAGCTTGTGCTTGGCATGATAGTAATTTCTATGCGCCGATTGTGGACCCGGTTCTCTGCAGTATCATTGGGCGCTAGCGGCTGGGTATCGGCATGGCCTTCAATGACGAAACGCTGGGGGGCAATTTCATCGGTAGCAAAGAGATGGTGAATCACCGAAACTGCTCGGGCTGTAGATAATTCCCAATTAGAGCGAAAGCGAGAAGTATGAATAGGCAAATCATCCGTATGCCCCGCGACCACAATCTTACCCTCAATTCTGTTTAGGACAGTGCGGAGTTTATCTAAAACAGGCTTAAAGTCCTGGTTAAAGGAGGCACTGCCCGAGGGAAAAGAGCCTTTCTCCTGAATACGAATAATAATTTGCTCACCTATTCTCTCTAAGACAATCAACCCCTGGTCGATTTCATTCTGGAGCATGTTTTGAAGCTCGGCCACTTTTGCTTCCGTATCCCGGATACGTGCCTCAGAAAAATCCAGGGTTTGTTTAGTCTCATCAATAGTATCCTGGCGAATCTCATCCCAGGGGGTGGGACGAGGACGGCCTGGGCTGAATTCCTGGGCAATAATACTCGTACCCTTGGGGGGTTCCTTAACTTTAATCTCCCGCTGCACCCCAAAGGCAAACTTCATGGAGCCAGCGACTTGTTTGTATTTTTGCAAATCCAACTCTGAGAAGGACAAAAGCAGCACAAAAAAACTCATTAACAGGGACATGAGATCGGCCAACGTAATGACCCATGCTGGAGCACCTGATTTTTCCTCCTGCGGTTCGTTCTCGGCCGCAAACAAGTCCTGTTCCATCTTCGCTGCTCACCCCTTACTTTTCTCCATTATTATTATGGCGCTTAGAACCTGGCATAAAGGTTAGCAACAGCTCTTCCAATACCCGCGGGTTGTGGCCCTGTTGAATCGACAGGATGCTTTCGATGATTATGAAGCGGTTAAGCCGTTCTTCATTACTGCGCAGGGCGAGTTTGTCGGCAAACGGCAGTGCCACCATATTGGCAATCATGGCACCATAGAGCGTGGTCAGCAGGGCAACGGCCATAGCCGGGCCAATTTTTTTCGGGTCATCCATAGAAGAAAGCATCTGTACGAGACCAATCAAAGTGCCAATCATCCCCATAGCGGGTGCCACATCGCCGATGGCCCTAAAGATTTTTTGCCCCAGATCATGGCGTTCTAGGGTCTGCCGCAGCTCAGTCATCAACACCCGGCGCACCATTTCGGGTTCGTGACCGTCCACTAGCAAGGTTACCCCTTTTTTCATGAATTCATTCTTGATGTCCCAACTTTCTAACGCTAACAACCCATCCTTTCGGGCTGTATTCGCCATCTCTAAGGCCTGTTTAATAATTTCTTCCGGCTTCTCGGCCTTATACACAAAAGCCTTCATGGCCACCTTGAAGGAACCTAAAAACTGGCTAAGGGAGAACTTCATGAGCACTACGGCTATGGTTCCCCCTAAGACGATTAAAATAGAAGGTGGATTGAAAAAAACGAGCACGCTAGAGCCTAATAAAATGGCCCCAGCCACAACCCCAAAGCTACTAATTAAGCCAATCAGGGTGGCCAAATCCACGCCGATATACCTCCATCATCATTTAAGCTAGCGCAGTGAGAAAATGCCCCACGACTCACGAGGTCTATCGGTCAAGATTGGGAAAATTTTAATTCTGTCTCAGTCAATTAAGATTTCCTGGGAATAAAATAAGCGGTTGGAACCGTCCCCTGGATGGAGCTAGAAGGCGAATATGAAAACGGGCCCTCCAAGGGGCCCGTTTTTAGTTACCGCATTGACTCGCCGGATAGGTAGCACAACCACTACCTGAGCTACTTTACATATTCCCCCCACATTTGCCTTCGCCGCATTTGCCTTCTTGTCCCTGCTTGCGCCCTTGGCCCTGTTCTTTCTTGCCGCCACAACTTCCTTCGCCTTCAGCCTTCTTTTTACCGCCGCAGTTTCCTTCACCTTCAGCCTTCCTCTTGCCGCCGCAACTCCCTTCACCCTCGCCTTTTGCGCCCTCTCCAGCGGCAACCATATAACCACTTGATAAGTCAGCGTAACCAAAAGGGTTGCTTTCAGCGCTGGCAGCCCCACTCGTCAGCATCCCAGCCGTAAATACAGTCCCCACTGCTACAGACAAGGAAGAAAGTTTATGTTTCTTAGGCATCATTATTCTCCTCAATTATCAGCTTCTTATATTAGTGAATGTGAGTGCCCCCGGGACAGTCATTATAATCCATTAAGTATCCAATGACATAAGGTTTCATCACTCTGGGGTATAACAGAGTCCGCTGATCACAGGCTATGCCACTGTAACGTGCCCCATGGCACGTAGACAAAAAATAATTTGGCAGTAGAGGCAAGGCTCATTTTAAATAAGCTAGGCCTCAATCAGGACCTAGCTAGCAAGGAGATAAATATGCATCGCATTCATTGTGCGGAGATCTGGGGCGGAATCCAAGCTGCGGACCAGGATTTATGCACCAATGCGCTGACCGCCAGTCTCTACTCAAGCGCAGCTGATGGAGACCAGGGCGGCGACATCTATTACTTCAGCGTCTGTGGAGCCGATATCCTTACCCGTATCGTTGTAGCCGATGTGGTTGGACATGGCGAAGCCGTCAGTCGCATAAGCCGGTGGCTTTACGAGGGGCTGGCAAAGCGGATGGATAGTCTCGATAGTAACAGTCTCCTTGTCGAGCTGAATCAGCGGGTGGTCACCGAATGTGGGCTTAAGGCGATGACGACAGCGGCGATTGCCAGCTTCTATCTCGCCGACACCAACCTCTATATTTCCTATGCTGGACATCCACCGCTATTGCTTCGACGGCGAGAAGATAAGACGTGGCGACCCGTAAGACTAAAGCCACGTCCGGAACCAGCCAACTTACCCTTGGGCGTGATGGACGGCATACCCTATGACCAGGAGCAGCTCCTACTTGCCTCAGGTGATCGCCTGCTTCTGTATACTGATGGCCTCATTGAAGCCCCGGGCACGGACGGCCAACCCTTTGGTGAGGAGCGACTGCAGGCCATATTAGGACAGGTTGGCGATGAGAATTTACCCCAACTGAAACAAGCCGTTCTCACCGCCGTCCGTCGGCATACGGGCGGGTCTATGGCACATGACGATATTACCCTGATAGCGATAGAAATCAGATAAAATAGACTTAGGTAGCCCCCTGAACCGACTAAAATACTCAGCCAGAGTGAAAAAGACTTATCATATTAGTCTCGCCAACTGAGCACGTAACGTTTCGAGCCAGCAATCCACATTGATCGGTAAATAACCGGTGATCTCCAGGTCACGATCTTCAAGCACATCGTCATCGGGCCTTTCGATGTGAGCCTTGTTAATTATCTCATCGCGATGGCGCAATAGTTGCTCGATCTGGGGCCTGAACAGCCGGATCATGGCCAGAATGAGCTATTTTTGATACTTCGCCTTCCATTCCTCGTAAGGCATGCCGTAGATAATTTCCCTCGCTTCATCATAAGATAGCTGCCCACCCTGCTCCTCGACAGCCGCTTGATACCACTTTGCAAGGCAATTTCGGCAAAAACCAGCCAAATTCATCACATCGATATTCTGAACCTCGGTATGTTCTTGAAAATGCTTCACTAAGCGGCGAAATACAGCCGCCTCAACTTCTAACCGGCTATTTTCATCCATCCTGTTCTCTCCTCAAGCATTTCCATACCGCCCATGCACCCAACTTCAGATCTTACCAAGGCAGCTTAACTGCCTGCCGGGCTGCATCCACAAGCTCCCCATAGGAGCATAACTGAGCAAATTCATCCTCGGTTACCCAAGCCTTAGCTTGATGCTCACTAGAAAGACGGAGTTCCCCATCCAACCCTTTTCCACGATAGACCAATACTATCATCGGGTCCCCTCCATAATCAGCCTGATAGGCAGTAACGGGCCGATTATCCAAAGCCACCGTCATTCCTGATTCCTCATAGGTTTCCCGCTGGGCAGCTTCCTGGGGTAGCTCACCCCCCTCCACTTTGCCAGAAATTGCTTCCCACTCCCCAGGGGCTACGGCTTTGGAAGTACTACGACGCAGCGCTAGAAAACGGTTACCTCGGAACAGGAACACGGCCACTGCCACTACGAAATATGTGGTCTCAGACATCCCTCCGCAGGACCTCTCTCCACTTGCTTTGAGTCAATATCCAAGTTTACTGTCTGCGCTCGATTAAGAAAAATCCGGGATCCAATCGCAACGGTAGCGACTTGGCTTATCCAATAAAGTGCTCCACATCCACATAATAAGCCTGAGTCTCAATTTGGCCGTTAGGGGACAAAACTAGCTGGCGATAGCCTGGCCCCAGCTGGGCCAGCTGAAAATGCTCACTACCAGGGACGAATTGGACACAGGTAGACGGGCTGCCTAATAATTGGACCCCCCGGCGCTCAGTATGAAACTCCTGATGGATATGGCCCCAAACGATACCCTGCACCTGGGGATACTGGTCCAACAAGGCAAAAAAATCCACCGCATTATCCAATCCCATGGCATCCATCCAGGAACTGCCTATAGCTACCGGGGGATGGTGAAGGAAAACCAGCGTATTCAAATCCGGACGACTCGCTAGGCTGCGGTTAAGAAAATCCAATTGCCCCCTGTCCAAGTGCCCATTAGGCTGACGAGGCACTATAGAATTGAGGAGAATAAGTTGCCAATTTTTGAGCGTGATTAAGGGCTTAGTGCTAACGTTAGCATAATTTAGGATTTCTCCCATAAGCATCGGATCGTCATGATTCCCAGGAAGGCAATACACGGGCAACCCTAAGTCTTGGCAATATTCCAACAGCCATTGATAAGCTTCTGGTTCGGCCTTTTCCGCAATATCGCCGCTAATCACCACCAGATCCCCTGGATGACGCTGTTGTTGAATATGCTCAAAAACAGCAACCATCGAGCTGCGGGTATTTAAATTGTTCCATAATAGTGCACCCGGATCAGCCAGCAAATGGGAATCCGTGAGCTGCACCACCCTGACAAACTCGCTAGGGTTATCCGTGACCTCCCGATCCCTTGGAGCGACCATTGCTTGCTCTACACCTCGATGGGAGTATCCGGATCATTACCCCACTCTGACCAGGAACCCGGGTAACCTTTGACTCGGGGGTACCCGAGATATTTCAACACCATGCAGGTGTGGGCCGAGCGATGATGAGTCTGGCAGTGGCAAATAACTTCCTTATCAGGGGTAACGCCTAGGGCTTCCAAACTCGACCGCAATTCATTTATCGGCTTAAAACGCAAATTACGCTCCTGAGCAATGGCCCGCGTCCATTCAAAATTCACCGCTCCTGGAATATGACCACCACGCTGGGCACGGATATATTCACCATGGTATTCCGCCGGAGAACGGGCATCCAGGATCACCACATCAGGATCCAATAAATGGGCCAAAAGGTATTCCTTGTCCGCTACCCTATTACCTTGGTAATGCCCATGAAAATGGCTGGACGGCCGACTTTCCCGCCCCTCCTTGAACGGGTGTCCTTCGATTAGCCATGCCTTTAAACCTCCATCAAGCAGAGAAAATCGCTCATGCCCCAACTCCTCTAGGGTCCAAAGTAAACGAGAAGCACGGCCATTTCCCTCCCCATCATAAGCGATGACATGGCTCTCTGGAGTAAACCCCAGGTGGGAGAGCACTCGACTTAAACGGTGCTCATCAGGCAAAAGCCCCATTACTGGAGGACGGGCTGTTACAATATGGGCATAATCCAGATGCACCGCACCAGGGACGTGGCGCGAGAGATAAGACTCTTCACTGCAAAGGTCAATTATCAGCAAGTTTCGGTCATCTAACCGCCCTTCTAACTCATCAGGCTGCAAAAGCAGGGGGAACATTGCCATCTATACCTCCAGGAACCTATTCAATCGATTGAATCCCATTATAGAGCCCTTTCTGGATACCCAACCCACTCTATCTCCCCAATATCAGGGGAAGAAACCTCTAGGAGATTACTCTTCAAAGCGAGGAAGAACCTAGATCATCTTCTCGGAAGAAGACTTCCCTGGACAATCAACTGCTAGGGGAGCGGGTTCCTCTGAAGGTGGAAGGTCGGGCCAGGCCTTGAGCACTGCCTGGACAAGAGTAGCCAGCGGAATCGCAAAGAAAATTCCCCAGAAACCCCAAAATCCTCCAAAAACCAAGATAGCCACAATAATTGCCACCGGATGCAAATCCACCACCTCAGCAAACAGCAAGGGCACTAAGACATTGCCATCTAAGGCTTGAATAATTGCATAGGCACCGAGCAGGTAAGCAAACTCAGCGCTAAACCCCCACTGGAAATAAGCGACGAAAGCTATTGGCATGGTGGCGGTTACTGCGCCGATATAAGGAATAATCACTGACAACCCCACCAATACACTCAACAGCATAGAAAACTGCAAACCCATGAGGGAGAAGGTAATGAAACTCACCATCCAGACAATCAGGATCTCAAGAAATTTACCACGAACATAATTTCCGATCTGAAAATCCACGTCATGCCAAACTTGGGCCGCTAGTTTCCGCTCCCGTGGGAGATATTGCTTGAACCAACCGATAAGTCGAACCTTGTCCTTGAGGAAGAAAAAGACCAGTAGTGGCATAATGACGAGATACACGCCAAGAGTCATTATGCCCATCACTGAAGCTAAGGACAAAGAAAGGACTTTTTGGCCTAATTGGGCGAGTTCGGAGCGAATGGCGCTCATCAGATCATAAACCTGTTCTTCGGAAAACAGATTTGGATAATGTTCCGGCAAACTTAGCAAAAGCTCCTGCCCCCGGGCTATCATCGTCGGTAGCTGTTGGAAAAACTGGGTTAGCTGCTGTGAAAGCAAGGGGAGCAAACCGAATATTACGGAAAACAAAGCGGCCATGAAGGTAACAAATACCAGGGTCACCGCCAACCAGCGAGGACAGCGCCACCGCTCCATATACCCCACAATCCCCTCCAGCAGGTAGGCGATCACCAGGCTAGCAAGCACCGGCGCCAGCATGCGTCCCATCAGGACCACAGTGACAAAACCGACAACAAGCAAAATAGCCAGACCCGCTACTTGAGGATCGGCAAAGTGACGCTGAAACCAGTCACGAACAAGGCGCATATCAAAAATAAAAAATTATATAAAGATCAAGAATAGGGCAGTACCGGTGCCGGGTGAGGGATTTGAACCCCCGACCTTCGGTTTACAAAACCGCTGCACTACCACTGTGCTAACCCGGCTATGATTACTAAAGAGGCGTTGGTTAGTTCAAAGGAAGGTAAAATAGGGTACCATTTTAAAAAAACTTACTGAGCTGCGCAATCAACATCTGCTTCCCGCCTTACTTTCGAGGTATCCCTAGCCACTCGCGCAAGGCCCCATAACACAAGATCTGGAAGGTGCTCATACTTATCCCGCAATAATGGCAACATCCGAGGAGCATCCCCGCCGGTGATAACCCGCTTGAGATCCCCTCTCACTTCGGCTGCCACATCGGCGCTCACTCGGTCGATAAAGGCAATAGCCGCATACAAGGCGCCTCCATTCACCGCAGCACTGGTCGTACTGGCAAGGAGCGAGTACTCCCATGTTTCGGCAGTTTCATCGATCCCTGCGGTATTATCTGCCAGCAATTTAGGCATCATGGTCAGACCGGGGACAATCAACCCGCCTAGATGCTTACCATCAGTAGCAAGCACATCAATAGTAATTGCGGTGCCACAATCAACAATATATATGGCTCCCTTATGAGCGCTGCCCCGATAACGCTGACGCACAGCCACTAGCTCTAACCAACGGTCTATTCCCAAGGTCTCAGGCTTTGAATAGGCATTGCGTATCCCATAACCATTGCTACGGGAGGTCAAAAATTCAGGCACTATTTGCCAGTGCTTTTGCGACCATTCTTGCAGTTGTTCCGCAACTTTTGGTCCTCCAGCATTGGCGACAACAACCCGACTGACACCCTCCAGATCTTTCCAAGCTTTGGTAAGAACCCGCTTGATACCGGTTTTACCCCGCACCATAGCCTTAACATCAGCAGGCTTACCGCCATCTAGCCGAGCCCACTTAATTCGGCTATTACCAATATCCACCAATAAAATCACTTGACTGGCCTCAAGCTCACTTCACCACAGAGGTAGCATGACATCCCCTCTTCTCCCTGCAATAGTAACGCCCCCTTCTCATCAATACCCCATGCGGTACCGCTGATCACCCTATTGTCCATGTATAAATAGACCTCACGTTGATAACACGCGTCCCATTTACGCCAGTCATCGAGACAATCACCTAGCCCCTGGCTCTCGAAATTATGCATCACTAACAAGAGATGATGGATCAGGCGCCCGGCCAGTTGGTTACGATCTATAGGTTGGTCTCGAGTGGCTTCCCGTAAATCTGCACAAGGTTGATCTAACCGCTCTCGATAGGAAACAGGCATGTCCACATTGATACCTACCCCTATCACTGCACCTGTGATCTCCCCCTTGGGCAACAACTCCACCAGAATACCACCCAATTTCCGATCATCCCAGACCACATCATTAGGCCATTTAAGGCCAGCATTAGTGACGCCTTGATTTTGCAAAGCACGCAACACAGCCACACCCGCAGCCACACTCAAACCGGATAAAAACCGCGGGCCTTTAAAAAAGTGCCATAGCAACGAAAGATAAATATTACCACTTAGAGGCGATATCCAGGGACGTTCATGTCGTCCTTTGCCCGCTGATTGGGTCTCGGCCAAACAGATCACCCCCCTATGAGTGCCCGCTTTCGCTCGAGCTAGCAGATAACGATTAGTCGAATCCAATTCTGTATGAATCTCTAACCGGGACAACCATTTTAGGCTATCCTCCTCCATGGCTGCCCAGATGAGTTTCGGTTTAAGAGGGATAATATCCGTCTGCAAAAGATTTCCTTGACTAGTTAGCAGTAAAGCACAGAGCACATTTTGACATCGCCTACACCCAGGCTAAAATACACGGTCACCCCTTCACTAGGTTAGCGCCAATGCGGTCGCTGTTTCCGCTAGCCGCCGCCCCAACGCTCGACATAAAATAGCCTCGTTCTCACTCAACGGCAACTCATTATCTGCACCGGCAACATGGCTAGCACCATAGGGCGTGCCCCCCTCCTTAGTGTTCATCAACGCTGGCTCGGTATAGGGCAGTCCTAATAACACCATGCCGTGATGAAGCAAAGGAATCATCATGGATAACAAGGTGGACTCTTGTCCACCATGAAAACTAGAAGTTGAGGTAAAGACGGCAGCAGGCTTGCCCGCCAAAGCACCTGAAAGCCATAACGAACTCGTACTGTCGAGAAAATATTTAAGAGGAGCCGCCATATTCCCAAAGCGGGTTGGGCTCCCTAAAACCAACCCTGCACACTCGCGTAAGTCATCTAGAGTCGCATAAGGGTGACCGCTCGAGGGTATCGTATCTTCCACCGCCTCACAGACGGTAGAGACCGCCGGCACCGTTCGCAATCGCGGCTCCATACCCTCAACTTCCTCCACGCCCCGAGCCACCCGTTCGGCCATTGCAGCCACATTGCCATAGCGGCTGTAATAAAGGATAAGAATTTCTGGCATGTGCGATATCACCTTAAAGGATTTCGAGTACTTTCTCTGGCGGCCGTCCAATTGCCGCCTTACCATTGGCTAACACGATAGGCCGTTCAATAAGAATGGGATGGGCATACATGGCCGCAATAAGTTGCTCTTGGGAAAGATTCGGAGCATCAAGCCCATTATCTTGGTATTCAGGCTCCTTTTGGCGCATTAAGTCTCTTGGATTTTTATCTAATAATTGGAGAATTTCCGACAACTGTTCTGGCGTTGGAGGTGTTTTAAGATATTCAATCACCACCGGTTCTACGCCTTGCTCACGAAGCAATTGCAGCGTCTGTCGGGACTTACTGCACCGAGGATTATGATAGATAGTGACCTGAGACATCATCATTCTCCCTACTTTCTAATTAATTGTAAGCTAAACTCGGTCATGGCTCTGGGTTAAACCGCAAATATTTTAGTTAACCCTAGAGCGGCCATCGTCACCAATAATGGCTACTTTGCTCAGATTAAGTGTTTCCAGCAAAAGGTTTGACGGTCCCCCAACGCTTGCAGCCTGGGCACTGCCAATAGCAATATTTGCCACTAAACCCGCAAAAACAACAAGCATAGCTTGATTTGGCTTTTAACAAATGGCGGGTTACTTCTTCTATCAAAGACCAGGGCTCTGAAGCAGCCTCAATATCTTTTGGCACCCCCAAGGCCAACAGCTGCTGGAGGCCTTCAACAGAAGGGTACTGCCTAAGCTGCTCAAGCAAGAAACGGCGGGACTTTTCGGGCTCCCCCTGCCGTCGAAGGGATGCCGCCTGGGCCAAAATTAATGGCGTACACCCTGGATGACGCTCTAATGCCTCTGCTAACCAAGAAAAAAATTCATCTTGGCGGTCAAGGCCTTGGTAGCACTCCGAAAGAGGTTTCAATATTTCTGGCAAATAGTCTGGATCTTGCCCCTCGACCCGCCGCAAGCAGCGAATAGCCATCTTATAATCGCTTTGCTCCATTGCCAAATGGGCCTGTAGCAGGGTAGCACGAACACAACGCCAATCTGAAGCCAAGGCTTGCTTGATAAACTGAGCCGCTTCCATTATTTGTTTCCGGGCCCATCGTTGCTCAGCAAGCTCACAATAAAAATGAGCGATCATGGGCCCTGTCGCCTCACCACTTTCCTCATGGAGCTGTTGAGCTATGGCAATCGCCTGGGACCAGTTCTTTTCCTGCTGATAAATATCAAGCAACTGGCGTAAGGCAGTGCCCACATGACTTTTTCGCTTAAGGGCCTCGAGAAACAAGCTTTCAGCTCGATCCAACATTCCCGCACGCATATAATCCAGACCCAGCTCCAAAAGGGCTTGTTCTCTTTGCAAGCTGCTCAAGCAAGGTTTCTCGATAAGATTCTGGTGAACCCGAATCGCCCGGCCAACCTCCCCCCGACGACGGAACAGGTTGCCCAAAGCTAAGTGGGGCTCCACCGTATCGCTATCCACCTCCAAAACATCCAGCAAAGTATCAATCGCTTTGTCAGGTTGCTCATTTAGCAGGTAGTTCAAACCAGCAAAATAGGCAGAATTTAGTTGGGAATGACTGCTTCCATGTGCTGATTCTGCGCTGCGCCTACCCGCTAACCATCCCGAGGCTGCTGCCACGGGCAATAGGAGCAACAACCACTCGACCACGTTTATTGCTCATGCTTAACAGAAATTGCCCTCAGGTTGGCATTCTCTTTCTCAACCCACTTAATTGATTTACGCAACCTCCCATTCTCACGTTTTAGCTTCATGATGGTCCCTAGGCTCGCGAACATGCCGATCATCGCTCCTACCATTAGGATAAGTGCTAGAAGCAAAGATAATGGAACATGTAGTTGGCCAAAATGGTAATCGATCATAACCGGCTCGGCATGACGCCCTGCAAAGGTAAGTCCTAGGACAAAAACCACAACAAAAATCAAGAAATAAAAAAGTCTTCGCATGCCTCCTCCACGTAGACACTATGGCCCAAGTCATACATCATACCTGAATTCTTTAATAAACTGCGCAATGTTTTGGTCTCGTCAGGGTCGGAAATTGAGATTAAAATATTGAAGCTATCACTGAGTACAGACAACACTATTAAATTTTTTACTAATCTTTTGTGAATCTCAGAACACAGGCACGGAATGTTGTGCTGAGAGGAGAGAGTCCTTATGACATTTGTGGTAACTGAAAACTGCATCAAATGCAAATATACCGACTGCGTTGAAGTCTGCCCGGTCGATTGCTTCCATGAAGGCCCTAACTTTTTGGTCATTGATCCGGATGAATGTATTGATTGCACCTTATGCGAACCGGAATGTCCGGCCGAGGCCATCTTTTCCGAGGACGATTTGCCTGAAGAACATCGAAATTATCTAAAACTCAATGCCGAATTAGCAAGGAATTGGCCAGTCATTACCGAAAGCAAGGAACCCCCGTCAGATGCGGACCAATGGGATCGTATCAAGAACAGCGAGATTGAAGACAAATTGCAGCACTTAGAGAAATAGCGCTGATCTTCCATTAAGGGATTCTCCCTATGTCATCCATTGAACACTGAGGTTACCATACGAAGAAATCATAAACCGTTTCTATGCATCCGATGAAGGTGATGCTGTCAATTCAATATCAAGCTGTTAGATAACGACTAACAGCAGCAGGAGTGACAGCCGAGGATGTTTAGGTAACGGCTTCTGTAGTTTTTCTCAGTTAGGGACGGGCTCGCTGCCTACACCGGGTACTAACCTTCAAAAAATGGTGGGCATCGGGCACGTCCGCAGTGAAATAGGGGGAAACGCCTTGTCTACAAGCAAATCCGAGACAATACTGCTGGAACCTGCACCCCAGCAGTTACCCATTGACCCTGAGGAAGTGCAGGAAAACCCACCCTACAATGAGCAAGAGCTTGACGCCACACGCCTCTATCTAAGTGAAATTGGCTTCGCACCTCTGTTGACAGCAGAAGAAGAAGTCTATCACGCACGCCTTGCCCAAAGAGGAGATCCCGCCGGGCGCAAACGCATGATTGAGAGCAATCTGCGGCTTGTCGTTAAGATTGCCAGGCGCTATATGAACCGAGGGTTGGCACTCCTTGATTTAATCGAGGAAGGCAACTTAGGTTTGATCCATGCCGTAGAGAAATTCGATCCCGAGATGGGCTTTCGCTTCTCTACTTATGCCACGTGGTGGATACGGCAAACTATTGAACGGGCCCTCATGAACCAAACCCGTACCGTGCGTCTACCTGTGCATGTGGTAAAAGAAATCAAAAGTTATCAGCGGGTAGCCAGTAAACTTGCACAAGAATTAGAGCACGATCCAACCTTCGAAGAGCTAGCTCAGCAATTAGATAAGTCCGTCGAAGAAATTAAGCGCATGTGGAGCCTTAAAGACAATATTGCTTCGATGGATACAGGCTACCGAAGTGACCAGGAAAAGACCTTGCTCGACACTCTACCCGATGAGGGGACACCTGATCCAACTACCCTACTGCAAAACGACGATATGCAGTCCCGGCTTGAATTATGGTTGAGCCAACTTAATAACAAGCAGCGAGAAGTCGTTATTCGGCGCTTCGGTCTCCAAGGTTACGAGTCACAAACCTTAGAACAGGTGGGTCAAGCCATTGGCGTGACTCGAGAGCGAGTTCGCCAGATCCAGCTTGAAGCCCTCAAACGGCTGCGCCGTATCATGGCTAAAGAAGGCATTTCAGTCGAGGTCTTATTCAAATAAAACGATAACCTGGTAGGGGGAGAGTACCTTAATCATTAGCGATCATTATTAGCGCAGCAATTACCCGCCGCCCTTCACCGACAAGGATATTGTAAGTCCGACAAGCGGCTGCAGTATCCATAAATTCCACTCCTACCTGGTGCCTTACTAAAGGCTCTACCAGGTAGGGGGCGGGAAAACGAAGCCGCTCCCCCGTCCCCACCACCACCACTTCCGGCTTCAGCTCCAGAAGAGATTGGAAATGGGATTTTTCTAGCTCAACGAAGGAGGCAGGAGGCCATTCCTGCAATTGACTCGGCAAAACTACAACACTCTGGGATATCTTTTGCCGGCCCTCATCCTGCTTTAACCCTTCTTTCAAAAGCTCAGCATCTTCTCCAAGATAGTTCGGTATGCTGAACTCCACATATCCAGGACCGTAGGCACTTACCGTATAAACATCTAGTCTCTCATCCAGACTGAATTTCATAAGCCACTGCCAATATCCACCCTTCTAAGCTAACTTAAGCATGGGCACTACGATCAACCCGTTCTCTGAGCTCTTTACCAGGTTTGAAGTGTGGGACATATTTAGAGGGCAATGGCACGGCATCACCCGTCTTTGGGTTGCGCCCGGTCCGCGGTGGGCGATAATGCAATGAGAAACTCCCAAACCCCCGTATCTCAATGCGCTCACCCTGCGCTAAAGCCTGGCTCATCACTTCTAGCAGCGTTTTAACCGCTAGCTCTACATCACGATAAGACAAAAGCGCCTGACGCTGGGCAAGTCTTTCGATTAACTCCGACTTGGTCATAAATATTACACTCCCGAAGCCACACCAGGACCGGATGCAACCATCAATAGAAGAAAAATCTGCTAGCTTTCCTCTTCTTGCTTTTCCATCTGCTCCTTGAGGATATCCCCCAATGTCGTTGAAGCAGCGGCACTCTTACCTGAGTATTCTTTAATAGCTTCCGCCTCTTCCTCTTCATCCTTAGCGCGAATAGAGATAGTAATCACTCGATTCTTACGGTCGATCCCGGTAAATTTAGCCTCTATTTCGTCACCAACATTGAGAAAACTACGGGCATCATCTATGCGCTCACGAGAAATTTCCGAAGCTCGCAAATGCCCTTCTACACCCTCAGCCAGCTCAACAACCACGCCTTTAGCGTCAACCACCTTGACAATCCCTTTAACTATGCTGCCTTTAGGACGGGCAGCGATATAGCTGGAAAAAGGATCCTCTTCAAGCTGTTTGATTCCTAGAGAAATACGTTCCCTCTCCGGATCAATGGCGAGAACAACCGCTTCAACCTGATCGCCTTTCTTATAATCACGGATGGTCTCTTCGCCAGAGGCCGACCAAGAAATATCTGAAAGGTGAACCAGACCATCAATGCCGCCCTCCAAACCGACAAAAATACCAAAGTCAGTAATGGATTTGATCTCGCCAACGACGCGATCACCTTTATTATATTTTTGGGCAAACTCTTCCCAAGGGTTAGGCTGACATTGCTTCATCCCCAAGGAGATACGGCGGCGCTCTTCATCAATATCAAGCACCATCACCTCAACTTCATCGCCCACTTGGACGATCTTCGAAGGGTGAATGTTCTTATTGGTCCAATCCATCTCAGACATATGGACCAAACCTTCTACGCCTTCTTCGATCTCCACAAAACAGCCATAATCCGTCACATTCGTGACTTTGCCAAAGAGACGGGTGTTGTCAGGATAGCGCCGCGCCAAATCTTTCCATGGATCTTCTCCCATCTGCTTGAGGCCAAGGGAGACACGCTGGCGCTCTTTATCAAACTTGAGCACCTGAACGGTGATCTCATCGCCAATATTAACGACCTCAGAAGGATGCTTGATCCGTTTCCAGGACATGTCCGTGATATGGAGCAGCCCATCTAGCCCCCCCAAGTCCACGAAGGCACCGTAGTCGGTGAGGTTCTTGACAATACCCTTGACTGTTTTACCTTCCTCCAGACTAGAGAGAAGGGCCTCTCGTTCCGCGCTGTACTCAGCCTCCATCACTGCTCGGCGAGAAACGACAATATTATTGCGCCGGCGATCCAACTTGATGAGCTTAAATTCAAGCTCTTTGCCCTCAAGATAGGCGGTATCCCGTACCGGACGGACATCGACCAATGATCCCGGCAAGAATGCCCGGACACCGCTTAAATCTACCGTGAAACCACCTTTGACCTTGCCAGTGAGCATACCCGTGACGGTCTCAGCGGCTTCAAAGGCCTTCTCAAGCTCGTTCCAAACCCGAGCTGCTTTAGCCTTTTCATGGGAAAGGCGGGTCTCACCAAAACCGTCCTCAACGGATTCCAGAGCGACCTCGACTACATCACCCTCGGAGATACTCAGATCTCCTTTCTCATCGCGGAATTGTTCAACAGGGATAACCCCTTCGGACTTAAATCCAGCGTTGACAATCACCACGTCGGGACGAATTTCCATGACGGTCCCCGTCACAATAGAGCCCGGCGCCATCGGCGTATTCGCCTGGCTTTTTTCAAACAACTCTGCAAAGCTTTCGCCCATTGACTCACCAAAACCCTTGGTTAGCGGATATCCCCACCAACCAGTTAATACCCCGCAACTTGCGGAGCGATTGTCTATCTTGGCCCGTGGCGTTAAACACCTCGGACTACCCTAATTACGTAACTTGCTCGGCAACCACAATAGCACTTGCTGGAATACATCATTAATAGCAAGTTTTGTAGAATCCAATATTATAGCATCATCGGCCGGCTTAAGCGGCGCAGCATTACGCTCACAGTCGCGTACATCCCGCCCAGCAATCTCTTGCTCTAAACGATTGAGATTAGCATCTATGCCTTTTTCCTTCAACTGCTTATAACGTCTCCGCGCACGCTCTTGAGGGCTCGCAGTAAGAAAAATTTTCAATGTCGCTTCTGGAAATACCACGGTCCCCATATCCCGCCCATCAGTGACCAATCCTGGGGCTTTACGAAAAGCCCGCTGCCGCCTCAGCAAAGCCTCCCGCACTTCGGGTAAGGCAGCAATCTTTGAAGCAGCATTGCCGCAGTCCTCGCTGCGGATAGCGTTGCTCACATCTAGGTCCTCTAGATACACCCGATACACCCGCGCCGAAGTTTCTCCGAGTTCCGAGACAAACCGGACATCCAAATCATGAGCCAAAGTTTTTAGCCTTTTAGGATCATTTTTTGTAATGCCGTGCTTGCTCGCTGCTAAAGCCAAAACACGGTATATAGCACCACTGTCCAAATAGTGCCACCCTAAATGCTGAGCCAATTGCTGAGCCAAAGTGCCTTTCCCGGAACCACTAGGCCCATCTATGGTAATTACAGGGATTCCCTTATCCTCCCCCATGTCCCTTGTCCCTAAGCCGAGAAATGTCAAAAAAGAAAGCCGTGCTGATAGTCATTGCCGGAATCCCATCACCTTTTATCATCCATGGTGCACTTATACATACGCCCTAGGAACCGACTTTAACAACCAGCCTTGTAAGGCCTCAATGGAATCGACGCAATCAATGGGGCCACAGCGCTGCAAACGGGTTTTTTCGTGAACGCCATAGCTTACGGCCAAAGCATCGGTCCCCGCATGTTTCGCCATGAGTAGGTCGTATTCCGTATCGCCAACCATCAAGGTTTCCCCGGCCGAGACCTTTGTCTGGGCCATAATCTCCAGTAACATGCGAGGATCGGGTTTTGACGCTGTTTCATCGGCACAACGACTGGTACAAAAATAATGGGCAACCCCCACCTCGGGTAAGACCCGATCTAAACCGGCACGCCCCTTCCCGGTAGCAATGGCCATTAAATATCCCTGCTCCTGCAATTTTTCCAATAGCAGCTTTGCCCCCTCGAAGAGTTGGCTGGGGGTTGGATCTGCATTCAGATAATAGTGACGATAGCGCTCGACTAAGGCGTTTTTTAACAATCTGTCGCCCTCCGGATAGAGCGTGGCTAAAGCCTCTTGTAAGCCTAAGCCAATCACGTTGCGCAACGCATCATCCTCGCGGGGTGGGAGGTCAAGATCACGGATGGCCGCGCGCATGCTAGCGACGATACGGGCTTCCGAGTCCATTAAGGTTCCGTCCCAATCAAAAACTATCAGCTTGTAAGGTAGCATAAAAATCAGATACTTAACTTATCCAGTGCAATGAATTTTCAGGCCTGCCCCTGAGGCCAGTTCTAAAAATCCGGGGAAAGAAGTGGCCACATTGGCACAATCGTGAACAGTCACCGTATCCTTAGCAGCTAAGCCAGCCATAGCGAAGGCCATCGCACAGCGGTGATCTCCATGGCTATGGACTTCTCCCCCTTGCAACGCGCCTCCTTGGATAATGATTCCATCTGGTGTCGGCTGGGCAGAGATCCCCAACCTTTGCAGACCGTCAGCCATGACTTGGATACGGTCGCTTTCCTTGACCCGCAGTTCTTCAGCGCCCGTCAATACGGTCTCACCCTCGGCACAGGCAGCAGCAACAAACAAGGCCGGGAATTCATCAATTGCCAGCGGGACGAGCTCTTCAGGAATATTAATCCCCTGCAACCGACTAGCGCGGACGCGGATCGCCGCTACCGGCTCGCCACCGACGACACCCGTTTCCTCTATCTCAATCTGCGCTCCCATACGCCCAAGGATCTCGATGACTCCTGTCCGGGTTGGGTTGATCCCCACATGTTCCAGTAAAATGTCCGAGCCTTGACTAATCGCGGCCCCCACCATAAAAAAAGCCGCCGAAGAAATATCGGCTGGAACTTCAACCGCAGTACCGCGCAATACTCCCGTTCCTTTGACACAAACTTTTGCACCCTCTCGCTCAACCGGATAGCCAAAGCCCATTAACATTCGCTCGGTGTGATCCCGGGTCGGCGCAGGCTCGATGACGCAAGTGGATCCGGTAGCGTAAAGGCCGGCCAATAACAGACTGGATTTCACCTGAGCGCTCGCCACTGGCATGGCATATTCAATCCCCTGCAGAGACTGTCCACCATGAATATGCAAGGGTGGCGTGCCTTGGGCGGTCGCTTCAATCAAGGCGCCCATCTGGGCCAAGGGGTCACAGACTCGCCCCATAGGACGACAAGAAAGAGACCGGTCACCCACCAGGGTGATATCAAAGGGTTGCCCAGCAAAAAGACCGGCAAGCAACCGCATTGAAGTTCCCGAATTACCTAGATAGAGGGGTTTCTCCGGCGCCTGCAACCCCTGCAAACCTACCCCATGGATTTTTACCCGGCCTTCCTCAGGCCCCTCAATATTGACCCCCAGAGCCCGAAAAGCCTGGAGAGTTGCCAGGGTATCTTCCCCTTCCAAAAAACCTGTGATTTCAGTGATGCCCTCGGCCAAAGCGCCAAAAATAATGGCCCGATGGGAGATGGATTTATCTCCTGGAACCCGCAACTGAGCCGCCAGGGAACCCCCGGGCTCAACAACGAAGGCTATAGAGTCTTGTGATAATTCGGCAGACTGCATGCTATTGTCCCTGCATCCCAGAATACTCCCCCCTCAAGCGTTATAATGGATATCTCGGGCGGCCTTGGCCCGAGCGAAAATCTCTACCAGCTTGCCCCCATCACCGCGGCGAAGGGCTTCGCCTAAGGTGTGAAGTTCAGCCTCAAATTGCTCCAAAAGCGCGAGCAAAGGCTCCCGGTTGGCAAGACAAATATCCCGCCACACAGTAGGATCGCTGGAGGCAATACGAGAAAAATCTCGGAACCCCCCTGCGGCAAACTGTAAGGTATCTTGCGGTTCCCCCACTTTAGCCAACAGGTCCATTAGAGCAAAAGCTAATACATGGGGAAGATGGCTAACCCCCGCCAGCACTCGATCGTGATAAGTGCTGCTGATTTCAACAACTTCAGCGCCAACCCGATGCCACATCATCCTAACCGTTTCCACTGCCTCAGGACGGTTCTCGGGTAAAGGAGTCAGAATCACCTTATGGAGGTAAAACAGGTCGGCAAAAGCAGCCTCCGGACCACTTTTTTCCGTCCCAGCGAGAGGATGACCTGGCACAAAATCCACAATTCGTGCTCCCAACGCAGCGCGGGCCGCTGTAACCACGCTATCCTTGACGCTACCCACGTCAGTCACCACCATCTCTGGTTTCAAGAGGGGAGCCATTTCTTGAAACAGTCCTTCCATGGCCCCAAGCGGCACAGCTAAAACGACCACCTCCGCCCCCCTGAGCGCATCTGCAAGACCAGATTCAGCCCGGTCGATGATACCCAAGGAAAGCGCCTTAGCCCTACAAAGTGGGTCCCTTTCGTAGCCGACAATTTCACCGACAGCTCCTGACCGCTTAAGGGCCAGGGCCAAGGACCCCCCAATCAACCCGACGCCAAGAACACAGAGACGTTGGATCACCTAAGCTCCTTGAGAATGGCCTCAAGGGCTTGAATAAAACGCCCGTTTTCCGCCTCTTGACCCACCGTTACCCGCAAGTGCCCCGGTAGGCCATATCCTGCCATCGGCCTTACAATGACCCCCTGCCCCAGGAGGGCTTCATAAACTTTCTCGGCCGGCTGGCCCACATTGACGGTTACGAAATTGCCCACCGAAGGAATATAATCCAAGTTCAAGGTCTTAAAAGCCGCCGTTAACTGTGCCATTCCAGCACGATTCACCTCCCGACTGCGTTGTAAATGCCCTTGGTCCTGGACCGCGGCAGTGGCCGCAGCCAGGGCTAAACTGTTGACATTAAAGGGAGGGCGAACCCTATTCATCAAATCAGCTAAATCCCGGTGAGACACCCCATAACCAATACGCAAACCGGCCAAGCCATAAGCCTTAGAGAAGGTGCGGGTCACCATCAAATTAGGGTAGCGGCTAAGCCAGGCCAGGGATTGGGGATATTGGGCCTCATCCACATAGTCATAATAGGCTTCATCCAGCACCACCAGGACGTGCTCCGGCATGGCGGCGAGAAAAGCTTCAAGCTCATCAGACCGCGACCAGGTGCCGGTAGGATTATTGGGGTTGGCAATATAGACCAACCGTGTCCGCTCATTGACTACTTTAGCCATGGCCTCTAGGTCATGACCAAAATCCTTTGCCGGCACGGCCTGACCTCTTGCTCCCAGAACTTGAGTCAACAAGGGATAGAGAGCAAAGCAATATTGAGAATAGACCACTTCATGCTCAGGGGACACCAACACCCGGGCCGCAAACTCCAATAAGTCGCTGGAGCCATTGCCTAGAGTAATCTGATCCGCTGAAACCCCCAGGTGTTGGGAAAGGACAGCCTTAAGGGCAAAACCATTGCCATCGGGATAACGGGCGCTCTCCCCAAGTACCCTGGAAGCCGCGTCCATTGCCAAAGGGCTAGGACCCAGCGGGTTCTCGTTGGAGGCCAACTTAACTGCGCCCCGCACCCCATACTCCCGTTCCAACTCTTCAATGGGTTTACCAGGCTGGTAAGGAGTCAGTCCTCGTACTCCAGCCAGCGCAAGCTGGTAAAATAAGCTTTCAGTCATAAACTGTGATACCTTCAATATTTATATGACTGCCCGCGGGTAGGAGCCCAGTAACTTGAGAAAGGAAGCCTGGTCTTTAAGGGCGGCCAGAGCGGTGGCAACTTTGGGATCGTCCACGTGCCCCTCCACATCAATAAAGAACACATATTCCCAAAGCTTACGCCGCGAAGGACGAGATTCCAGCCGGGTCATACTAATCTCGTTATCCGCCAAAGGACGTAGCAAATCATACAACAAACCAGAACGGTTCGGTCCCGAGAGCAGCAAGGAGGTCTTATCGTTTCCACTAGGGACCACAGCTTGGGAACCAATCACCAGAAAACGGGTGGTATTTCCAGGCTCATCTTCAATATTGATCGCCAAAGCCTGGAGCCCATAGATTTCGCGGGCACGGTCACTAGCGATGGCAGCGCAGTCGGGTTCATTCCCCGCCCGCCGTGCCGCCTCTGCATTACTGCTCACCGGAATGCGCTCACACCCAGCCAGGTGAGCATCTAACCACCCTCGACACTGGGCCAGTGTTTGCTGGTGGGCATATAACCGGTTCACTTCAGCAAGGGTCTTGCTCCTGCTAAGCAGATGATGGTGGATACGCAACTCCACCTCACCACAAATCTGTAAAGGCGAAATTAAAAATTGATCTAAGGTGTGGGTTACCGCTCCTTCCGTAGAGTTTTCTACCGGGACGACCCCATAGTGGGCGGTCCCTGCCTCCACCTCACGGAAAATTTCATCAATGGCGATAAGCGGCCGGGTTTTCACTGAGTGGCCAAAGTGCTTAAGCGCTGCGGCCTCAGTAAAGGTTCCCTCCGGACCCAGGTACGCAATCATCAGGGGCGTTTCAAGGGCAAGGCAGGCCGACATAATCTCCCGAAACAGACGCGCCATTTCTTGGCCACTGAGGGGCCCCGGGTTGCGGGCGATAACACGCCGCAAAATTTCCGCTTCCCGCTCTGGGCGAAAACAATTTTCCCCTAAACCAGCGGCCTGTTTTATCTGTGCTGTCTGACGAGCAAGCTCGGCCCGCTCATTAAGAAGACGCTGAATCTGTTCGTCCAGAGCGTCTATGCGCGCCCGGACTTGCTGCAATTGTTGGCTATCGTCCATTGTCGTTAAAAAAGCTAATAACAGGGCCTTCAGAAATCAGGGGACACAAAATAAGTCTTGCTCAAAGGATCCCCTCGATTACAAGGCCCTTACCGATAGCACCCCCTGAATCGCTTTGATTCCATCGAGTAGATGCTTAGGGATAGGACGATCCACATCCACCAGTGTATAGGCCAGATCACGCCGCGACTTATTCAGCATATCGATGATATTGAGTCCCCCTTCAGCCAGGTGGGTAGAGATTTGCGCGACCATGGTAGGGATATTGGCATTGGCGATAGCAAGCCGCCAGCCTTCTGTGCGGGGTAACATCGCCTCCGGAAAATTGACCGAATTTTGCACATTACCATTTTGCAGAAATTCATGAATCTGCTCCACCACCATTACGGCACAATTCTCTTCAGCTTCATAAGTGGAAGCCCCAATATGGGGCAGAGCAATCACCTGGGGGTGCTCCTTCAAGCGATTACTAGGAAAGTCGCAAACGTAAGCCGCAATTTTACCTTCCCTTATGGCCTCAACCACGGCGACTTCATCAATGATTTCCGCCCGCGCAAAGTTGAGGAGCCTCGCCCCAGGCTTCATGCTTCTTAACCGTTCCCGATTAATCAAACCTTGGGTGGCTTCCAGCAACGGGACGTGGAGGGAGAGGAAATCAGCCTGGGACAGTAAATGGTCCAGGCTAGTGGCCTGTTCCACCTCCGCGGAAAGCGCCCAAGCCCGTTGCACCGTGATCTGAGGGTCATATCCTACCACCCGCATCCCCAGTGCCAAGGCGGCATTGGCGACCTGAACACCAATCGCCCCTAGACCAATAATGCCCAAGGTCCGCCCCGGTAACTCAATCCCCACAAAGCGTTTTTTTTGAGCCTCGACCTGCCGATGGATTTCTTCATCAGTTCCTGCCAAGGCACCAGCCGCTTCCCAGGCCTGACAGAGATTGCGCGCGGCCAACAATAAACCCGCCAGCACCGCCTCTTTGACTGCATTGGCATTGGCACCGGGAGCGTTGAACACCGCCACCCCCCGCTCGTTCAAGTCCGCCACCGGAATATTATTGACCCCGACGCCGGCACGCCCGACTGCCTTTAACGTGGGCGGAATAGTCATCTTGCGCATATTATGGGAGCGTACCAGGATCGCATCAGGATGCTGAATCTCAGAAGCCACCTCGTACTGATCCCGCGGCAAACGTTCCAACCCTGCAATGGAAATATTGTTTAATGTGAGTATTTTATACATGTAGCTATCCGCTACCCCCTAATTTAATGAATAGGGCAACAACCCCAGTTCAAGAATTCATTTTATGCCTGGGTACGTTCAAACTCTTTCATGAATTCGACTAAAGCCTCGACCCCCTCTTGGGGCATGGCATTGTAGATGCTAGCACGCATTCCTCCAACCGAGCGGTGCCCCTTAAGATTGGTCAATCCGGCTTTTTCCGCTTGCTCGAGAAAAACGCCATCAAGCCCCTGTTCAGACAGAATGAAAGGCACATTCATTCGGGAGCGGGAGGCTCGTTCTACCGGATTATGGTAAAAGCCGCTGCTATCGATGAAATGGTAAAGCATATCTGCCTTCGCTCGGTTCACCTCCGCTATAGCCGACAGTCCCCCCTTCCGCTTTAACCAGCCAAAGACCAATCCAGCGATATACCAGGCATAGGTGGGAGGCGTGTTGTACATGGAGTTATTGTCCCCATGTATCTGGTAATCGAACATGCTAGGAGCCCCCCCCAGGGGTTGCCCTATCAAGTCATCCCGCACTATCACCACTGTGAGACCGGCACAGCCGATATTCTTTTGCGCCCCGGCGTAAATCACTCCAAAGCGACTGACATCCAGAGGACGTGATAAAAGGGTAGAAGACATATCGGCCACCAGGGGCACCTCTCCCGTATCAGGAATCCAATGAAACTCTACCCCGGCAATGGTTTCATTAGGTGTATAGTGGACATAAGCAGCTTCTGGATCCAAGTGCCACTCCTGGTGAGGAGGAATATGCTGAAATCCACTTTCCTCAGAGCTGGCCGCCAAATTAATCTCGCAAAACCGACGCCCTTCAGCAATGGCCTTCTTGGACCAATGTCCCGTGCAGAGATAGTCCGCCTTGTTGTTGCCCCGTAATAGGTTGATGGGCACCATCGCAAACTGGCTAGTGGCTCCTCCCTGAAGAAATAAAACCTTATAATTATCAGGAATAGCCAGCAACTCCCGGAGATCAGCTTCGGCCTGCTCGGCAATGGACATAAATTGCTTGCCCCGGTGACTCATTTCCATCACCGACATCCCAGTGCCCTGCCAGTCAAGCATCTCATCGCGGGCCTGCTCCATGACCTCTTCTGGCAGTATGGCCGGTCCAGCGCTGAAATTGTAGACCCGAGTCATATTCTCACCTTCTTTAATATCCCTTGCACACTGACCTCGCTATATTGCAGCTTCTCCATCCTCGACAATACGCTCAACACCCACTAACCGTTCACCTTCTAGGAGGTTAATCAGCTTGACACCCTGGGTATTACGCCCCATAAGAGAAATATCACACACCGGGGTACGGATGAGCGTACCTCGATTGGTAATCAAAACGATTTCATCCTCTTCTTCCACTTGTACCGCCCCCACCACTTGACCATTCCGCGGGGTCGTCTGAATAGAGATAATTCCCTGCCCCCCTCGACCCTGGAGACGATATTCAGCAATAGCTGTGCGCTTGCCATACCCCAACTCGGTTGCCGTTAAAATGGTACCATTCCTAGCGATGATAAGGGCAATCACCCGGTGCTCTGGGGGAAGCTCCATACCCTTAACGCCACGGGCAGTACGCCCCATAGGCCGCACCTTCTGCTCTGAAAAACGAATGACCTTCCCCCCCGAGCTAAACAACATAATTTCCTGCTCGCCATCGGTAAGGTCTGCCCCGACCAACTGATCTCCCTCACGCAGTTCTAGAGCAATAATGCCACTGGGACGGGGCCGAGAAAATACGGCCAGGGAAGTTTTCTTGACCACCCCTGAGGCTGTCACCATAAAGACATATTTACCCTCTTCAAATTCCCGGATAGGCAACACCGTATTAATTCGTTCTCCCTCCTCCAAGGGCAGGAGATTGACAATGGGTTTACCTCGGGCGGTCCGCGTCCCCTGGGGCAGCTCATAGACTTTTTTCCAATACACCTTGCCCCGGCTTGAGAAACATAACAGGGTATCATGGGTATTGGCGATAAAGAGCTTGTCGATAAAATCTTCTTCTTTCATGGCCGTAGCCGACTTACCCTTACCCCCTCGCTTCTGGGAACGGTAAGCATCTAAGGCCTGGTATTTGGCATAACCAGTATGGGAGAGCGTCACCACCACATTTTCTTCTTGAATAAGGTCTTCCAGACGAAGATCCACGTGATTATACTGAATTTCAGTGCGGCGCAGTTCGCCATACTGCTGGCGCATCTCCACTAATTCTTCCCGGATGACGGCCATTAGCCGCTCCGGATTGGCTAAAATTTCCAACAATTCCGAGATAAGTTCTATAACCTGCTGATACTCATCAATGATTTTGCCTTGCTCAAGACCGGTTAAACGGTGGAGACGCATATCAAGAATGGCCTGGGCTTGGGCAGGAGACAATCGATAACCCCCTTCTTGCAGCCCATAGACGGCTTCCAAGCCCTCAGGACGAGAGGATTCGGCACCCGCCCGTTGCAACATATCGATCACGACCCCCGGCGGCCAGCTACGGGCTATCAACCCATCACGGGCCTCAGAAGGACTTGAAGAGGCCTTAATGAGGGCGATCACTGGATCAATGTTGGTCAGGGCAATGGCCAACCCTTCCAGAACATGGGCCCGCTCCCTTGCCTTGCGCAGTTCAAACACCGTGCGCCGGGTCACCACCTCTTGGCGGTGTCGCAAAAAGGCCTCTAAGGCCAGCTTCAGGTTAAGCACCTGAGGCTGACCATCCACTAAGGCCACCATATTAATGCCAAAGACAGTTTGCAGTTGGGTATGGAGATAAAGATGATTCAGCACCACTTCGGGCATTTCATTGCGGCGCAACTCCACCACCATGCGCATGCCCTCTTTATCTGATTCATCCCGCAACCCCACAATACCCTCGATCTTCTTTTCCTTGACCAGCTCACCAATTTTTTCCAGCAAGCGGGCCTTATTGACCATATAGGGCAACTCAGTGACGATAATGCTTTGTCTGCCGCTGGCCTCGTCGGTTTCTACATGGGTTCGGGCCCGCAGGAAGATCCGTCCCCGTCCCGTCAGATAGGCTTCTTGGATGCCACGGCTACCGTTCACGATCCCGGCGGTGGGAAAGTCGGGGCCCGGAATGTGAGCCATAATCCCCGCAATATCCAAGGAGGGATCATCAATAAGCGCAATACAGGCACTCAACACCTCACCCAGATTATGGGGGGGGATATTGGTCGCCATACCCACGGCGATACCTGAAGAACCGTTCGCCAGTAGATTAGGAATCCGGGTGGGGAGAACAGCCGGCTCATACTCGGACTCGTCGTAATTGGGAACAAAATCGACGGTTTCCTTATTAAGATCGGCTAACAACTCATGGGCGATCTTTGCCATGCGCACCTCGGTATAGCGCATGGCGGCGGGAGGATCGCCGTCAATGGAGCCAAAATTTCCCTGGCCATCCACCAGCGGATAGCGCATGGAGAAAGGCTGGGCCATCCGTACGATAGCATCATAAACAGCCGCATCCCCATGGGGATGGTACTTACCAATGACATCACCCACCACCCGAGCGGATTTTTTGTAGGGCTTATTCCAATCATTGCCCAACTCTTGCATGGCATACAACACTCGACGGTGCACCGGTTTCAAGCCGTCACGGGCATCTGGCAAAGCTCTACCTACGATAACGCTCATGGCGTAATCGAGGTATGACTGCTTCATTTCATCTTCGATATTAACCGGGAAGACTTCCTGAGCTATTTCTTCCATCGTTGACTTTCAGTTTCCGTAGGATCTAATCGAACTTTGGGGGGTGGAAGGTAAAAAATTCTAAATTTTAGAGAATTTTACCATATTGCACTATAAAGATGCCGAAGAGTCTGGCAATAACAGGGACTTTCTCTTCTTACAAGGGGTTATTGAACAGTTGGCGCAGGTCGTTTTCAAAGTTCCACAAGATACTCTCTAAGCCCTTGTTCCACCCTTGAACGAGGGCCTGGGGGGTGGCCTCGGAAATCTCCGCCTCAGTTCGAAAACCTGTTTGCAGCAAAGTCTTAGGGGGCTCGACCCGGGGATCAATTAAAAAGAATTGAATTTCCAGCACAGCCCGCGGGGCCCTAGGATCACTAAAATCACCGTACAGGGCAGTCACTGCGCCTTCTAAAAGGTGAGTCACCCGCAATCGGCTCTCCCCCTCCACCACCGCACCAAATAGCCCTGAATGTCTGAGATAGCCACTCACCTGCTCGGTCACTAACACCTGGGGAGGAAGGAGAAAAGCTTGCTCCCCCTCGGCTGGATACCAGGAATCCGCCTCCCGATAGACCCAAACTCGCCCTCGATAGCGAGGGGTAACCCGAAATGGCACCACCTCTAGCACCCGTTCCCGGGCTTGGGCTGAGGGCGGCTCCAGGACCCGCTCGACCTCCAAGGTATAGCCCCCAGGTGAAGCCTCTCTGCCAAAACCAAAGAAAGTACATCCCCCCAGTACGAGGGCCAGCATCCCCACAACATAACCCCAGGGAGCAACGCTAGCCATGGGAGTTAAAACCGCTCTAGGTAGCGGGGCAACTCACGTTCAAAATTGGGAAAATAATGGGAAATGACGGTGATGTCGAACTGCCTGAGAATGGCTTCTTTCGGCTCCCGTTCCAACAAAAATTGGAAGGCGGCCTGAACGCAGTCCGAAGCACTCACCTTACCTCCGGTTAATTTTTGGTAAGTCGCTTGCGATAGGGTAACTTGATGTGTCGTCTCGCCTGAGCCTTCCGTCACGGTGACCGTAAAAGCAAGCGGCTCATTTTCATTTGTCTGTTGAACCTTAATCATATAAAGTCCCTCCCTCATGGATTTCGAGGCTATTTAGGCGAAGTATTGATGGAACGGCTCAAAACCAAAATCCGAGATATTCCTGATTTTCCCAAACCCGGTATCCTCTTTAAGGATATCACCCCCTTGGTTAGAGACCCTGCCAGCCTACGTTTAGCGGTGCACCAGCTCCTCCACCCCTTCCTCGGCCAGGATATCACGGCAGTAGGCGGAATGGAGGCACGGGGCTTTATCTTTGGAGCCTTGGTCGCCTGGGAATTAGGGGTAGGCTTTATCCCCTTACGCAAACCAGGCAAGCTTCCCCATGACGTACAAAGTATTTCCTATCATTTGGAATATGGCTCTGCCAGCTTGGAAGCCCATACCGATTCCTTGGGTCCAGGGGACAATGTCCTGCTGGTAGATGACCTCCTAGCCACCGGCGGCACCGCCAAGGCTAGTTGCGATTTAGTGGAAAGTCTAGGGGCTACCATCGCGGCTTGTGCCTTTGTCATCGAACTAGACTTTCTAAAGGGGCGGGAGAAACTGTCTAATTACACCATCCATTCTCTATTACACTACTAAGCAGCCTATACCGTTATTGCCGGATAATAGGCATTCATAAAAACCTCCGTTGCGGCTTTGCTCTATCAGGAAAACATCTCAACTCAGAAATTAATGATATACTCATGTTACATGTAACATGAGGGGAAGTCGAAATGAGTGAGATTACCGAACGGGTCAACCGACATCGGCAACAGCTGCGCAAAGCCGGCCTGCGCCCGATCCAGATTTGGGTGCCGGATACCCGCCGGCCAGAGTTCCAGGAGGAATGCCGGCGCCAGTCTCGGATGCTCCGGGAGAATCCCCAAGAGCAAAAGATTCTGGACTGGCTGGAAGCGGCTGCGGACCGGGAGGGCTGGGATTGAGACGCGGTGACATCGTGGCCGTTGTCCTACCTAGTGCCTATGGAAAGGCTAGACTGGCACTGATCATCCAGTCAGACCTTTTTGACGAACACCCGTCCATCACCGTATTACCCATCACCAGCCACTTGCGTGATACCCCGCTGTTTCGCCTAGCGCTAGAAGCGACCCCAGAAAATGGCCTGGAAAAGTCCAACCAAATCATGGTGGACAAAGTGCAAACTCTCCCTCGAGACAAGGTGGGGCGAGTGATCGGGCATTTGAATGATCACCGGATGGTGGAGGTCAACCGAGTACTAGCCGTGTTTCTGGGATTGGCTTGAGGTTTAGGAACATCGGCGCCGCCATCTCTGTTCGACACATTACCAACGAACGTGTCATGAGCCGCAATAAGAAATTATTCTAGCCATTGTGAGACCCGGAGCATTCAACCTACCCCGAAAAATTGGCGGTAATCCAGTCAGAGATGACCTGAAATACCCCAAAGTTTTTTATACTCTCGCTCTAATCTCTCTCTTCTAAATAGGGCAACAACTTCCCAAGTATCTGTTTTAATCTTTGTTGATCCTCTCGACTCAGCGGTTCGTCAATAAGATTCAACTCCACCGTTGCGACAGCAGCCATGACACGTTCTGTAAGTAGCTTCCCTTTCTCAGTTAATCGTGCATAACGATAGCGGCTATCAGTCGCTTTGACATGGCGGCTAATCAATTCTTCTTTTTCCAATTTATGCAAAAGCTTGCTCATTCCCCCTGACGTAAACAGGGTCAGTCGATAAAGTTCAGTGGGCGACAGCTGGTAAGGGGGGTTCACAGTGCGCAATGTTGACAGCACATCAAATTCAGCAAATGAAAGGCCCTGTTCCTTAATAGCTTGCCTGATGCGCTCTTTCATTAGACTCACCGACCGATACAGCATAATGACGAGGTCTGAAGTCGGACTACAGGCCTCTGACCAATTGGTGTGGATCTGCGTGATAAGCCATGAAGTTGTAATTTGCGCTTTATCCATTTCGATCTGAAGTTAGTTTCCAAGGAGGGGGTTTTGCATCGAATCAAATAATTAATAGCTTAGCTTGCAAGGAAGATAGCTCTTTGCCACAGCCTACCATAAGATTGCCCTAGGTCCATAAACAGAGGCTATAGGATGGCAAAAACTCCACCTCAAGCACAAGGAAATATAGGACTAACAACTTCAGTAACCTTCCCCCAAAGCCTCTATCTATTTCATAGTAAGGGAGGGCAAGCAAAAATAGATAATTCATGGCCCAGCCTCTCTTGTTAGCGCTCATCCCAAGCAAAGCCGGACTGGCATGTAGCCTCTGCTCACATGAAAGAGCCATCCGGATAAACGCTGCTCCGCTATTTATCCGGATGGCTACCACTTCAATGCCGTGAGTTATACTCCTACAAGCTTTAATTTAATGCGGTGTGACTAACTTAAGGCCAACGATTCCTGCGATGATAAGGCCAATGCAGATAATCCGAAGCATATCAACGGACTCATGGAAGAACACTATACCGCTCAGCACCGTTCCGACTATACCGATACCGGTCCAAATAGCATAGGCCGTGCCAAGAGGCAGAGTCCGCAACGCCATTCCCAAAAACCCCAGGCTGACGATCATTGCCGCGATCGTGCCAAGTGTTGGCCATAGGCGGGTAAAACCTTCTGTGAATTTCAGGCTAACGGCCCAACCGACTTCAAATAGACCAGCAACAATGAGGGCAAACCAAGCCATTGCCCATCTCCTTTGTTGACAATAAGGTCGTCCTCATCAGATTATCGGGAAAACAACGAGGCCGTCCCCCTCATCCCGCCAAATATTAGGATTATTCCTACAGATCTTTAAACTATTGCAGCCTATCCGGCTTGAAGATGATGCCTAAACCAATCCTCGATTGCCGCGAAGAGGCCTCCTTCTCGCTATAGCACTGGTGCCGGCATCCCTCCTGCAACTCCAGTCTGAGTATTTTCTCACCTTTCACCAAATTGTGCACCCAATCGAAAAAGTAACCCTGGAGAAAAAAAAGGAGTGCAAAACACTCCCCTAAACTCGCCCTGCTTCTAGAAGCGATTAATGGGTTCTGATGAAAATAAACTTTAAAAGGCCTAAGATGGGGCCCCTACCCTGCTAATTTTTCACAGTCCCCTTAGGCCGCCTTAGGTACCAGGCAGAATTCAAAATTTAAAAGCGCACAAGCCTTCCCTGTTTAGCTGCCAAAAAAAGTCGATTCTTCTGGCTTATCGGACACCATATCCTCCCGCCCGTCATTGCTCGGATGTCCGCAACCAACTAGCCCTGCCCGCTGCACCTGGTTAGTGCCTGGGCGAGCGAGCGGAGTCTGGTGCTGGGTCATACGAGGGCATAATCCGAAGAGATATCCCTCTATAAAGATGAAGAGGGAGCATGACGCGCCCCCCCCAATCTCACAACTACTTACTCGCGCTTCCCCGCGTTCCCAAGCTTATCGGGATTGGGTGACATATCTGACTGTGGCAGCTCGCAGCCAGCCAGCCCCACTGCAAAGCCCAAAGCACACAGCAGCAATAAACAACGTTTCATTGGTTTCATAAACTCTCCCCTTTTTTAGATGAGACCGACGTGTATCACTTCCAAACCCATTTCATGCGTTAGCCCTGGCCCTATTGTTAAGGTTAGGGCCAAAAGCACTAACAAATTACGTCTTATAAGCTTCTCCTTTTTAGGCTTAAAAATAAGTTTGTTAGGCTTGTCAGATGTTTTTTGAACAAAAAATACCTGACAAGGAAGATAAAAAGATACATAAGAAATAGCTTCCTTGCAAGATATATTTAAAACCCGAAGTAGGGTAAAAAGCACTGCCCTGCCAAGAAGGGCTGCAAAAAGGGCTATTTTTTAATGGCTTAAGAACTAGAAAAGACGCTCCAAGCATCGCGCACCGGGAACGGCGCACACCATTTCGGTGCCCTAAGCAATTTCACGGTAGAGAACCAGATAATTGCCTACTGGCAAGCGAAGCTCTGGCGTAATATCAGGTCAGGCAGAACCAAGGTGGAGATTGTCGATAAGTAAGCGGCATTTGGCGTCAGCATATCAAAAAGTTTACTATCAGGGGTGATCTAACATCGAGGAACCTTAAGCGAGGCCGCCCAACCAAGCTTCCCGAGCCGCCACGGTAGCCGGATCGGCATCCTGTTCAAGGGTCAGCACACAGGTATCCAGGGGCGCTGCCTTCAAAGTAACCTCAAATTCCCGCAATTCATCCCGCCGAAAGGCGTGAATGAGGACTGTCGCTTCCACCGGGTAGGTCTCGATAACCTTTTCCAGGTTGCTGGCGGTGATCCTGATTCCGTCCACGGCAATGAGGCTATCCCCTGCGGAGAGCCCTGCCCTCTGAGCCGCCCCCCCATCAAAGACATGGTTGATCTGAGCCTCTTTTCCATTAGCAGCCAGGCGAACCCCCAGCACGGTGCGAGGCGTTCCCCCTTTGCCAGGTTTCCCCCCTTTGTCTTCGCCGGATTCTGAGGCACGCAACTGATAATTAACCCCGACACTGGCCAAGAGCGGTTTCAAGGGAAGATCCTCCGTCCCCCGCAGCGTAGCCTCAAAGAAAGGGCTTAAATTCAACCCAGAGATTTCAGCCACTAGCTGCTCTACTCCATTCTCAGACACCCCCACGCCAGTTTTACCATAGGATTCCCACAGTGCCCCCATCACCTTATCTAAAGAGCATTTCCCTTGGGTTTCGCGTCGGAGAGTCAAATCGAGAGCCAGTGCCGCCAAGGCGCCTTTGGTATAGTAACTGACGATGGCGTTGGGGGCATTTTCATCCTGCTGGTAAAACTTGGTCCAGGCCTCGAAGCTGGATTCGGCTAAATTCTGCTTAAGCCGACCAGAACCCCTCAGCACCCGGGTAATCGTCTGCCCCAGCACCTCCAAATAACTCTCCTGGCTGATAAGGCCCGAGCGCGTCAGCCCCAGCTCATCATAATAAGACGTGATTCCCTCAAAAACCCAAAGCAGGCGGGTATAATTTTCACCCTTAAGATCATAAGGCATAAAAGCGGCGGGCTTGATGCGCTTGACATTCCAAGTATGAAAATACTCATGGCTACATAAGCCGAGAAAATTCCGATATCCTTCCCCAACCTCGATTTCCCCAGACCGGGGTAAATCACTTCGATTGCAGAGCAAAGCGCTTGAAGCCCGGTGCTCTAGCCCTCCATACCCCTCACCCACGGCGGTCACCAAAAAGACATAATGGTCCATGGGCGCAGGCTCGCCAAAGAAACGGATATGGTATTCGCATAGGATCTTCAAATCCTGGCACAGGCGGTCCATATCGGCTCGGTGACGCCCGGTGACGGCGATATCATGGGGAATACCACAGGCCTCAAAGGTAGCCAAGCTAAACTCCCCCATTTCCACCGGATGATCAATCAATTCCTCATAATCCCCCGCCCGGTAGTCACCAAACCCATAGGGCTCAGCGCCGGCCCGAGGCAAAGCGGTGGCCACTCGCCAGCGGCGGTAAACCTCCCCCTCTGGCGGTAAAATGGTGACAGCGCAGGCTCGATCGCCTTGCCCCTCTACCCTAAGAAAAACACTGGTGCCATTAAAAAAACCATGGAAAGTATCGAGATGGGCCGCCCGCACTGAGCCATCCCAAGCATAGACTTGATAGTGGATGGTTAGCGGTCCCGAGCTCGGCGCGCATTGCCAGGTAGATTTATCCACTTTTTGAGCGGAAAGGGGATGACCCTGGGATTCGGCGCTAAGCTGGACCACATGTTTGGCAAAATCCCGGATCAAATAGCTGCCCGGGATCCAAGCAGGCAGAGATAAGCGCTGGCCTTCGGGATTAGGTTCTGAGATAGTGAGGGTCACCTGGAAGAGATGGGCCTGGGGATTTTTAGGGATAATACAATAATGAATTGACGACATCGCTAAACCGCCTTGCTTAAAAATAGGGCAATGAGTTAACACAATCTCTTAGGGATTCGGCAACTGGCTAGGATTCATTTAAAAGTTGCCTTTCATGCCGATCCTTAACGGTACACACAACTATTTTGACTAAGGTATCATCGACCTGCACAATTTTATTTTCCAAAATTTAAAGGATAAGCAATGTACCGAGCCTTTCCTCAAATTGATTTGCCATGGGGAATACGAACGCTTTGGATGGTATTGGCGCTGTCTATTGCACCGGAATTGAGTTTCGCTGCCGAAGCCAATACAACCCCCGACCTTACCCAGCATTGGGTCGGATACAGCGCCCTACTCATCTTCGTGATTGCCTATGTAATAGTGATCTTGGAAGAACGGTTGCATCTGCGGAAATCCAAACCGGTCATTGTCGCGGCGGGCATCATCTGGGCACTCATTGCCGCTGCTGAAGTCCAAAATGGTACTCCTGGAACCGTCGAAAAAGCCCTTCGCCATAACTTACTGGAGTTTGCAGAACTCTTCCTATTCTTGTTGGCGGCCATGACCTATATTAACACCATGGCCGAACGAGGGGTGTTTGCAGTCCTCCGTTCCTGGCTGGTTTCACAGGGCTTCTCCCTGCGCACTATCTTTTGGCTCACGGGCCTGCTGGCCTTTTTTATCTCTCCAATTGCCGATAACCTCACCACTGCCCTGTTAATGGCGACAGTGGTCATGACGGTAGGGGGAAGCAATCGCCATTTTGTAGTGATAGCCTGTATTAATATTGTCGTCGCAGCCAACGCCGGAGGCGCCTTTAGTCCTTTTGGCGACATTACCACCCTGATGGTATGGCAAAAAGGCATTGTGGAATTTCAAGAGTTTTTTGTCTTGTTTGTCCCGTCCGTGGTCAATTGGCTGGTGCCCGCCGTGTTTATGGCATTTGCCATTCCCAAAGAACGCCCTCCTGCCTTAGATGAGCACGTGGAGCTAAAAAGGGGTGCTTTGGTCGTGGTGGGCCTATTTCTGGTCACTATCAGCATGGCCGTTTCCTTCCACAACTTCCTCCACTTACCTCCCGTATTGGGGATGATGACAGGCCTTGGACTGCTCAAGTTCTTTGGCTACTACCTCAAGCGCCGCGACCAAGCCATGAGCAATAGCATGGATCGGCATAACGGCAGAAAACTAGAGATTGAAGGATACCCCCAGCCTGCCAAACCCTTTAACATCTTTGAGCAGTTAGAACGGGCCGAGTGGGACACCCTGATGTTTTTTTATGGCATTATCCTTTGCGTGGGGGGGTTAGGCGCTATTGGTTACCTGGCCCTGGGCTCCCAATTCATGTATGTGGATTTAGGCCCTACTACCGCCAACATCCTGGTCGGCATACTCTCCGCCATTGTGGACAATATCCCGGTAATGTTTGCCGTACTCTCCATGCAACCGGAAATGGGGCATGGCCAATGGTTGCTGGTCACCCTTACCGCCGGGGTTGGAGGCTCGCTGCTCTCCATCGGTTCAGCGGCAGGGGTGGCAGTGATGGGACAGGCACGAGGAATTTATACCTTTTTTGCCCATTTAAAGTGGCTCTGGGCTATTGCGCTAGGCTATGCCGCTAGCATCTGGGTTCATTTAACCCTCAATGCCAGACTGTTCCAGTAACCTTTCGCGGATTATAGTGGTCGCGATCGGACTTAGATACCAAGTAAAATATGGGCGCTTATCGAGACGGAAATATTGACTATGAGCTTTCCTACCGAAGATCTTAGAATTAAGGACATTAAAGAAGTTATCTCACCGGCCCAGCTCCATGAAGAATTGCCTATCACCAATGGGGCCTCAGAGACGATTTACCGAACCCGGCAAGCCATTCAGCAGGTGCTTGGCGAGAATGACGACCGTCTACTGGTCATCGTGGGTCCCTGCTCCATCCATGATCCCCAAGCTGCGCGGGATTACGCCAAAAGGCTCAAGCTGCTCATTGATGAGCTTGCCGATGAGCTACTGATCGTCATGCGGGTCTATTTCGAAAAACCCCGCTCTACAGTGGGTTGGAAGGGGCTTATTAACGACCCCCATTTGGATGGCAGTTTCCAGATTAATGAAGGCTTGCGCCTAGCCCGCAAACTCTTGCTAGATCTCGCCAAAGCTGGGGTGCCGGCAGGCACCGAATACCTGGATGTGGTCAGTCCGCAATATGTCGCTGATCTTATTTCCTGGGGTGCCATCGGCGCCCGCACTACCGAAAGCCAAGTCCACCGGGAACTTGCCTCCGGCCTGTCTTGCCCCGTCGGATTTAAGAACGCCACCAATGGCAGCCTAGACGCTGCCATGGCCGCCATCATCTCGGCCTCAAAACCCCACCATTTCCTTTCTCTCACCATGACTGGCCATTCGGCTATTTTCTCAACCACAGGAAATCCCGACTGCCATCTCATTTTAAGGGGCGGAAAAAAACCCAACTACGATGCGGAAAGCGTCCATGAAACTACCACTAAACTGGCACGATCTGGACTCCGACCCCAAGTGATGATCGATTGCAGCCATGGCAACAGCGGCAAGGATCCCAAACAGCAATTCCTGGTGGCAAGAAACATCGCAGAACAGATCGCTGCGGGCAACAAGGACATTATTGGTGTCATGCTTGAAAGCCACCTGGTGGCAGGACGCCAAGACGTCACCCCCGACACACCCCTCATCTATGGCCAAAGTATTACCGATGCCTGCATGGGTTGGGAAGAGAGCGAACAACTGCTCCGCGAACTTGCCAAGGCGATTCAGAAACGGAGGCAAACCACAGCAAAACCGGCAAAACAAGCCATTTCGGATCTAGAAGCCTCGGGACAAAAGCAGGCCAGCAGCTTGCCCTGAAGCGACGAATACTCATCCCAATTAATCCTCTCTTCTATCCCCTCTCCCCTGGCGGGAGAAGGTGAGGATGAGGGGGTTGATAGAATTGGAATAACTCCTGCACCTTTATCCTACATTGTGGAAAAAGAGGCAGGAGTTTCCTTTTATACCAAGGAGTTTTTTAAGAATGGATATTAGAGATTAGAAAGTGGCTGTTATTCCCACCATCGCCGAGCGACCCGGTAAAGGGGCTTGATTCTTTAAAAATGAGGTATGGCGACGGGCTTCCTCATCTAACAGATTGGTGCCTCGCAAGAAAATGGTATATTGCACCGGCCCCAAAGCAAGCTGGTACCCCATATGGACACTGAGCATGCTGTAACCCTTGGTCTCTGTCTCCAGCAATGCGGTATCCTCTTGCCTTTGAACCCGCATGATATTGATTCCGGTATACCAAGGTCCCCGCTCATAATCCAGTTCACTTCCAAAGCGCAAGGGTGTGATTCGGGGTAGATTAGAACCCTCACTTAATTCACCGCTGACATAATCGGTCCATAAACGAAGATCCAATTTGCCCCGGTGGTCGTCAAATAAACCCAGCACTGTTTCGAACTCAACCCCGAAAAACTCAGCATCCGCTTGCCTCTGATTCACCAGTAACAGCGCCTCCGGATCTATCACCAATTCCCCTTCCAAGTTGACCCGATCGGCAACCCCATCGCCATTTTGATCCCTCTCCTGTAAGAAAATGAAATCATTGATGAAATTAGCGAAGAGGTTCAGCGTCCAATTCCAATGACCATGGGTTTTGCGGAAAGAAAGATCAAAATTATTAGAAATTTCCTTATCCAGGGAAATATCCCCAATCTCAAAAGTATTGGTAGCCAGGTGGGGCCCCTCCGAGAACAGCTCTTCCAGTGCAGGTGCGCGCTGAGAGTGGGAAATATTAACCCCGACCGAATAACCTTGCCAAAATTCCCAGATTGCCCCGCCCGATAGATTAAAGAGATCATGGCTTGCTTGCTGCCTATCCCTGGCTCTCTCAGCTTCCTGGTGCTCAAACCGTCCTCCCACCTCAAAATGCCAGCGTTGCCAATCACGCTTCTCTAAAACAAAGACACTGAGGGAATCCAGCTGCGAAGAAGGCACAAAGGCTTCCTCCCCCGAGGTGGAAAGATCCCGGTTGCGGTACTGAAGCCCCAAGACCCCATCCCATAACCCAAAAGGCACATGAAGAAATTCAACCCGCCCCTCCCATTCTTTATTGTCTAAAATCGTGCTTGCCACTCCGGAGGGTTCGAACTCTTTATGGGTATGATCGTTATAACCCCAACGAGTTTTGACGGTTTGAATCCCCGGTAAAGGTTCGTAGAGGGCTCCCTTAATATCGAAACGGGTCTGGGCTTGATCAATACGTACCCCACCTTCCGCCTCTTCATGTTCATGTTCCGCTTCCCCTTCGTCTTCTTCATGCTCATGCCCTCCAGGGACGCCATATTCATTGGTGAAACGGCTTATGGCAAATCCTAGAAAACCCGGGTCCCCCACCAGAGAAAAACCACCGGCAAAATTCTCGGTCTGGACATCGCTGTTTGCAAGCGTTCCACTTCGAGCACCGGGTTCAGGCTGGATATCCGAAAATCCTGGAATGTCATAGTCATTCGTATCCCGCAGGAGACCATCCACATGAAACGCAAAGTTACCTATCCCACCATTAAAGCGAAAAGCGCCAGTAGCATCATCGGCCACTGAATTATAATGGCCATAGAGATCCCCTTCGATGCCTTCGGGTACATAGTCAAGAATACGGTGGTTGACAACATTAACCAATCCCCCGCTTGCGCCACTGCCATAAAGCAAGGTAGCCGGTCCCCGGAAGATTTCAATCTGGTCTGCGAAGAGGGGTTCGATAGCCACTGCATGGTCCGGACTGATATTGGATACATCTAAAGTCCCGATGCCATCCTCCAATATGCGAACGCGGGCCCCTCCTAAGCCCCGGATAATGGGGCGTCCCACAGCAGGACCAAAATCGCTGGAGGTCACACCTATTTCATCAGCCACGGCCTCTCCAATATTTTGCTTGTCCTTAATAAGTAATTCCTTCCCCTTCAATACCGAGTTGGGTTGCACTATATGTTCTCCTGTACTACCCAACGGATCAGCAGTTACAGTCACCGCCTCAAGCTTCATCACTTCTTCTTCTGCTTGCTGTGCCTTAACAGAAGGTAACAAGAGTAATGTCATTAGTAAGACATATAAAAATCTCAACATCACCATAGAGGAGCCCTAGCTTAGCAAGATCACGATAATTTTATTATGTTATAACATAACATAATCCGTCAACAACAAAAAAATATCAAAAGTACTACACTTTTATAGATTAATTCATAGAATTTTAAATACTAGTCGAGAGGATTGATAGAGCAACAAATATGATTTAAGGAATCAAAGGATATGCTGCAAAGGTGGAAACGAAAATGGAAAAAAGATGTATCGCAGCTTGCTAATGAAGAACCTGGCAAACGCTTTACCAGACATCATAAACGTCAACAAGATAAAAATAATGACAAATCCTGGGAAACTCCTCTTTATATAACATTGGGTATTTTGTTGGTAGCCATTGGAATCCTTATCTCCATTCCCCCTATAGGAGTGCCAGGTTTTATATTAACATTAGTAGGACTTAGTCTGCTTATTAGTCGCCTAAAAAGTATGGCTATTTTCTTAGATAAAATAGAGCTTATCTTTTACCGAATTATAAAATACTGGAAGGAAAGAAAGAACAACAAATAAAGAGTTAATATCTTTATCTTTATCTTTATTAAGCAATTTTTGAAGATCATGGAGGAGGCGTATTATTCTTGGTATAGATGTATCATTTTTTCGAAAGAGATTGATTGAGAGCGAGCACTATAATCACTCATCATGAGTCCAAATAATAAAAGCAACCAAAAAAAACCAGCTGCTGCAAAGACCTTAGTTAGAGGGCCAGCATATTTCAAATGCATAAAAAAAGACAATACCAGTAACGCTTTACCCACTGCAATCAAAAAATTAATGACAACATTAAAAGGCCCTAAGGAAACATAGGCGCTACCCACGCTTACCAACAACAAAAAGAGCAAAGCAGCCCATACAAGTAAATAGGTTTTTAACGAAACCACATCTTGTCCGGTCATCCACGCGACACCAAATAAAGAAAGGGATACAAAAATATCCAAATAATATCCACAAAATGCCAGTACAGGCCAACCAACTCCACTGGTGTGAAATAATCACTGGAAAACCACTCACGCCAAGCCATCACTGCAATAACTGCTAATGTCCCTATTCCAAGAATTACATGTATAGCATGTACCCCTGTCATTATAAAATACAAATAAAAAAAGAGTTTTATTGATTGTGCATTATCACCTTCATAGGCAAAGTTTAAACCCGGTACAAGTTGCTTCTCATACTCTCCGTAATACTCTACTCCTTTTATTCCAAGAAACAATATTCCTAAAAGGATGGTAAGTAGCAAAAAACCTGCTGTTAATTTATGCTTACTGAGTTGGGCACTGCGTATAGCAAGTGCCATAGTTAAACTACTTGTTAATAATATTGCGGTATTAACCGTTCCCAGCAAAATATTCGTATGCCTACTCGCTTCGGCAAAGGCTTCCGGATAATTAAAGCGGAGAACGGCATAGCTGGCAAACAGGACCCCAAAGAATAAAACTTCAGTACCAAGAAACACCCACATCCCAAGGGTGGAAGCCTCGTGTTCTTGCTCAGGGTCGTCAAACTGCTCTGCCGTCAAGGCATGCTTATCTGTCATTAGTCGATCCTACAGAAGCAATAATGAGCCACCCCATATCAATGCTCTGGAATATAGGCGTAGGCCTTTTCCTTTACTACAGGAGTGTCTTCAAAATTATCTCTTATGGGCGGCGACAGCGCTTGCCACTCCAATCCTTTTGCTTTCCAAGGATTACTATCGGCAATTCTCCCATAGCGTAATGACCATAATAAGTACAAAAGAGGCAATAAATACCCTACGGCCAGAAGGACAGCTCCCGCGGAAGAAATTTCATTTAACCATTGCAACTCTTCTGGATACTGATGGTAACGCCTCGGCATACCAAGATAGCCGAGCAAAAATTGAGGAAAAAAAGTCAGATTGAAACCTAGAAAGATTACTATTGCAGAGAATCGCCCCCAATTTTCTGGATAGATTCGCCCACTCATCTTAGGCCACCAAAAATGGATGCCTCCAAAGTAGGCCATAACTGCCCCACCTACCATAATGTAATGAAAGTGAGCAATAACAAAATAAGTATCAGTTAAATGGACGTCCAAAGCTAAGGAGGCTAGAAATAACCCCGTTAAGCCACCGATCATAAATAAGCCTACGAATCCGAGCCCATAAAGCATCGGCGCTTCAAAGGAAATGGTTCCGTTATAAAGCGTAGCCGTCCAATTAAAAACTTTTACTGCAGAAGGTATTGCGACCAAGAAACTAAGAAGTGAAAACATCATTCCTGCATACATGGACTGACCACTGACAAACATATGATGGCCCCAGACCAAAAAGCCGATTACCGCAATACCTAGGATGGCATAAGCCATAAATCGGTAACCAAAAATAGGATTCCTAGAAAAACAAGTAATAATTTCACTGGCTACTCCCATAGCAGGCAGAACCATGATGTACACAGCAGGATGGGAATAAAACCAGAATAAATGTTGAAATAATAAGGGATCTCCTCCCAACGCAGGATCAAAAATTCCTATCTGAAGTATACGCTCAATGGCCACTAAGGAAAGAGTCATTGCAAGCACAGGCGTGGCCATTACTAGGATGACACTGGTAGCATAGTTGGCCCAAATAAACAATGGCAAACGAAACCAAGTAAGACCAGGCGCCCGCATTTTATGGATGGTAACAATGAAATTAATTCCCGTGAAAATAGAAGAAAAACCAACAATGAAGACCCCAACAATAACTGCCACCACATAACTATTCGAAAACATACTGCTATAGGGAGTATAAAATGTCCACCCCGTATCCACACCACCGGCAATAAGTGCACCAATAGTAAATCCTCCCCCCAAAGTATATAGATACCAGCTCGCCAGGTTGAGTCGTGGAAAGGCTAAATCACGGGCGCCAATCATAAGAGGTACCAGGAAATTCCCAAGTACAGCCGGAATAGAAGGAATCAAGAAAAACCACACCATGATCACGCCATGCATCGTAAATAATTTGTTATAGGTCTCTGCAGAGACGAGATCGCCGGAAGGGGTAGCAAGCTCAAGACGGATCATAGCAGCTGCCATACTGCCAACAAAAAAGAATAGTGTAATGGATATTAAATAAAGTAAAGCAATACGTTTATGATCATGGGTTATTAGCCAAGATTTCAAACCATAGCCTTCGTTAATATAACTTCTATGCTGTAACACCGTGCTCGTGTTCATAGGAACTCTATTTCCCTTTATTAGGATGCTTACTGCTGCAGCCACTGCTCATAGGCAGAAGGCTCCATTACTACGATTCTCCCTCCCATTCGAGAATGATCCATCCCACAATATTCAGCACAGAAGAGATAATATTCCCCAGTTTTTATAGGGCGAAACCAAATCCTGGTATATCGACCAGGTAAGACATCATGCTTGATCCGAAAAGCCGGCACAAAGAAACTATGGATAACATCCTGTGAGATCATAGTGAGTTGCACTGTACTTCCATATGGGACATGGAGCTCATTAATTTCCTGCTTTCCTTCTGGATGTTTTAGCTTCCACATCCACTGTTTACCTACTACAGCGATTTCTATAGCCTCTTTCTGAGGTGGTCTAAAAAGTTCTGTATAAAGTTTTGCAGCCCAAACAAAAATAACTAAAAAAAGCCCCAGAGGAATAAAGGTCCATGCAAATTCTATCGCTCGTGCTCCACGAATTCTAGCTCGCTTTGCCTTGGAACCACGACGATACTTAATAGCAAAGAAAACAATCAAAAAAGTTATACTGAGTGCAACCACACTGCATAGCACGAGCAGTGAGATAAAAAGCAAATCAAAGGATGCTGATAAACTAGAGGCCCCCTTCAAAAGTAGCGCAAAGCTTTCCATAAGTTTACTTTAAAGTCTCTATTTTGGAAGCAAATTTTCTTCTTACTCTTCACCCTCCTATTACTGCTGTCTAGAAGGCTTCTCTCTATCCATTGGCAATTCTTTTTTCACAAATAGTTCCATCGCACGCTCAATAGGGATATGCACAATGCCCTTCTCTTTATTAACCCAGCCATAGCTATGTAACAAACTTTCCTTTTCCTGCTGTAACTTTTTCATAGAGACACCCGATTTTGCTTGCAAATGGGGTAATGATGGAGCTCTTTTTTCTTCGGCTTCTCCCTGAAACAAACCAAAACTATCTGACCGGCGGCCGTCAAAATAGGCAAGTAACCCGAGGAGGATAAATCCAATAAAAACTAAAATGACCACCAATATCGAAGCGACCCAGACAATAGAGCGTCCACTTACATCTGTGCCTTCATGCTGATAGTGCTTTTGTTTGGGGCTATTATTTGCCATGCCTCCATGTTTCCTTTATATTTGCATCCCGAACTAGTATAAATGGCCTTTTTTGAAACTGCCAAAGCACAGCCGCTAGCCAAACACCGCCGATACCAAGGGGAGCCATAAAATCAGTCCAATATAATTGGAGCTCTTGGGTGCGTAGCGATGGGACTACGAGCCAGAAAGAATCAATCAGATGGGCTAGCAAAACAATCATTGCAATAGTTCCGAGAATACTTATTGTACGCTTAGCATATCGGAACAAAAGTACAATCAATGGCACGAGGAAATGAAAAGCAATCAACATAACCGTTAACTCTTGCCAGCTTCCCTGCACACGGGGCAAATACCAAGAGATTTCATGGGGTAAGTTTCCAGACCAAATAATCAGATACTGCATAAAGGCTAAATAAGCCCAAAGCATAACCAGCATTAATAACAAATTACCCAGGTCATGAAAACGATTAAAAACAATTTCTTTCGATAACGAGCAAGGTCTGTAAAAAGCGGCTGCCATGAGGATTGCAAAGGCTAGGGCAGAAAGCATTTGGCCTACCCCCCAAAGAAGGCCAAATACTGTTGAATGCCATTGGGGCACCAAAGACATAATCCAGTCTGTAGCAGCAAAAGTGATGCTCAGACTATACAAAATGATACCTCCAATACTGAGGCGATAGAGACGAATAGCGACTTTTGGCTGCGGATTCCTTTCCTGCTCAATAGACCATTTATGCAACCAATAGGCGATACCGATCCAAACCACAAAGTAACCAGCAGCCCGAATGAGGAAGGAAGAAATATTTAGATAGCTGCTTTTTTCCCCTAGTAGGGGCTCGTCAGCTATCATCTCAGGGCGGGCCCATGCATAGAGATCCGATAACCCAAAGATGAGCGGTACAAATAATACTGTCATAAGGGGCAGAGCCCGTGCTGCTGCTTCCAAAGGCCGACAAATCAAGACTCCCCAAGCACCCCCTGTCAAATGATGGATCATCACTATCACCATCCCTCCTAAGGAAATCCCAATCCAAAAGAGATAAGCAAAAAGATAGGACAGAAAAAACTCTTGGCCTTGAAAATAAGCCCCTATAAAAGAAATCGCAAATCCCGCTACTCCTACTAACAAGGCAATTTTCTGAATTCGACGAGTCAGCGACGAGAACACCCAACTCATCATCCCGATTCCAGAGATTGCCGCACATTTTTTGGAACATCGGCTAAGCGGGTATGCTGACTTAATTGTAGGGCACGAATATAGGCTACGATAGCCCAGCGATCCTGGGGCTCAATGCGGTCAGCATAGGAAAGCATCCGGCCAAACCCCCATGTCATCACATTATAGAAGTGTCCATCTGGAACGTTGCGCAAGCGTTCAGAATGATAAGACGGCGGACGGGGGAAACCACGACGTACCACCATTCCGTCGCCGTCGCCGACCAGGCCGTGGCAGGGTGTACAATAAATATTGTAGCGTTCTTGTCCACGCTGCAGGATCTTAAGGGTAACAGGGAAAGGGATATTTACCCCAGAAATATCAACTTTCTTAATCCCGACTCTGCCGCTAGATGAACTTGCAAACCCGCCAGAAGCATGCACAACGGTATTGTCCATAAGGGGGCGAGCCGATTGCCCCTGGGGGAAAAGCTCACTTTTTTCAAACGGTTCATATTTCGCTTGGTCATACATGTCTTGCATTAAATTTTCACAGCCAGATGACAAGAAAAGTACGGCGACAAGAACTATGCAACCCCAGAAAACTTCTTTTTTCAAGCAATGCCTAAAGCCCATTCCAAGATCTCCTATGGACCTCAACCCCACCTTTCTGACGACCGCTTTGACATTATTTTTCAACCCTATGAACATTAACAGGCTTCAAACTCTCAAGAAAACGCCTAGTTTCAATCTTATCAAAGCACGAATCACTGGCCTTGACACACAAAAAAAATCGATCCTGTGTTGCCAGATCAAACTGTGACACATTAAAGACGGGATGATTTAACCTTGGCAGACCATTGAGTAAAAACAGGCCTAAGACAATAGCCAGAACCGCTCCCAGGATCGTTAATTCCACTGTAGCCGGAATAAAAGCAGGCCAACTGTGGTAAGGGCGGCCACCCACATTAATAGGATAGTCGATAACTGCAGAATAATATTCCAGGAAGTAACTGCTAATAGCCCCTATGCAACCTCCCACTAGGGCAAATAGAGAAAGTCTATTGCGGCGCTGGCCAAGGAATTTCTCCAGTCCTTCAACAGGGAAAGGCGTATAAATCTCAATGACCTGATAACCAGCATTGGAGGTTCGTCTTGCAGCTTCTACCAGAAAGGTAGGTGTTTCAAATTCAGCCATGAGGCCATACATTATAGAGGTATCGGAGCCATTCATTTTTGGGTAATGCTTAAAAAGTAATACTTTTACTTTTGAAAAGGCGGAGCGAATCCGGTGTAATAGAAACAACCAAACTTTCATTTTTTTTCCGTCCCAGAGGTAGCCCTACGTATCTCAAATATGGAAACCACCGGTAGAAAACGAACAAATAAAAGAAAAAGCATGGCAAAAAAACCCATTGAGCCCACAAGAATGATCCAATCCCACAAAGTGGGAGAAAACATACCCCAGGCAGAGGGCAAGAAATCACGATGCAAACTGGTGACAATCAGCATGAAACGTTCTAACCACATGCCCACCACAACCGCGGTTCCTACCAAAAATAAGGCGATGCTGTTTAAACGGACCCGTTTGAACCAAAGGGCCTGGAGCACCAGAACGTTACAAAAAATCATTCCCCAGTAGAGGGGGGCATAGGCTCCAACCATGCGATTCTGCATAGTATAAATCTCATAGGGATTGGCACTATACCAAGCCATAAAAACTTCTATGACATAACTATAGGTAATGATTAAACCAACGGCCAGCAAGACTTTCGCCATACTGTCCAAATGCTGTGCCGTAATAAAATCCTGCAGACCAAAAATAGCCCGTACCGGGATCACCAGCATCAAGACCATGGCAAACCCTGAAAATAGGGCCCCGACAACAAAAAATGGCGGGAAGATCGTGGAATGCCATCCCGGCGTGTTTCCCTCTGCAAAGGCAAGGGCCACCATGCTGTGAACGGAAAACACAAGGGTCACGGCAAGACCCGCCAATAATAAAGAGGCCATTTGGTAGCGCCGCCAATGTCTCGCTTCGCCACGCCAGCCAAGGGCTAGGAGACCGTAAAAGATTTGGGCGGGACGCTTGCGAGCCCTATCACGCAAGCAGGCAAGGTCGGGTATCATACCGACATACCAAAACAGCACTGAAACAATAAGATAAGAAAAAATGGCAAAAAAATCCCAAACTAAAGCGCTGCGCCATTGGGGCCAAATATTCATGGTGTCGGGATAAGGCGCCAGCCAATAAGCAAACCAGGGTCGTCCGAGATGGAGCAAAGGAAAGAGGGCGGCAATAGCCACGGCAAAAACAGTCATCGCCTCCGCAGAGCGACTGATCGAGGTTCGCCACTGTTGACGGAATAGCAACAGGGCTGCCGAAATAAAGGTTCCTGCCATACCGATCCCGATCCACCACACATAATTGGTGATTGCAAATCCCCAGGCCACGGGAATATTGATTCCCCAAATGCCGACGCCGACGACAAAGAGATAGCCGATGGCCAAGAAAAACAACACCGATAGCACCGCGGAAATACCAAAAGCGCCGTGCCACAACCAACGGCGCTGGGGAATCAAAATGAGGTCGCTGACCTTATCCCCCACCTCGGCATTAGATGATTCAGTTGGCATCGCTACTCCGCTTTAAGATCCGGGTTGGGGTTGGTCAGTTTGGCAAGATAGGTGGTTCGTGGGTGGGTGTTGAGATCACCCAAAAGCGCATAATGAAGTGGCGACGCCTTGGCTTGGCTAACCCTGCTTTCTGGATCATTTAAGTTACCGAACTGGATAGCCTCGGTGGGGCAAGCCGCCTGACAGGCCGTTAATACTTCACCCTCTTGAATACGCCGACCTTCTATCTCGGCTTGGGCTCGGGCACGGCTAATTCGTTGCACACAATAGGTACATTTCTCCATAACTCCCCGCATCCGAACTGTAACTTCGGGGTTTCTTTGTGCTGCCAAACCCGGTGTGTCTTTAGCATATTGTAGAAAATTAAAACGCCTGACCTTGTAAGGGCAGTTATTGGAGCAAAAGCGGGTACCGATACAGCGATTATACACTTGGAGATTGAGTCCTTCTGAATCATGCACGGTGGCTGCCGTGGGACAGACCAATTCGCAGGGTGCATTTTCACAATGCATACAGGGCACTGGCTGAAAATAAGTTCGGGGATTTTCCAAAGAGCCACTGTAATAGCGGTCGATGCGCAACCAATGCATCTCCCGGCCTAAACTGACCTGTTCCTTACCCACTACCGGGATATTGTTTTCTGCTTGGCAAGCCACGACACAAGCGTTGCAGCCGATGCAAGCGTTCTGATCAATAGCCATCCCCCAGGCATAACCTGAGTATTCAAACCGGGGATAAAGACTTTCAGAGGGCAATTCCTGATGTGCAAAATTGGGATTTTCTTGAAACTCAGAGAGGGTCGCAATCCGCACGATATCCCGCCCCTCCATACTATGGTGGTGCTGGGTCGTCGCCAAAGGATGACGCTTGCCGGTCTTGACGACTTCCAGGCCCAGGCCAAACCAAGGCGCATCGGCGGTACGCAGTACATAGGCATTAAAACCTGTTCCCGTTCCCACCTGCCCCGCTTGCTCGCGGCCATAGCCCAAAGTCACCGTGACGGCTTCATCAGCATGTCCAGGCACGATCCAAATAGGGGCTTGGACCTGACGCCCCTGGTAGCGAAGCTCCACGATTTCTTCATTGGCAAGCCCCAACCTTTCAGCCGTCCGGGGACTTATCAAGGCAGCGTTGTCCCAAGTAAGTTTGGTGATTGGCTTAGGCAATTCCTGCAACCAACCATTGTTGCTAAACTGACCATCCCAAATGGTGGGATCAGGCATAAAAATGATTTCTATACCTGAAGCATTCTTAACCTCGGGCCGAGCCTTGGAAAGAGAGTCAATGAAATCACTTCTCAACTTCACCCTCTTTGATAGTAAAGCTGTTCCTTCAATCACACCCGCTTGTAATGCTCTGCTCCAGGCATTTTCGAAATCAGACTTGGACCACTGCTTTTGCCAGTACTCACGTAGGATTTCATAACTGCTGCGGCCATCCTCTCCCAGCAATACCGCTATCAATTCGTGGCTTGATTTTCCCTGATAAAGCGGGGCAATCAGGGGTTGCAAAAGACTGACCGTACCCTCATAGGCGCGGGCATCACTCCAACTCTCTAGATAATGGGCTTCGGGGATATGCCAGTCACTTTGGGCCGCGGTTTCATCCTCATACAACCCCAAATAAACGGATAAATCTACTTTGGAAAGCTGTTCGGAAAAGGCGAGATCGGCAGGAGCGCTAAAGACGGGATTGCCCCCCAACATAATGAGGGTGTCCACCTCCCCTGCCGCCATCTTAGCCCTCAGGTGGCGCAAGGATTTATTTTGATGCAGTGGATTGAAGACTACGGGCGCCGTGTAGGTCAGCGTTTTCCCTACATTCCCCAAGACATGATTCATCGCATGGGCCAGCCCGTGGACAAAGGGAGGTTGTCTTTCTCCGGCCACCACCAAGGAGGCTCCACCATGCCGGTGCAAATCTCCCACCAAGACTCTAATCCATTCCTCGGGGACCGGGAGCGGCGCCTCTATCTCGGGTACGGCAATCCCCAGTTCTTGAGCCACATACCAAGCCAAGATGCTCACCTGGCTCGGGCGCAGCGAGAGGCGATGATCCGCCATCGCCCCCGTAATCGTAGGCGTACCTTCCGCTACATACAGGCGGTTTATGGTCGCTTGCCCTGAGTCAATGCGCCGCCGCTTGGCAAAATCCCGAGCATGGCGCAAATGGCCCGGCAGTGAACCCAGGAAGTCAGCATCGAGGGACAGAATCACCTGGGCCCGATCCAAGTGAAAGTGGGTCTCAAGGGGCTCCCCAAACACCAAACGGGCACCTTCATACCCATTATCTCGATGAACCGGCTGATAATGATGCCAACGGGCATGGGGAAAACGCATGCCTAATGCCTGTAACTGGGATATCAGGGTCGGCGAGCTAATGGTTGGCGTCAATAAATAAAGCCCCTTGCCTTGATTGTGCTCGAAGGTCTCGAGTTTTTCGCCGATCCCAGCGAGAAAGGCTTCCCAAGTACTCCTTTCTCCCTGATGCCTTACGGCTTGGGCCCGATCAGGATCCCACAACTGCAGCACGGAAGCCTGACCAAAGATATCAGTGCCCCCCAAGCTGGCAGGATGGCGGGGATTACCTTCCACCTTGATGGGACGGCCCATCCGACTTTCCACCAACACTCCCGTTGCAAAGCCATCCAGCACCATGGCGGTGGCAAAAAACAGGGACTCCCCTGGCACCACCCCTTCTGGTGCCCGCACATAGGGCAAGATCTCTTCTAAGGGGGGCCGACTGCAAGCGCTAAGGCCAGCAAGAGCCAGGGAGGCCCCCATCAGCCGCATGAAATCTCGACGACTGAGTGAGGCCTGACTCAATTCACGAAAGTATGGAAATTCCTCATATAAAAATTTCTTGAATTCCTCGCTTCCCGCTAATTCTTCCAGACTTTTCCAAAAACTGCGCCCTTCTGTCTCGGCAAGGCGTGCACGGATGGATGCTAAATCCAAGGGTTTCATCTCCGATTTCGCCATATCTCCATCCTTATTCAACGGTGACAAACAGAGCAATCCGTCTTACTCTGAATGTTGTATTCCTCTACTAACCTCCTCCCCAGAACCTCTTGGTCTTCCCTAGGCTTCCAATCCATATCGAAGACATACTCCCGCGGTCGCACAAAATGCTCTGGTGCTCGATGGCAACTCAAACACCATTGCATGGTCAGGGGCTTAGCACGCCAGGTTAGTGGCATTTCATCTACTGGCCCATGACAGGAAACGCAACCGATACCCTTATGAATATGAATACTGTGATTAAAGTAAACAAAATCAGGTAAATCATGGACTCGTTTCCAACGCAACGGCTTATTCTCTTGATAACTCTCTACCACCGGTGCAAGCATCGGTGCATCCGTAAAAATCTGGGAGTGGCAAGTCATGCAAATTTCTGTTGAAGGAAAGCCAGCAAAAGAAGATTTCTCTACAGAAGTATGACAGTAGCGACAATCAATGCCATCATCTTGGACATGATGCTTATGGCTAAAAGGAACAGGTTGTTCAACAGGTGTTCCAATTGCCGCCATGGGGTCCAAAGTAGCTCGCCAAATCACTGCTATACTTGAGAAAAATAAAATAACCCCCAGAATCACTAACTTTAAAATCAGAATAAAAGGAGATGAGAAAATCTGGGGCATCGCAAAAACTTAGTCCTATATCTTAAATCTAAAGCTATTATCCATAGTAACTTTATTACCCTACCCGGCATCTCCCAGTAATCGTCCGATAAAGCTAAAAAAAGCCACTACTTATGGGTATAGACTAGAAAATAGAATTTGCATAGCCAAATAGATTAAAGCAGCGAGTCTGCTATATTGAGCCTCCTATAAAGGGATTCTCCAACCACCTCTGAACATAGTAACTACACGGGAGGATAGCCGAAACTATTCACTAGTCAGGCAATGGCTAGCCAGAATATTTATGAAATCCGGAATAATTACCTCTCTGCTGAAAGGCACTCCTCTTCCCCAGAGAGACTAATCAGTCACATGGGCAGGATTTTATCTTACATTACTAGCAGAAACTGGTCTTGCCAGGTTCTCTCTCTCGGAGAATTTTAATATTTTTTGTCGCTATTTTTTTCCGAAAGTAACCGCTCATAGAGATTAACATAGTTAGTAGCCATCTGTTTCGAGGTAAACAGCCGCCAATAACGAGCTTCAGCATTTTTGCCCATTCTCACCGCAACCTCGGGATGATGCCAAAGAAACTCCATGGCCTCCCTAAATGCGCGGGGGTTACTCGGGGGAACCACCAGACCAGTCTGGTTATGGATATTGATATAACTGGTACCTGTACCAATCTCGCTAGATATCATAGGCTTGCCAAACATGGCCCCTTCCAGCAAAGAAATTCCAAAGGCCTCAGAGCGAAGATGGGAAGGAAACACAATGGCTAGACTCAGTTTAATCAGCGCTACTTTATCTTCATCGGATAGGGCCCCAAGAAAATAAATATTTTTCAAATGCAAACGTTTTGCATGCCTTCTCAATTCTTTCTCAACGGGCCCAGAACCTAAAATAACCACCGGAAAATCAGTGTCCTGAACGGCATCTAGAAGAATATGCAAGCCTTTGTAATAGCGAATCATACCCACAAACAAGAAAAAACGATCACCGACTCGTGTTTGCCAGTGCCGCAGTAATGCCGGTCTTACTTCAGGATAAGAAGTTTTATCCAAGCCTATGGGGATGACCTGAGTTTTAGTCTGATAACGATCCAACACCCGACTGGTAGCAAAATAATTAGGGGAAGTCGCCACGATACGGTCCACATGAGCCAAAAAGCAATGCATGAGTGGCCGGTAAAAATTGAATAGAAATTTCTGCCGGATAATATCAGAATGGTAAGTAACAACAGCCGGTTTCTTGACCAATGAAAGAAAATGCACAACATCCATAAATGGCCAAGGAAAATGATAATGAATCAGATCGACTTGTTTAGCTAATTGAGCAAACTTTAACAGGGCTGATACAGAGAAACTTGTTGATGCCACTTGAAAATCAAGTTGGGCACGATGAACAAGATGGTTATCAACAAAGAGACTCCCTTCGGATTTGATTTTAGTCAAGGTAAGAATTTCTGTTTCAACGCTGTAAGCGGAAACACCACGAGCAATTTGGTAAATAACTTGCTCAACACCTCCCACCGTATCTGGAAAATAAGTTTTATAAAAGTGCAAAACCCGCATAGGAATTTTATTGGAGGGCTTTTTATAAAAACAGTCACTAAGACTAAAGCTATAAATTTAAAGGCTATCTGAGTAACGTCTTCAACCAGACTGCATAAGGTTGGGCGAGCCACCATTTTAAAGGCACACGTCCATAATGTTGGCGGACGACCCTGATGGCCTCTTGGTAATGCAAGCGGCGCTGAGTCTTTGTTTTGGTCGCTCTATGATCCCGATTCACGGCAATAAATTTGTCTACAAAGTGTAACTGTCCGAAATTTTTAAATAAGCGCCACCATAAATCGTAGTCCATCGCCAGATGAAGATTTTCATTAACTCCGCCTATGGCTTCCCAAACAGAACGTCTGATCAGCGTTGCAGGCTGAGAAATAATGCAGCGTAATGCCAGGCGGTGCTCGCTAAAAGGTTCAACCCAAACAGCCCGAAGAGTTTGTTTTTTTTCAACAAAGTTCCATGAGCGTCCATAAGCCGCGGGAACTTCTAAAGATTGCTGCAATACCTTATATAAATGGATTAAGCCTTCCGGTAGCAGCCAATCATCGCTGTTAAGCCAGCACACAAAAGGCGCCTGTCCTCGCGCGATCCCTTCATTGATAGCCGCAGCTTGCCCTTGATCAGGATGGCTACGCCAGCCAGCCAGACGATATTCCCATTTACGAATCACTGCGAGGGAGTGATCCCTAGAACCACCATCCACCACGAATACCTCAATAGGCAGTTGCTGGCTAAAAATAGAGACTAAAGCCTGTTCAAGATAACAGCCTTGGTTGTACGAAGGCACCGCCACCGTGATTAACGGTTTCATTGCCACCAATTATATACCAGTTGTATTCTTCACAGGGGATCGGTTGAGTCTCCCCATAACATGTCTAAATTAAAGTTTAATCCCGGAGGTAATCCCGGGAAAGTTTCCCCTCTTCGTACAAAAAAAGCAGATCGTAATTGCACCCAAAGAGAAAAGAAATTCCCCATCAGGGGTGGTAAATTAATATTGTTGTGTTGCTGAACTCGCGCTACTTCTTCCTTGCCGATAGTCGCTAATTGAGTTGTGGTTTTGGAATCTTGGTGAACGCGGAAAGCGGCGAGAAAACGGTTTACACGCTGGAATCTACCAATACTCATGTAGCGGACAAACAAATCGTAGTCCATGGCAAAAAGAAAGCTGGTATCAATATTGCCCTTTTGTTCAAATAAACGACGGCGCCAAAAACAAGATTCCTGGGGAATGAGGTCCCAACGCCGCATCAGAAAGCTACTATGTCTAGGTAAAATCCAGTGCCCAACAACTTGATTTACTTCGTTGATAATACAGCGATGCCCGTAAAGGCAGTCCACTTCAGGATGACGGCGGAAATAATCGGCAACGAAATTAAGCGTACCAGGCAAAAGCACATCATCACTGTTTAAATAAGCCATAATTTCGCCAGAACTCAAGCTAAAGCCCTTGGCTATAGCCGCGCTTTGGCCATCATCTGGTTCTGACTGGAAATGGAAAAAATGATCACGATAGGGGGCAACCCGTTCCAAAGTATTATCAATAGAGCCACCATCCATAAAAATATATTCTAATTTTGGATAGCGCTGCTCAAATACCGAGCGCACGGTATCCGCCACGAAATCACCCTGATTAAAAGAGGGCGTTATAATACTGATAATTGGAAGTACAGAGTTAGTCACCCTCTCCATCCTTCATTGCAAAGAAACAATAGTCGCCTTTACCTAAATAATTCCAGAAGAGTTGCTGCCAAAAATTAATTCTTTGTGCTTGCATACATAAGGAACGGTCAAAGTTAACTGCATGAGAGACACTACCTCCCAGACCCAGGAAGTTTTGCATCAAAGAGATGGCTGTCCAATAGCAATGGGAGAATGTTTTAAAACAAACAGGTTGCAAACCAACTTGGCTGGCAAGTGCAAATAGGCCTTTCCGTGAAAAAATATAACGATGATAGGGAGGATGCCAATGGGCCCAGGTGGGACCAAACCAGTCAACCTGACGGGAATCCAAGTTAGGTGTACTCACGACCACTACACCGCCAGGTGCAAGCAGGAGACGGAGTCGGCGTAGAACCCGCACAGGGTCGTCCACATGCTCAATGCTTTGCCCCATGAATATGACATCAAATTGGTAGGGGGCTGGGATAATTTCAACGGCATTCTCCGCGTGCCCTTGCCAAACACAATGGCCTTTACCCCGGGCTACTTCTACCGCCTGGGCATTAGGCTCCAAACCATAAGCTCGCCAGGGCTTTTCGGCAGTAATATCATCCAGCAGGTGACCTTCAAAACAGCCGGCATCAAGCACCCGAAGAGAACTGTCGAGCTCTACCCGTGCCGCTCGAAGCACACTCGTCAACTCGGACAATGTGTTGTTTGACCAAACGTTTGGCAAAAAAAATGCAAATTTTTCCACTGGTAAATGCAATAGTATCCTTTCCCACAAGGGTTTACCATTGAACTGGCGATAGGGGGAAGTGTCCACCGGATTTTTAATAGCTACCGGTGGTGCAGAATAGTTTTGCTGATATAGCCTATCCAATTCAGAGGGTTGAACAGGCGGATGGATAATAGCAATAGCGTGCCGCGTATCTAAGTAAATGTGGTTGATGGCATTGTCGCCAAACCGGGTGTCGGGAGTGCTGAATAAGAGTCGTTCCGCCGGTTTGCCGTCAATGGGACTTAAGGCTTGGCCATATTCTGTACCAGTGAGAGTGACCAAGGGTGGCGGCATGTTGCCAAAGTCAATAGGAAAAAATAAACGGTCTTTTTTTACGCACGCAGCCAGGTATTTACGCAAGGAACGGTATTTAGACTGAAGTTGCCAGCGCAATTTTTGAAAATGCGAGGCATTAGCCAGAAAGTCGTTGCGGGAGCGGTCGACTTCCTGGTAGTAGCGTTCCATGTTTTCGCTTAGTTGTCCCTGGCGAACACGAAAACAACTCACATGTCCGGGTCTACGGATAAATTTAAATTGCGCAGATAAACGTAACCAAAGATCGTAATCACCCGCCAGTGTTAAATCCCGCCGTAAACCGCCAACAGATTGATAAGCGCTACGCCGAAAGAAAACACCATCCTGAAACAAAATGTGTTTATTCAATAGATCCCCAGTAGTGATGCCTTTCGGCTGCCGAACATTAGGATATTTCCAACCGCTCACTAGAACGGTATCTTCATGGTAGATCACAGCGACTTCCGGATGACGGGCAAAATACTCACCAATAGCAACTAAAGCTCCGCCTTCGAGTAAATCATCGGCATTCAGATAGGTCAAGATCTCACCCGTTGCTTGAGAAAAACCCTTAGCAATAGCATCATACATCCCTTCATCAGGCTCTGAGATAACCTGAGTGATTTTATTGGGTAATATGGAATCATTCTGAATACTGCCAATGATCGATAAAGTATCATCCGTCGAACCACCATCAACAACAATAAATTCCAGTGCAGGATAGGATTGCACCAATACGGAACGCAGCGTCGCCTCAATAAATTCAGCGCCATTGAGTACTGGCGTCACTACGGTAATCTTTGGTAATGGCGGCACAGCTGGCCCCTGTGCCATACGCCAAAGCCCCTGTTGAATCGTTTGTTTAAAACGTTTTTTAATATACCCAAAATATGCTCGCAACCGCCCTCTCAAATTTATGTTTTGCAACCTATAAAGTTGCTGATTAAGTTCTTCTTTTTGTGTTTCTAATAAAACCAATTGCTCGTTAAGTATTTTATTCTGAGCTTGTGCGGAATTTAGTTGTTTATCAAGGGTGCTGTTTCGCGTTTGCACAGAAGCAAGCTGCTCATCAAGATCCGCACTCTCTTTTTTGGCGGCCTCAACCTGTTGTCTTAAGCACTCAATTTGCTGCTCCAGCACTCCCCGTGACCAAGGGCTATAACAACGTTTTTTACGTTGCTGGACATACCTTTCCGCCACTTCAAATAATTGCGAAAACATTTCATTTGAAGGGGTAATATCGAATTCTGTACAGGCATTGGCATATTGTGTAGCATACCCTAATCGAGAAAAGCTTTCTTTACCCAAAGCATCCAAAAGAAGAGCAGCTTCTTCTTTTACAAAAACAGTTTTATAAGCTTCAACGGATTGGGTATGTATATAGCGTGTGGAAAGAATTTTCTTATCGCCAAAAGAACTCCTAGCATAGGAGGTATCCTGGATATCAAGATCTTTACCAGATGATTGCGATGGCAGCGACAGATAGTCAAAAATACGTGCCATTTCTGTCTCGGGGTTAGCCACTAGATTCTCATAATAGACTCTAAGTACTGGATGCTCTGTCTCAAAGGCCAATAAATAATTAAAGCCTAGAACATAATCAAATAAAAAGGGAGTGTCCGCCTGATCGGAAATAATTTTTGGAAGATTAACCGACCAGGAGGTTTTAAAAGAAGCTGCTACATCAAGTGGATTGCGCAGAAGAAAAATAATTTTTCCTTCAGGCAGAAAATTTTTTACAAAATCAAGCACATGATAGTAACGAGGAGTTTTATCAACAAAAACGGATTTTCCCGTCTCCTTCAAGGCTTGTTGATAAATAGACAAAGCCGCCTGCTTAAGCGCTTCTAACCGCCTACCCCCTAGGAATTCTGTGATTGCAGCAGACAAAAGAGGCGGGTCCGCAACATGGTCGGCGGGAGCTTGCCCGAGCGCTTCCAACCCCAATAACAACCAAGGCTCTGGGGGACAATAAACACTCTGATGCTGATTGAGCAGCCAAGACAACAAAGTTGTCCCCGAACGAGGCACTCCTAGTAAGAATACGACTGAAGAATTATCAGTCATCATCACAACCCTGCTTTCAGGAATTTAGATTTTTGCGCAGAAAAAATTTTCTCTGCTTGGCCATACAAAGCATAATCCAACTTGTTACGCCGCATAAATTCAGACGCCAAATAAGGATCGATTTCATAGCTTGCCCCAACAGTATTTTGAGGGTTACTGTTATCAGCTCTAACCGGTAAATCATTTAGCAATGGGAAAACACGGCCCAACATTTTTATGCTGTCGTCGAAATGCTCCGTTAAGCCAATAAAACTAAACTGACTCAAAGGAAAGCGCCAAAGAAATTTAGCTTGAAAGTTAGTATGTTCTTCGGATAACAGGAACCTTTCTAAACTCCAGTTTTCCCGACAGAAACGCTTCCAGACCCGGTGTCCATCAATAACTGTTCTTTTCCAGAAAAAAAAGTGGGATATTGCCCTTTGTAAAGGATCACGAAGAAAAACTGCGTAATCTATTTTCTTGCGAGGCCTAAAATAACATCCATTAAATCTGGCGTATTTTCCAGCAAGAAAATGACCAAATATAATTGCTTCTGCGCTTGGTCTAGCCGTAACACTTGAAAATAGACAACAGGCTTTACGGTGCAAATCCGTCTTAGCAAGAGGACGATTATAATCAAAATAAAGATTATCGTCGCCCACCTTTTCCAAAATAGCTTCCTTTAATGATGTCCCTGCCGCCTTAGGGATATGAACGAATACGATTTTCATGCTGGCTTTCTATTGCAGGGCTCAAATTCATAGCCAAAAACCTCTATATCTTCCCGAAAGCGGTCCGCTACTATTTGAACAAGCTCAGGATCATAATAATCAAAATAAGGCTGCCGACTCCCTTGGTTAAGGATAGGAAGGCTTCCCCCTGCAATGTCTAAAATATCGCACAGCCTAGAGAAATCCTTATTTAATTGTTCGTAGCGAATAATTAAATCAAGATTATGATCAGGTCTCGTGCCAGCTGTATCAATGGGTAACCGCAAGTAGGTAGTCATCGGATGGATTTCATCCAACAGACGGATAAATTCATTTCGATCCCAGGTATCGCATCCTCGATGTGGTGAAAAATAAAAAGAAATCGCACGCTCCCAGGGGTTACGAACACAAGCAAATTTTCGCTTTGACCAAAATGATTCAGGTCCAAGAGCGGCAAGATAATCAGCCAGGGTTGAATGCTTAACCGTACCATAAGCGCTATATAGTCCGAAGCGGTGAACACCATCCTTGTTATCGCCCACGACAATAGCATCTTCTGAATAGGAGCTGAGAACACTTTGCAGTGCATTCCCTGCTGTTTTTGGAATATGCACAAAAATGAACTGATGGTATATCCCTATCATATGCTTAGCCTCGACTAATAAAAGCAATAGCCGTGCAAGGCAATTTCAACCGCGAAAATATCCCGAATCCGTTCTGCTTGAGTAGATGTTAGAACCTCCTGATAAGGCCGCCGATCAGTTCGGTACTCTGATTTGGCATGAACTCCAAGCGAGCCATTAAAAGGTATTCTTAGCCCCTGAAAAACTTCCCTTAAGCCGCCTATGAGGTTATCAAAGTCAAGAACCCGATCAACAATGATTTTGGAACTATTATCTGGTTCTGTATACCGGGGAAAGTTGATGGGAAACTCTTGACCGGCAAGAAATTCGTCAAGAGAAAGATTTCCATTAGCTCTAAATTTTGCCATATAATAATAAGAAAGAGTCTTATCCCAAGGGTTACGCTCCACGCAAAACTTAAAATAATTTCTCCAGGTTTTTTCTCCTATTCGTTCCCGGATCTCCGCACTTGTCATACGATTATAAAAACCTTTGTGGTTACGGGGACAGTGGGGCTCTACAGGAGGGTAAATGGGTGTGACAATATCAGAGGATGCACAAAATTGAGAAAGGAACACCTCAATGCTGGTTCCTGCGGTTTTCCCATTTTTTATAAAAATAAACTTATACTTGTGAGAAATAATCATTGCTTACTGTTCGCACACAAGCTCTAAGTCATTAAATCCCAACAAACAGTTATCGGATCGTGGCAGTACGTCAAATGTTAATGCGCCTGGAATTTTATGTAAAATATAGTATTGTTTCTGATCTTTACGTTCTTCTAGTCTTAGGGTAATAAAATACTTTCCTTCATTAAATTTTGCTGTAAATCTTATGGTTAGGGTAGCTAATTTTTCTTCTAAATCAGCCTGCTCGATCCGAAACCACTGACCACCTATACCGACTAGATTAACTGCTTGGATTACTACCGCTAGACAGGGATATTTAATATGGGCTGCGAATTGACAAATCACTTTTAGCTCAATGGTTTCCCCATAGTTGAAAAAAGCATTATTCTGGCCAGTCACCGAGAAAACAGCAGATAAAATTTCTCCTTCGCTGGTCCCATAACCACCATAGGCTTTTTCCCTGATAGCCGTATCCATGCCTTTATTTTTTTTGGGTGCGCTACGGGCTTGCTCGGCACGTACATCCATGAAGTAGTACTCAGAAATATGCTCTGGTTCACCCTCTGCTTTTTTTTGGCCATTTTCAAGATAAATCGCACGATGACAAAAAGATTTAACCGCACTCATGTCATGGGAGACAAACAGTAGGGTCGTACCTTTGGAAATCAAATCCTGAAGCCGCTCTCGGCATTTGAACTGAAATACCGCATCGCCTACCGCTAAAGCCTCGTCAATAATTAATACTTCGGGTTCGAGACAGGCGGAAACGGCAAAGGCAAGCCGCATGGTCATCCCTGAAGAATAGGTTTTAACCGGTTGTTCAATAAAATTTCCAATCTCTGCAAAGGCGGCAATTTCATCAAACCGGCGTTCGATCTCAGTACGGCTGAATCCAAGGATAGCACCGTTGAGAAAAACATTTTCCCGTCCTGTAAATTCGGGGTTGAAGCCACTGCCCAATTGCAGTAGGGCAGCGACTCTGCCTTGAACGGTAATCCTTCCGGCAGTAGGTGTCAAAGTACCCGCAATCAGTTGAAGCAAGGTGCTTTTGCCAGCACCATTACGCCCGATGATAGCTACGGCTTCCCGCCGCCGGACTTGTAAGGAAACATTGAGCAATGCCCAGAATTCACGATAAAATTTCTTACGTCCCCTAAGAAAAGATTGCCATAAACGATCCTGTGGACGTTGATATAAATGGTAACACTTACTGACGTTGTCCACATCAATCAAAATTTCGGGATCAATTTTCATCATCGAAATTAACGTTATATTACATCAGCGAAGCCAGGGCGTGTCTTTTGAAAGCAGACATAACCCGACCAGGCTACAGCAACAGAAATTAATAAATAGATTAGGTATCCCTTCAGCTCTGGAATGTCTCCTCCAATGAGGGTCGCACGTACCCGCTCGATGACATAAGTGAGGGGATTAAATTCCAAGCAAGCGCGAAAAGGTTCGGGCACTGAGCTTACAGGATAAAAAATAGGGGAAAAAAAGAGCAAACCACTGCTAATAAAGGTAACCAACTGAGCTAGATCCCGAAAATACACGGTAGCCGCTGCGATGAACCAACTGACCCCCACAGCAATCAGACTCAATGGCAATATCAGCATGGGAATAAAGGCAGTAGCTAACGTCACCCCTTCATGGGCAATACTCCAAATAACGATCAGCAATAAAAAACTGATAGCCGCATGCAACAGGCTCGATCCCAAAACGACAACCGGCAGTATTTCAAGGGGAAAAACCACTTGCTTGACATAACCAGGGTTACCAAGGATGAGATAAGGGGCCCGGCTGATGCACTCGGATAATAGCCCGTGAACGATTAAACCAGCGAATAACACTAGCGCGAAATCAAAAGTATTTTCCGTTGAGAGACCCCAGCGTGCTTTAAAAACCACGCCAAATACGAAAGTGTACATGGCTAGGGAAAACAACGGATTGATAAAAGACCACAAGAATCCGGCAAAAGAACCCCGATAACGACCCGCTACTTCGCTCCAAATAAGCTGGGCAATCAGCTCCCGAACTTTGATGAATTGCCTGATCGCAGTGATAGGGGAAATGGAAAACCTCGGCATTGTAAAATGGGCATCTTCTTCAATGTTCATCAAGTACCATGATTGCCGCTTGCTGTTTGCCATTCCCAATCGAAGCAGCGGTCTCAGTGGACAATTCCTCTAGCGAACCACCAGTTTCACCCTGGATATCTACCCAGAAATGAGGTAAACCCAAATTTCGCAACCAGGCCGGGCCATCAGTTTCTTTCAACATGGTGATGGTAGAGGCACTCCCCGCCACCACGCACAAATCACTGACCACGGTCACCGATGCCAAATGCCGCACTGGCCAACCCGTCTTAGGGTTAAGAACATGGCCGTAACGGACGCCGTTTAATACGATGCAACGCTCATAATCACCGCTACTGGCAATAGCCCCTTCCTGCAGCAGGAGCATTCGGGTTGCTGCGCCTTGATGATTTGGGTGACGGATGCCAATCCGCCAAGGTTCGCCATCGGGGCGGGGACCAATAATTTTAATATCGCCGCCTAAATTCACTAGACCATGCCGAACCCCCGCTTGCAAACTCAGCGAGGCTGTGCGGTCAGCGGCATATTCCTTGACGATACCGCCAAAATCAATTTCCATTCCGGGTAAGGGAAATTCCAATACCGGCGGCGCCCAGCGCAGCTTACTCCAGCCAATTTTGCTAAGCAGCTCTTGCACTTGCGTTTTACTCGGCAATTTGCCTGATTTAAAGTTCCAAGCGCGCCGCAAGATGCCGGAAGTAATGTCAAACAATCCTTCGCTCTGCTCATAGCAAGTGGCCGCATAATTGAGCAATCCTGCTGTTTCCTCATCTACCGAAATACGCCCCCCAGCCATCGCCACCCGATTGATCTCAGAAAGAAAACTATCAGCACGGTAGCGGGAATACAGTGCTTCCAGTCGGCGTACATCGGCGATGATGAGTTCCGCCGCTCGTTGGGCTTTAGCCTGGGTTTGGGCATAGAGTTGGATCTCGCAGGGTGTGCCCATGGCATGGAAAGCATCGCGGTAAAGCTGCACTCTACCCCCAAAAAATCAGCCGCCAGAACTGGAGTCCGAACCTCAGAGAGAAAATACCCCTCTGCTCACTCCGTTGTTGATTAGAACGCCAAATCCCAAGTGACAAAAAGTGTGCCCTCCCGTTCCAGTTGAAAGCCGTTGACATCATCCCTCACCGGTTGTATCCACTCGAAGCTCAATCGATTCCCCTTAAGCCCCCCCCCTAAAGTAGAGGCATTGAGGCCAAAACCCACATCCCAGAAGCGTCCGCCGTAATTGTCCGGGAAATCCACCGGCGCCGAGTTCGGGGTCGGTCCGTTGAATTGACCGTTAATCCCACCTTGTATCGTATAGATGCCTCGGACCGAAGCAGAGAGCCAATTGAACAGGCTATAACCGCCCCAGGCCGTGGCCTGAAATATATCGCCAAAAGAGAAACCGGAGGAGTTTTCGCTTTCCAAGCGCAGGGTGCCGCTCAGTTGGCCGCCCCAAGACCAGCGCTCTAACCCACCCGTGTAGGTCAGGTTAGGCAAAAAATCCCAGGTACCGCTGCCAAGCTGCATTCCATAGTGAAGAAATAAGGGTTTGCCAAAATCCGGGCTATTCTCGTTAATTTCCATACCCTCGACTTTAATATCCACATCACCGGTCGGGGCGCTGATGCCTAAGCCCAGGTGCAAGTGGTGCCGGGGAGAATCCAATAATTTAACTAGCGCAAACAGCCTCGTATCACCCAACCCACCAGTGGCATGGCCGCCCCCCTCGATGGCATGGCTGTGCCCGCCAACCGCATCCGGATCCGGAGGGGGCGCCCCCTCAAGCTCCCGCAAGCCCATGTCCATATCCATGAACATGGGCATCAGCATCACATTCAACCAATCTGTCGGCGCATACATGAGATCGAGCATATGCATATGCATGTTCATATGCTCCGACGTCACCTGGCAGGGATTGTCCCCGCAGGCGTTATTGACGATGGCAAGATCATTGACGGCTTGGGCGCCATGGAGCGTGTCGCCACCGTGGCGGCTATACCGATACCGGTAGCCCACCATGAAATGGCCGGGTATCTTTAGCATATGGTCAAACATTACCCCTGCCGGGGCATAATCACTGTGCTCAGCGTGACCGCTCGGGTGTTCATGTTCCCCATAACCGCCGCCAGAATGGCTAAGGGCCGAGAGATCCACCTTCAGCAGCGCATTGGCCAGGAAATAGTTGAAATCGGCAAAATCGCCGGTCCCTCCCCCCCCCAGCTTTAAGGAGCCTGCGTGGGTATAATATTCAAAACCCGCCTCCAGGGTGACCCCTTTGGCGAATTGCTTACTCAAGGTCACTCCACCGCTTAGGGCCCCAAAAGCGGATAGCCGATGGTCACTGGAAAAATGGTCGGGAGTGGGCAATTGGCTTTGATTGGCCAAGATCTCTCCTACCGAAAACGGCCCCTGATCGACTATAAAAAACGGACTGTAAAAGTCCGCGGCGCTTTGACTGTAATACCTGACTGTCGGGGTGATGGTCCAACCTCCGCCTATAGGTTGGCCCCAGGACACGTCAAAAGTATGGGCGTTAATCCCCCAATCATCATGAAAAAAATTGTAATTAAAATGCAAAGCGGCATCCAACCCAGCAAGATAACGGGAATAGCCTATGTTCCAGTTAAATTGCTCCCGCTCTTCAGGGCGTTTATCGTAGCGGGTAAAAAGCCACGACATTCCTGGGGTCTCCAAGGGCACGAAAAACACGGATTCCTTATAAACATTTGAGAGAAAACCCGAGCTATGGGTATAACCAAAGCCTGCCTTGAATACTGAGTTTTTATCCAAAACCTGGGTGAGGCCAAGATTGACCGAAGTATCCGTTCGCCGGTCATTAACCCTCACCGACCAATCTGGAAAATCTGGGTTGACTTCACCCTCGGGATCGACTGGAACCGACGTTACTCGAAATGGAAAACGCAGGGCATCGATGGTGCTGTTAATATAACCGACTCCCCCCGTCAAGGTGGTAAGCTTCTGGTTGAAATCCCAGCGCCCACCCAGGCTGAAATAGCGGGATTCATAGTCATCTTCCAAGGAAATACCACCTCCCAGGTCTAGCGCCGCCTCATCCCATTCGTAGCTGAGGTTGAAATCTCCCTGCTTACGGGTTTCCGGCGAGGCCTCAGCCATCACGTGCACAGTTTCGGCAGTAATCACGGATTCAAAGGTTCCCGGAATGGTTGCTGACCCCTGACCCGTGTCGATGTCAAAATTAACCACCCCTCCCCTGAGATCAAAGAAAGGTGACGCCCCGGTTTGGGCGTTGGGGTTAAATCGGACAGCAGCGGCTGGCGCCGTGGTGATGGGGGTAGCCCCTACCCAAGTATCCTGAATAAAATTGGCACGGAATCTCAAGCGGTCAGTGAGGTCAATTTCCCCAGAGGTTTCCAGACTATCCACCTGAATGTCATTGTCTTTATTCCGAAATTGACTTTGAGTGCCGCCGCCCTCCTCATAACGGCCGTATTGGAAGTTGAATTCCCCCCCCTCAAAGGCGGCATGGGCCGGTGGCAACATTAAACCGGGCAAGGCCAGTGCCGCAGAAGTTAATGCCAACAGCGAAGGGCTGGCTCGGCACTTGGAAGGTCTGGCGGTAAACTTCGGCTTAATAGCAGCCACACCCCGCCCCTTCAGCAGAGCCACTGCCGGCAGCCGCCTCGCGGCTATTGTAGCCATGGGCACGCAAACCGCTCTGCATGGGATGGGGATCTAGCGCCATATGAGGCTTAGCCAGGTTACCCCGTTCCCAGGGAGCCACCGAGGCGCAACCTGACAGCCCTACCGTCAAAAATAATAGCAGCGCGCTTATTATTTTTATTCTTTTTATCTTGGTTATTCGCTTGCCTCTCATCATTACGGTATTTCTCTTCAAGTCCGGCACCCATCAAATGAATTTTGGCGTTTGGCAAAACGCTTTTATCAATATAGTAATATTATCGAAAGGGGCAGGAAAAGCAGTCCGCACACAACCCTAAAAAATTAAGGGTTAGCCGCTTTTTCTTTTAAAATCTTTTGGACCTGTACCCGCAGTTCTTCAACATCTCCAGATCGGAACCCCAAGTGGACATAACGGATCATTCCGTTTCGATCAACCAGAAAAGAAGACGGCATGGCTTGAACATCGAATGATCGGGCACACTGCTGATCGGGATCAGTCACGATATCAAAACGGGTAGGAAATTTCGCTAAAAATTTCTGGGCATCACTTAATTTCTCATCCAGGTTAATCCCTAGGATCTGCAATCCCTGATCACCAAAACGCCGATGTAGGTTATTTAGGAATGGAAATGATTTTACACATGGGGGACACCAAGAAGCCCAAAAATCCACATAAATAACTTTTCCTTGCCATTGCTCAATAGTGACCTGTTCCGCTGTACCGAAAGTATTCAGCATACAGTTGGGTGCCTCCCGTTTGATTTCAGAAGCGGCAAGCGTTTGCAGCGGAATAGCAACCAGTAGGAAATAAAAAAGAGCCGGTCTTAGTTTATTCATGCTTAGGTTCTTAATAATGAGGCGTTATGGTGTTAAAACTCCAATTTTTAGGACAGCCCCTTGAGCTTGCTCCCTCTCAAGAAGAAAGCTCACTGAAATCCTTTTAAACAACAATAGACACACAACAAGCCATTATTACTGGTCTTGTAAGACCGTCAATGACGTCCCCGTGTGGATGCCAGAATTTGTTTTACAGTGGTATTCAAGCAAATAACTTTTAGGGCTAGTTTTAAGTTTATGCACCATGACATTATAAGCTCCGTTTCCTCCAGAGACAGAGGTCAGGGGACCAAAATTCTTATCGTGGTTAAAATCCTTATCCACTCTAAAAGGGTCCGAGGCAGTTCTAACCACTGTTTCCCTCTGGACTACTGCGCTTATTTTACCCCCGCCCTGGGCTTCGGTAGCATCAAACACTCGAACCTCAAGCACGTCAGAGGCCTCACCTGCCTCAGTAGAGCAAATAATTAAGTAGTGATCGGTAGCGCTAGCCTCATTGCCCAAGGCGCCGACTTGATCATGGGCGGCCCCATTAACAGAATATCCCAATGCAGCCACCATGGATGCGATGACCCACTTATTTTTTAAAGTTGCATTTTTCATAAATTCTTTCCTCTCATCATGCTACTCGTATTGGCGTGGATTCGTTTGCAAGATTTGCTCAAGCTTCATGCTAGCTAAATCTCGCACTACCTTATCCGTATCATGGAGCGCCGTTTCAAGTAAAGCCACATTCTCTCCTGCATTGCTAACCGCCATCAATCGTACCCCCACATCACTGTCATGCAAAGCTTCTTGTAACACATCGTCCCTTTCAGGATCATTGCGCCGGGCAAGCCCGGACACAGCCTGCGCCCTGACGCTTGGGTTTCGATCTCCTAAAGCCTCCGTCAAAATATTTCTGATACTTTCATCATCAGCCTCATCTAGCAGCGCAAGACGGGACAAGGCTTCCTCCCGTTGTCCGGAATTGGGTGATTGGGCCAGTGCCACAAGCTTTTCCATTTCATTCTGCTTCAAACTTGATAGGGCCGTTTGCCCTTCCCCAGACACCGACTGCTGCTCATGCTGAATGGGATTATTCAAATTTTTTGTGGTATCGCAAATAATTTGCTGCTCAGTCTCCTGGGGCAACCGATGCCCACTTGGATTTGAACTCAGTACCCACACTTCTTGAAGCAGGGGCGTTGGGCTACTTGTAGATGACTTATCCCCATACCGATAAATAAGACTGGCTTCTTTGCCTAGGACGCATTTTAGCACCTCCAGAGTTGCCCCTGCGCAAGTTGCCGTCACCCGTTTCTGGGGCATAGGAGAGGCATGTAAGCGGATGCCGGTTTCATTTTCAATGATTTTAAATATTTGCTCTAGCGGTGCTTGCTCCACTTCTAAATGCAAGCCGCCGTTGTTCATGGAGAGGGATTCAAGTTTTTGACTCTGATCATGAAAAGTCTCGCCTGCAAAGACAAATGAGTGGATAAAAGAAAGTGGGATTAATAATAAAAATTTACCCGCAGACATCTCGACCCCCGAATATTAGAGAAGTCCAGAAAAAATAATTTTGGCTCAGGCATCTCAAGAGCCCACTGTTAAGCAAGCGCGAGGCACTATGCGCCTCGCGAATCTTACCCTTTACAAACCCCCTACCTAGAGTCCGGGAATAAACCCCGACACGGGCAGATACTCATCAATTCCCTCCGCCGAGGGTTCCACCGCTACCTCATAACCCTCATCGCAACTTTCGGGAAGAGGATTAGCCGCTAAATCCCGGTTAATGGTCAAAGTGGGCCAAAAGCCTACAGAAACCACTCGCTCGTCATTGAATACCGGGGTCAGTTTCCCTATCCATGCATCCACCCGGCGTGCGCCTTCCCTTTCGTGGCACCAATTGGCTATCCCAATACGTGCCCTTACCTTGGTCGCACAGGACTCTTCCACAAAGGTGACTCCTGAAACGCGAAAAGGGATAACACCTGCCAAATCAGCCTGCAACTCACCGTCAGTATAATGAATGCCTCTCACCACCCCCGTCTCATCGGTGAACTGTTCGATCATATTGAAAATATCCCGGTTTTGAATCGCCTTGGGGTTAATCAGACCGTTTGAATGGGCGCCGCCAATGAGCACCTCCCCTAAGCTAATGGCTTCCTCGGTATCCAAACGGGTGACAATGGCATTAGGTCCATTGGGGAAAACCACCGACTGAGAGATGACTGGAAGACTGTCTTTATCCTCAAAACCACAACCATGGCCGATGGAAAACCCCGTAAACAGAGTGGTTCCTTCGTTAGCTTGATCTTTAATGACAGTATGGGCAAACACCAGGGAACTGATGCTATATACAGCAAAAAGCAGAAAAAATAAGGTTATTTTTTTTATCAAGGCAGCCTCCTCGTATCCCTGTATCGTGAATGTTAAAACATAAAGAGAACTTAATCGTGGGCGACAAAGTTAAACTTACTGTCGCTATAAATACGGCTAGGGTAACCATCTTAAGGCAAAAACCATTCCATGATTAATTTACGTTAAAATACATATACTTATAAGCAGGAAGCTTATCCGGTAGCCAAAAATTACGCCAAATAACGCAATTTTGATAAAAAATTATGCCAAATAACGCAATTTTGATAAAAAATTATAATTAAATCAAAAATTTATATTAAATTCGCTAGGGCTTGGAGCAGAGAATTACCAGCCCGTCAAATGCCCTGCTGCACTCGCTCCTAGGGCCTTAGAGCTCATGAACTAGACAGGAAAAGTTGTATTCCGCCAAAATCTCTCAGAATACTCACCGACCTAGCCACCGCTTATCTCAATGAAGGCAAAGAAATCACACCCGTTGCCGGCTTCCTCCCCCGACAACCCCTCCGGCAATGATGTGGGCGGTGCGCAGAGGTTCGGGAATAATGCTGTGGATGGCAAAACGCCGGATTGTTGCCTCCGCCACGGCCAGGGGCAAACCAACCCGTTGGATATAAATACCAGCGACAAGCTCCGGCGGCCCAGCTCGCTCAATCAGCGCCCACTTGCGTCGACCTCCAGGGACCCGATTTAAGAGGGCTTTCTTGATGGCTGTAAAATTGGGCGCCCGTCGGGCGATGACCAACACCGGGATACCCGTGGCTTGGTAAAGGTGGTGCAAATCCACGACGTTAAATCCGGCCAAGGCAATCCCCTGGAGCATCAGCAATTGGGTGTGTGGGAAAAAACGTGAGGCCGTGATTAAACGGATCAGGGTTTGGGTTGAATTCACGCCGTCGCGGCGCACTTTACCGCTCAGGACACCATCAAGGCGTTCCGCGGAATATACCGCCCCCACCACCAACACATCCCCGTGGTGTTGTGCTGGAAAGGGAGCATCATCAAAACCAATCACATGGGACAGCGAGCGCACCATCTTGGACTAAACTCTAAACTTATGCGAATATTTTAAGTTTTTCCCTTCCAAGCGAAGGTACACTGGCCCTTTAACGCGTTTATCGGGCCACCTGACAACCCCTAATCAATCTAAGGAATTCATATGCGTAAGGGAGCCTCGTTTCTGGTCGCCGCCTTTATCCTGCCGCTCATTGGAGGGACTAGTGCTGCGGACGAACTTGAAACAGACAGCCAAAAACTGAGTTATATTATCGGGTATCAGATCGGTCAAAACTTGCAACGGCAAGGGATAGAGCTAGATAAGCAAGCTTTTCTACTCGCTATTGAGGACGCGCTGAAGCAAACCCCCTCGCGACTTTCTCCTGAGCAAGCAAAAGCGGCAATGAAGGCCATGCAACAACAGGAGCAACAGCAACGAACCAAACTCGCAGAGAAAAATAAAGCTGCCGGAAAAGCCTATCTCCAAGCCAATAAAGAAAAGCAAGGAGTCGTTGAACTTGACAGCGGTCTACAATATCGCATCATCCAGCAAGGGGAAGGCGAAAAGCCCGCCGCCGACGATACGGTGGTGGTGAACTATCGTGGCACGCTGATTGATGGCACGGAGTTCGATAGCTCTTACAAACGGGGTCAACCGGCCACCTTCAAAGTCAATGGCGTCGTCAAAGGCTGGCAACAAGCATTGCAGTTAATGCCCGTGGGCTCCAAATGGGAAATCGTCATCCCCCCTACTCTCGCCTACGGTCCACAGGGCGCTGGCCGCCTCATTGGCCCCAATGAAACCCTGATCTTCGATATTGAGCTACTCGAAATTAAATAATCTAGAAAAAGTCAACATTCATAGCACTGTTCCTGTGCTTCTAAGCGATCAACCACCGTTTGTAGGATAATCATTCCCTTTAAGGGCTGTGGGCGCCTGCTCGCAGCCCCTATGCCCTACCTTGAAGGAGCACAAGGAAGTGCGACGCCCCCCCCAGCGAGAGTGCGCAGCTTGCTACGCGGTGAGCGCGAGGGTCAGGATGACTTGCGTTTCGCCATGAATTCGCGTTTCGCGTAGTTGCCCAGCACGGTTTCAACCAAGTTTGATAGCGTTCGGTTTTCCCTCTTAGCCAACTTTTGAAGTTGCTTTTTGAGATCGGCATCAACCCGTACATTTAAATATTCCCTTGCCATTGTTATTAAAGCCCTGTTGTATTACGATTGGGATATGGTAACGCAACGGGCCTACAAATTCAGGTTTTACCCAACGCCCCAGCAAAAGCGGCAATTGGCCATAGAATTTGGCCATGCTCGCTATGTGTGGAATTGGGCGTTGGAGGCCCGAACGAAGGCGTATAAAGAGGATGGCGAGTCGCTGAATACGATAAGCCTCAGTCGCCAATTGACGGTACTTAAAAAGACGGCGTGCCCCTGGCTGAGTGAAGCCACCGCCGGTTGCCATACCTAGAAATTGCGAGACCAAGATACAGCCTTTAAGCATTTCTTTGCCGGTCGAGCGAAATACCCACGATTTAAGAAGCGTCATCAGACTCAATCGGTACGCTATCAACTCGATCAACGCCATGTGGCGAAGAACTTCAACGCCGAAAACCAACGGTTGAAACTGCCCAAGCTTGGGGCACTGAAGATCAAGTGGTCTCGGAATGTGGGCGGTATCCCTAAAATGGTGACAGTGAGTAAAGACCCCGCTGGCCGTTATTTCGTCAGCATGGCCTGCGAGGTGGAGATTACGGCGCTGCCTACCCGCAAGAATGCGATTGGGGTGGATGTGGGCGTCAAGGATGTGGTGGTGACCTCTAGCGGGGATAAGTCCGGCGCGCCTAAATACACTTACCAGTACGCACGGCAATTGAAAATGGCGCAGCCTCGCTTTCTGAGTGCGGGACTATTCAAGAGTTGATGCCGCTCAAGATCCGTGAATGGGAATGCCCGGACTGTGGAACGGAACACGATAGGGATATCAACGCGGCCAAAAATGTGTTGAGGTTGGGTGCGGCGGGGAGCGCCGGAACCGATAAAGCGCGTGGAGCGGTGAAGACCCCAAGGGCCGTGGCCTAGCCACCGCCCGAGGACTGCTGAGAAACGCGAATTCTCCAGGCTGACAAGGTGAGGAGGGACCGAACCGCAGTCAGTCATGGCGAAACTCCAAGAAGCAGTGGAACTAATGCCGGCCAAATGTTGTCGAGCATAAGGGCCTGGGCCTCAGGGCGAGGATGGATACCATCAGATTGCATTAACTCTGATCGGGTGGCAATCCCATGCAGGATAAAGGGTGCGATGGCCACTCCATACTCGTTCTTAAGATCGGCAAATAGTTTTTGGAACCTTTCCGTGTACAAAGGACCATAATTAGGCGGCAAGCGCATCCTAACAAGTAACACCTTGGCGCCGCTTTGCTGAGATTTTTGAATAATCTGGGAAAAGTTTCGTCGCATTTCCCCCAGCGATAACCCCCGTAGACCGTCATTGCCCCCCAACTCGACAACTACAATTTCCGGCTGATGAGTCTCCAGAAGAGGATCAAGGCGAGCCAATGCGCCGCGGGTAGTTTCTCCGCTAATACTGGCATTAACCACCTGATAAGGGTAGCCTTCACGGGTCAAACGTTCCTGGAGCCGCGTGACCCAACCTTGATCGAGAGGGATACCATAGCTGGCACTCAGACTATCGCCTAGGACTACGATGACCGGCTGGAGCGCGGCCCCGGCGACCATAGATTGGAGCAATAAACCGACAAGCACACTAAATCGAAATATGGAAAATAATTTCATCATACGCGCAGAACACCTCATCAAACGCGTGGAAAGCCCAGAGAATCTACTGACCATCCTGAATGATATCAGCTTTTCCATTGCCCACTCGGAAGCTTTGGCCATTATCGGAGCTTCCGGCTCCGGCAAATCGACCTTATTGGGTCTTCTAGCCGGCTTGGACACACCCACTTCCGGGCGGGTTATCTTGGATGGCGTCGACCTACAAACCCTGGATGAAGACGGACGGGCCCGGCTACGCAGCGACCGGGTCGGTTTTGTCTTTCAAAGTTTCCATCTCTTGCCCAATCTCACCGCCCTAGAAAACGTCATGCTGCCTTTGGAACTCGGGGGCCACTCCCAGCCGCGGGAGGCGGCCCTAGCCGAGCTAGAAGCCGTCGGCCTCGGCCATCGCACGGGCCACTACCCTAACCAACTTTCAGGCGGTGAACAACAACGGGTGGCCATTGCCCGCGCCTTTGCGCCTCGCCCTCCGATCCTTTTTGCCGATGAGCCCACTGGAAATTTGGATGGCAAAACAGGCGCCAAAGTAAGCGATCTCCTGTTTGCCATGAAGCGAGAACACGGCACTACCCTAGTGCTGGTCACCCACGACAAAGCACTCACCAAGCATTGCGACCGCACTTTAGCCCTGGACAATGGGCGTTTGGTGACCTCCCACTGATGGACCATGAAAATAGACTTAACTAAGAGATCCCTTAACCAACCACTGCTCTTTACCCGAGCACTGGCTATGCAACTGAGGAGGGCTGGATGAAATCATTGGCATTTTCCCTCACCACCCTGAAGCGGGACTGGCGTTCTGGCGAAATCCGGTTAATCGCAGTTGCCCTGATCATCGCCGTAAGCGCTGTGACCACGGTTAACTTTTTCGTTGAACGATTGCGCCAGGCCATGGAGACAGAAGCCGGGACGGTGCTAGGGGGCGACTTGGTAGTGGAATCCCGCAATCCCCTATCAGAAAATTTCATCACCAAAGCCCAGACCCTAGGGCTGGAAACCACCCAGACGGTATCCTTTCGAAGCATGGTACCTGCTGGCGACAGGCTGCAACTCACCGAAGTCAAAGCCGTTGAAGGAAATTATCCCCTGCGGGGACAATTAATGGTGGGAGAAGATCCCTTTGCGCAGCCCACCGAAGCAGACCACCCCCCCGCACCGGGAACCGTGTGGCTCGATCCTCAACTTGCGCCCACCCTCGAGCGAACGGTAGGCGACCAGATAGCGCTAGGGCAGTTAAGCTTAGTCGTGGATAAGCTACTGCTATTGGAACCGGACCGAGGGGGGCAACTGTTTAACATCGCCCCCCGTCTACTGATGAATTTGGAAGATGTGGAGCATACCGGTTTATTGCAGCCGGGAAGCCAGGCCCGCTATCGTCTGCTACTGGCAGGCCCCCATAAAGAAATTATCTCCTATAAACACTGGGCCAAAAACCACCTCCCAGAAAATAGCCGAGTGATGGGGGTCCGCGATGGACGACCCCAGCTACGGACCGCCCTCCAACGAGCCGACCAATTTCTGACCTTGGCGGCCCTGACCAGCGTTTTTCTCGCCGGCGTCGCCATTGCCATCGCGGCGAGACGATATGCCGATCGCCACCAGGACAATTGTGCCGTCATGCGTTGCCTGGGCGCGACCCAGGGATTGATTATTCAAATTTATGCCTTGACCATGGTTTGGCTTGGGCTGGTGACCAGCCTTATCGGCTGTGGAGTGGCCTGGTTAGCCCAATCGGTGCTTGCCCATTTAATGAGCCATCTCTTTCAAAGCGAGTTGCCCCCCGCCTCCCTATGGCCCTTGCTTACCGGTACCTTGACCGGCTTAATTGCCCTCCTCGGCTTTGCCCTACCGCCCCTGATGCGGCTCAAAGATGTGCCTCCTTCTCGGGTGCTCCGCCGGGATACAAAAGCGTCCCATCAGCCCGTGTACACCGTCTATTTAGGCGCTCTCATCGCTATTGCCGCCCTCATCCCGTGGCAATCGGGGGAAATGAGATTAACCCTCTATGTCCTGGGGGGCAGCATCCTCACCGTATTGGTGCTCGCGGCCTGGTCTTGGCTGCTTATCAGTGGGCTAAAGCTGCTGCGCTCACGGGTAGGGGTGGCCTGGCGCTATGGCTTTGCCAGCGTAGCACGGCGGGCAGGAAGCAGCACCGTGCAGACCATTGCCTTGGGGCTTGGAATCATGGTGATGTTGTTGTTAACCGTGGTGCGTTCCGATCTATTGGCAAACTGGCGGGCTAATCTCCCTCCTGATGCCCCCAACCACTTTGTGATCAATATCCAGCCAGACCAAGTAGAGGTCGTTCAAACGTTCTTTGCCCATCAAGGCCAACCCGTACCCCGGCTTTATCCCAATATCCACGGCCGCTTGGTGGCCATCAACGACACGCCCATAAAGGACAAACACTACGGCAACTCTCGGGCCCGACACCTGGCGAGGCGTGAATTTCACCTTACCTGGGCCCGTGAACTCCAAGCTGACAACCAAATCGTGGCGGGACGCTGGTGGTCCTCCCAAGAATCGGAACCGCCTCAGTTCTCGGTAGAGGCCGATCTTGCCGAAACACTGGGAATCAAACTGGGCGACTCCCTCACCTTCCAGGTCGCCGACCAAAAAGTCATGGCGCCGGTAACCAGTTTACGGGCCATCGAATGGAATTCATTTAATCCCAATTTTTTTGTGATGGCCTCCCCAGGGGTGCTTAACGATGCGCCTGGCACCTACCTGACAAGCTTTTATTTACCGGAAGAAGATAAACCCCTTCTTACCGCCTTAGTGAAACAGTTCCCCAGTGTCACTATCCTTGATGTGGAGGCATTGATGGGGCAGGTCAGAGCCATCATCGACCGGGTTACCCTCGCGGTTGAATTTATTTTTGCTTTTACCGTAGCCGCAGGAGTGGTGGTATTGTTTGCCGCCATTCAGTCCACTAATGACGAACGTTTCCATGAAAGCGCGGTGTTTCGAACATTGGGAGCCAGCAAAGGCACCATCATGCGCGGCCTAGCGGCAGAATTTCTTTCCCTGGGAGCCGTGGCGGGCACCGTCGCCGCCATCGGCGCCCTCGCCATTGGATATCTGCTGGCTGAACGGGTATTGCATACCGGTTTTCAGTTCAATGGCTGGTTACTCGTCCTAGGTTTACTCGCCGGCAGTCTTGGCGTAAGCCTTGCCGGCCTTCTAGGGACCCGCTCGGTGCTTCGCGCGCCCCCTTTTCAAACATTGCGGCAGGTGTGAAGGGCTGATACCAATTTAACCAAAGTCGGCACCCATGCGGATTATGACAAGATTGATGCGAATACCGTGTAAGGAGGCAAAAAATGGACATCAAACCGATCAAGGCCGAGGCGGATTACGAAGCAGCCCTAGCGGAGATCGCCCAGCTTATGGATGCTGAAGCTGATACGCCGGAAGGCGATCGGTTGGACCTGCTAACCACCCTGGCCGAGGCATGGGAAGCCAAACACCTCCCGATTGACAAACCGGACCCAATTGAGATGATCAAGCACCGCATGGAAGCTCAAGGTCTTACGCGCCGGGATCTGGAGTCGATGATCGGCAGCCGAAGCCGGGTTTCCGAGGTTCTCTCTCGACGGCGGCCCCTGTCCCTCAATATGATCCGTCGGCTCAACCGGGATATGAACATTCCCGCCGACATTTTGATCCAGCCCTATGAGCTGAACAATAAAACCCAATAGTATCGGGGGATATTACGTCGATTTTATGCCTATCAGTTCGATAACTGAGCACATTCGGGCTTATTGGCGGCGGCAGATTATCAACCGCTACCCCCTTCCCCTGGCCCTCTGGGAGAGGGTCACAACCCAGCTCCCTCTCCTCCAGGGTCTCACTCTGGCAGAATTGAATCGTCTTCGCGATTTAAGCACCTTATTTTTGCACCATAAATCCATTTATGGCGTCCAGGGTCTCAGGGTCACTGAGGAGATGCGCCTCGTGGTGGCGGCCCAAGGGTCCCTACTGATTCTCTACCTGGATTGGGACGATTACCAAGGTTGGCGCACGGTGCTGCTTTACCCAGGGGCGTTTATCGCCAAACATGAGGTGCGGGACGAAAACGGTATCGTACACACGGAACGCCACCCACTGATTGGCGAATCCTGGGACCGGGGGCCGGTGATCCTCTCTTGGGATGAGGTGGCACTCACCCTAACTCCCTCAGAACAATCTGGCAATGTGGTCATCCACGAATTCGCCCATCTGTTAGACATGGGCAATGGCGTAGCGAATGGCATGCCCCCTTTGCACAAAACCATGAACCGCCATGCCTGGACCGCCATTTTCTCTCAGGCTTATCAAAGCTTGAATAAATGCTGGGCGGCGGAGGAACCGATCCCTTTAGATCCCTATGCCCTAGAAAGCCCTGCCGAATTCTTCGCTGTGGCCAGCGAGGCCTTTTTTGTTTTCCCCCAGCGGCTACAAACGGCCCTTCCCCAGCTTTATCAACAACTGCAACTTTACTACCGTCAAGACCCGGCTAAGAGGCTGTTGGAAAACCTTTGTAGGTAGCGGTGGAGCGGTGGCGGGTTTCTCTTCGTTCCTCCTACGGCTCTACGCTAGAACCTACCGACAGGGACAAAAGGAAAATAGGACGAGGAACAACCTAGATTCGGTTTTTAGCCACCAATGCACGCGAATAAACGCTTATAAAAAATGCCTGGAATGATTTTCTGACGGGCCAACGCTTACTTGTCTTTAAGCTATTGAAATATTTGCGTTCATAGGCGCTAATTCGCGGCTAAATATTTTATTTTAGGAGAATTAACAAGCATAGAATTTTCCAACGGCTTCTAACTGCTCCCTTAGCACTTAGAAAATCCTTTTATACCAATTTAGTTAAAGAATGCAATTTATTGAGGCTTCAAGTGGTTGTTTAGACTGAATCTATAGAATGCAAAATTACATGAAATTGGTATTAGAGCCCCTCTTCTTTGGCGGCAAGGATCCACGTACTATAATTTTTTTGGTGCTTCTGGAGGCGGGGAAGATTAACCCAGTAGATTTGATTTCACTCCTATTACTACTGATGGTGGCCAACGGCGCCCCGGTAGTGACCGCTTTCCTATTGAAAGACCGCTTCAGTGGCCCCCTGGATGGCAGTCTTCGGCTTTCTGATGGGCACCCCCTCTTTGGCTCCTCCAAAACTATTCGGGGGATTGCCGCCGCTATTCTGACTACCGCTCTCATCGCCCCGCTATTCGGCTTCTCCTTAACCACTGGCGCCCTGTTTGGTTTTTGGGCCATGGCAGGAGATCTGGTCTCTAGTTTCATCAAGCGACGCCTTAGCTTGCCCTCCGGCGCTAATGTGCCCGGCTTGGACCACATTCCAGAAGCTTTTTTTCCCCTTTGTTTTTTACGGAGCCAGATGGCCATACCCTGGCCCAATCTAGCAGTGATCCTCCTGGCCTTTGCCTTGCTCGATCTCTTCCTATGGTATTTATGGGGCCGGCTTTATCCTCGCTTCCGCTAGCTTAAGCGCAGCAAAGCCGGTGCAAGGTAATTTCAGGGGGGCAATTGAGGCGGACATCCACTACGCAGACTCCCGAGCCCACTGAAGTATAGCCTTGCATCTGATGATAACGCCAAGGCCCGGCACAGATTCTGCGAGGGCAACGGGCATTAACCATGATAGGGATACCACCGGGCAAACAGATTTGCCCTCCATGGGTGTGCCCACAGAACATCACATCAAAGCCACAATGGGCCGCTCGTTTATAAATTTCAGGAGAATGGGCCAACAAAATTCGGGAGGCCGATTCAGGGATCTCGGCACAGGCCTTTTCCAAATTGTCGGCGCAATAATAATGGGGATCATCAACCCCCGCCAAATAGAACGCAGCACCGTCCCGCTCAATAGCCACCGACTCGTTAAGGAGCACCCGCACTCCCATCGCCTCCAAACCCGGAACCATGCGAATGGTATCATGATTACCAAGTACCCCGTAGATAGGGACCTTGAGATGGGGGCGCAATTGTTCCATGGCCTCTATCACGGATTGGTAAGGCCCGTAGGTCTTGGCGCGTAAATCCCCGGTGATCACACACAGGTCATACTCTACCTTCTGAACCTGTTCAATCAGGGCATGGGGAAGCTGCCCGTTCATGTCCAGGTGCAGATCACTTAAGTGCAAAAGAGTATAACCTTCAAAAGAGGGGGGTAGCCCCCGGAGGGAAATTTCGTTATGACGGACCTGAATGGCCAGGGCATTGCGTTTACCTCGCCGGTGGAGGGCCAAACAACGCAAGGTCATCCGAATGAAAGAATGGACAGAATACCAATTCTCAATATGAAAAAAATTACGCCCCTGGGAAAAGACGTGGGTTTCATGATCCCCTTCAATACCCAGACGCTGCTTGAGATGGAGGGGACCCACCCGCTGTTCAAGCTGTTTTAAAACCCAGGTTTCCTCCTGCTCCAGGGGAAGGATCTCCTCCGCGGAGGAGACTCCATTTGCCACCACGCCAGCCCAAGCGGAAGGGGCATACTTATCATTCCTTTGTTTCATTGCTTAAATATCCTGGTTAATCGGCAAGTTGCGCCTGAATGGCCCCTACTTGAAGCTGTTCAAGGACGCTTAGATCCGAGAAGGGCCCCAACCCCGTTTCAAGGCGCGCCACTTGGCCCGAAGGGAGAACTCCTTGAAATTGTTGCCTGTGTGAACGTACCAATCCTTGGGAGTCCAGATAACGCACTTCAATGCCAATGTCACGGACCGCTACCGGTGCCCGGTTGGCCACCTCGGCAATGAGATAACCGCGCCTGTCCAATCCAGCACGAACCGCCAGATACTTTTGGGGGTTCTGGGGTAAATCCAACCGGGCTAACGCACGGCCTGCTTCAAGGCCGAGAGGAGACTGGGAGGCGGCCGCTTTTTGATAATAGGCTATGGCGCTTTGCCGATCATTTTGAGCCAAGGCCAGATCCCCCAGAGCTTTGTTGGCCGTCGCCGTGGGCAATAGGGCCAAACTCCGCTGAAGATCCTGACGAGCACTTTCCAGATCCCCCAGGGCTTTTTTTACCTGGCCCCGTTGGTTATAAAAGTAAAAAAAGCGGTCATTGCGCGCGATAGCCTGATTATAATCCACCAAGGCCTCTTGGTAGCCTTCTCTAGCCAAATGGACATCACCCCGCAAGGCGTAGAACAGGGCCTCCCGTGGCTCTTCAGCAATGGCCTGCTCCGCCAAAGCCAAAGCTTGTTGCAAATGACCTTCCTGGAGTGCTTTACGGCCCTTATCATAAGCCCCATAGGCATTTTCCGCCTGTTTTAGGGGGGCGATCTTCGCCTGGTACTGCTCTACCCCTAGCTCCCCCCCTGCAGGCAAAGTACGGGCAATCGCTCGGTTGGCTTCCACCCGCTCCCGGGAAGGGGGATGACTCGCGAATAACCCCGAGAGCCAATTCTCCTGCCGCCCTTCGGAGAGGCGAACAAAAGTTTCCTGGAGGCTGACTGCAGCCCAGGGATCATAACCGGCACGGGACATATAGCGCATGCCATACAGATCCGCCTCCCGCTCCGCATCGCGACTATATTTCTGGGTGACTAATTGCGCCGCTACTTGGGCCCCCCCCAATACCAAGGGGGCATACTCACCACCCCCCGCTGTCACTGCTGTAGCCAGCACCGCCCCCTTGAGTAACAAGCCACGCTCCATGCCCTGGGCACCATGACGGGCCGCGGCATGGACAATCTCATGACCTAGCACCGCCGCTAATTCGGCTTCATTATTGAGCTCAGTTAGCAGCCCCCGGTTAAGGGCAATCTTACCGCCTGGTAAAGCCCAAGCATTGGGTATGGAATCATTGATCACCGTAAACTCATAGGGCAAGGAGCGATCACTCACTGTCGCCAGGCGCTGGCCCACCTGACTCACGTAGGCGGTTAATTCAGGGTCCACCACATAATCGCCGCCCTGCATCTGCCGCATCGCCAAATAATTCTCCTCCCCCATCTGCACTTCCTGGGTTTCGGAGACCAGTGACAACTCCCGCTCACCGGTGACAGGATTAACTGCACAGGCACTGAGCAGTGCGGCCAGCAACAGCAGTACAAAGCTTAATTGCCCAGCCATTTTGCTTGTTTTACTCTTACCCTTCTCAAGGGCGAATACCCTTATCCCCTAAAAATAGAGCATCTTTACCAGGAACGTCGCCAAATTCTGCTTCAGCTTTTGCCATTCGCTCTACGGTAATGATCGGTAATCACCTGGGCGACACAACAGGTCAATCGCTGAGCGGTGGGAATATGGAGAAACTCATTAGGACCATGAGCGTTAGAGTGGGGACCTAAAACCCCTGTGACCAAAAACTGTGCCTGGGGAAATTTCTCCCCCAGCATTCCCATGAAGGGGATCGACCCGCCCTCTCCCATATAAACCGCAGGCTTACCAAAATAGGTATTCGAAGCCTGTGCCAGGGATTTTTCCAACCAGGGGGAAAGAGCGGGAGCATTCCAACCGCTTGCCGCCTGCTCAGGATGAAAACGGACCTTAGCTCCATAAGGGGGGTCCTGTTCCAGCAGTTGCTTCAAATGATCGCCGGCGGCTTCTGCCTCTACCGTAGGGGGCAACCGCAGGGATAACTTTAATGCCGTCAACGGTCGCAGGACATTGCCTGCCTTATCTAGCGACGGCAATCCCTCGGCGCCGGTAATGGAAAGCGCTGGCCGCCAAGTGCGATTGAGTACCCGCTCCTTATTCTCTGTTCCCATGGGCCCCATGCCCCCAACCCAGGGAAATTTGGTGTAGATCCCATCGCCCAATACTTTTGCCGCGTAAGTGGCCTGCTCGACCCGCTCAGGGGGAATGTCCCCATGAAATTGAGGGGGGATTATCGTTCCAGATTGGGGATCTTCCAAGCGATCAAGCAACTGCCGAATAATGCGGAAGCTGGAAGGCACAATACCGCTCCCATCGCCGGAATGGACCCCCTCACGCAAAACTTCCACCGCCAACTCACCCCCAATCAAACCCCGTAGGGAAGTAGTACACCAAAGCTGATCATAATTGCCTGCTCCGGAATCCAAGCAAATAACCAGGCTAGGCTGACCGATACGCCCAGCTAGGGCATCAATATAGGCGGGAAGATCAGGACTGCCGCTCTCCTCGCTGCACTCGATAAGCACCACGCAACGGGCCCGTGGCACCTCCTGTTCCTGAAGGGCACGCAGGGCCGTGACTGAAGCAAACACGGCATAACCATCATCCGCGCCGCCACGGCCATAGAGTTTGTCGCCTTTAAGCACGGGTTGCCAAGGCCCCAAATCCTCCTCCCAACCCGACATTTCCGGCTGTTTATCCAGATGCCCATACAGCAACACACAGTCTTCTGAATTCCCAGGAACCTCCAAATAAATTAGGGGGGTCCGCCCCGGTAGGCGAAGTATTTCCGTCTTTATCCCCTCAAGGTGCTGTCCCCGGCACCAGCGCTCCACCAAAGCCACCGCATCATCCATATATCCTAGTGTCTGCCATTGGGGCTCAAACAAAGGAGATACCGCTGGAATGCGGATATATTCCTTCAGCTCAGACAAAATAGATTGCTGCCAGATCTGGTCGACAAAGCCGCGGATTTTAGCCGATTCCATGGATATTAGGCTCTCTTACCGGGAATAGGTCTCTGAATTTAGTTTTACTAAAGATAATCTTAGTTTAGAGCATCGGAGGTTTTCTATACGCTCCCTTGCATCGGCGCAGCTTTATGCTGGCGCAAGGCGAGCTGGTAAAGCTCCAGCAATCTGAGGGCGCAGGCTTTTGCGCTCCAGCTCTTGACATATTCACGGCCCTCCGCACTTAATCGCTGCCGTAATTCTGGATCGCGAAGGACAGTGAGTACCTTGGCCGTAAAGTCCGCCACGTTATCCTCAGCCACCAAAGCGCCTCTCCCAGGTCCCACCACATCCCGGGTTCCCATCACCGCTGTGGAAACCACCGGAATACCTAAGGCCATCGCCTCTAGAAGTACCAAACCCTGAGTCTCGGTACGGGAGGCAAAGACGAAGGCATCACCGGCATGATAGCAATCGGGAAGTTCCGCCTCCCGATCCAAGTACCCAATAAACAGCACATTATCCTTTAAACCTAAGGCGTCAACTTGCTTTTTCAAATGATTCAGGGCCGGCCCTTCTCCCGCAATAATCAGCAAAATCCTCGGCTCCTGCTGCTTGACCTCCTTTGTCACCTCCAGCAAAAAATCAATGTTTTTCTCAAACGCCACCCTACCGATATGCACCAGCGTGGGCCGATCCCCAGGGATACCGTAGCGTTCCCGAAAGCGGGCGCCATTTCCCCCCTTGAAACGTTCCAATTCGATACCGGTTGGGACAATGGCCGCCGGGCTTTTTACCCCATAATTTCGCAAGATCCCCAACATGGCGGTAGAAGGCACCACCAGGGCATCCACATTATTACACTGGGTGTTGGTCAAACGGCGGGCCGCAAAACGCAACCAAGCTTTGGGTAAAAATGGAATGTAATGGTAGAGATACTCCTCAAAGAAGGTGTGATAACTCTCTACCCGCGGCAAGCCCAGACGCTTGGACAGGGCTACCCCCACATAATGGGCCACGAAAGGAGTATGGATGTGGATCAAATCAAAGCCTTGCTTTGCCAACTCCGGGGTCAGATTAAGAATATGCCGCCATTTAAGGAACCGGTCTTCTGGATCGCGAATCACTGGCCGTGCGGGAATTCGAATAAGGTCGGCTTCCGGAACTTCGCCCTGGCCATAGGCCGGCGCAATCAAGGTGACTTCGTGGCCTAAAGCTTGGAGCTCGTGGCGAAAAGTTTGGATCGAAGTGGAAACACCATTGATCCGAGGAAAGTAAACGTCCGAGATCTTTAAAATGCGCACGGCAACTCCAAGTATCAGCAAACCCAAAACCGCGATGATTACTTGGACCGCCGAACGCTGTCAATCACTTACTTTTACCCGTTCATCATCATCAGCACCTGCTCTTAAAACTCATAGCGTAAGGTGGCAAAGAAATTGCGGCCGGGACCGGGGAGACGCTGCCCGACCGGTACGTCGCTATTGAGCGTCCGATTGAAACCCGTTAAATGATCGATATAGGTCTTATCGAGTAAATTATCGATTCCGGCGGTAAAGGTAATGCCCTGATTGGGCAACCGATATTGCCCATAGAAATTAACCAGGACATAGCCAGGGGTAGCCTCATTGTTATTGTTGGGGTTGTCCGGATCTCGGGTAATCGTATCCGAAATATCTTCCTGCCGATAAACCAATACGCTTTCAACGGTGGCAAACCAGTGGGCCCGTTCATGGGTAAGGCCTAAGCGCAAGGTAGGCGGAGCAATGCGGAAGAGATCATCGTCAATGTCCCGCCGTTTACCCCGGACGTAACTGGCTACCCCATCGACCCGCCATTGGGGATGGAAACGATAGCCAAAATCGGCATCGAGGCCATAAAATTCGGCATCCACATTGGTAAATTGCAGCGGGGTGGGATCTCCAGCCGCATTGGCACTGACCGCAGTCACCACTGGATCCGTCACCGGGGCCCCTTGAATATAATCGTCCACCCTGCGGTAATAGGCCCGCGGTGAAAAGTAAGCGGCTTGAGTTCGCCAATCAAAACCAAACTCCAGCTGATGGGAAACTTCCGGGTCAAGATCCACTTTGCCCACGTAGTTGTTGCCATCCCCAAGACCGGCATTAACTTCTAGAGGGATCCAGAGGAAACGTTCAATATAGGAAGGAGAACGGGTCTTACGGGCCGCCCCAAAGGTCCAACGAAGGGCAGGGTCCATTTGATAGTCAAGCTTGACCACCCAGTCCACATTATTATCCGTTTGATCCCGATCAGCATGATTAAACCGTTCCCTGAGCACAAACACCGCACGGGGGGGAGTCCCCATGGGAAACATGCCTGGATTGGCATCCACCAATTGGGCGGGAAAGGCATTGACCTTATCCGCATCCATTTCCACGCGGCTATAACGGACCCCAAGCTCCAGCCCCCAGTCTTGATAAATTTCCCCAGTCCATTCACTGAAGAACCCGTAAACGTTGGACTGAGCGTCATTAAAATTAGTAATAAAGAAGGGCGCAAAATCAGGATCAAAGACAGTGGCGTTATGCTGGGCATCATGGCCATCGGCGCCAATCGCTAAACTTCCTTTCCACAAAGAAAAGGTCGCTTTAACTCCATAGCCGATATCCTCACTATCGGCATTGACAAAACGCTTATCATCGCCGGCGCAGAAGGGTACCGGAAGTTGGCAAAATTCAGGCGTCTGCCGAATCTTAAAATTGTTCATTTGATGGTCCACATTGGAATAATGGAGCCTGGTTTCGAACTGAATATTATTCCAAAAACCGATGTAGTTCCCCCCCACTCGATCGGTCTCGGTAAAACCAATATCCAGAGGTAAGGCGGGAGTGCCGGTATCGGAAGTATCCAGACGTTGATAATCAACACCAAATTCATGGTTGCCCATCCGAAAACCATATCCTCCACCATAGGTATTCCGCTCGTATTCGGTGCCTTTGATGGTGCCATCTCCAAACTCGGTGTCATCCCCATCATCCCGACTACCCAGGAAATGTAACCGGTGGCGGTCATTGGACAAAGAGAAGATACCCCCTAGACCATAACCCTCATCCACCGAATGGCCAGTGGCTTCCACATCGCTGTGAAATTCAAATTGCTCGCTGTCGGTAAACTGGCTGGACTTGGATTTGGCCTCCATATAGCCCCCTACTCCAGAACCAGAACTTACCGGGGCGATCCCCCGCGTGACATCTAGGGATTCCAGCAAGCTGCGGGGCATATAGTGCAAGGGGGGATCCATCCAATTAGGCCCCCCCGATTCAATCGGAGTGCCATTTAGCCGTACATTCATTCGCAATCCAAACATCCCTCGGTATTGAGCAATGCCGGTAATAGGGCCGTTGGCATTGACGCCGGCCCCCGGAGTTCGCTTTAGCAGATCGGCCACATCAGGAACCGCAGCGGGCTTTTCTTCCGGCTGCACCACTGAGCGGTCAATGGGCTGTCCCACGACCTCAAGTTCCGGCAAACTCACTTCCTGGGCAAAAAGTGGGGGGATAACGCAAGCAGCCACGAGAACGGAGATTGGCGTTCGTTTAATCATTCTTCTCCCCTGATTATATTAATTTTTATCTAAGCCAAAATTTTACTCTTGCAAAATTTATGCTAAACACTTTTTACATAATAAACAAATACTTATAGATAAAGCTTAGCCGGGCTTAATAGTGAAATTGCGGCATTTCCCTTAATTTTTGCCTACCCTCACCTTTTTTCTTCCTCCAACCGCAGCCCCTTAGGCACCACGACCCGATCCACTCCCTCGAATAGTCCTTGAACCAGGAGGGCCAGCCCCGCTGCGGGAATCGCACCTTCCAAGATCAGGCCCACATCATCCAAGCGAATCCCACTCAGTATAGGCTGACCATAGCCTCCAGCGCCGATTAAAGCGCCTAGGGTCGCTGTCCCCACATTAATCACCGCCGAAGTTTTAATCCCCGCCAAAATAGCGCGAGAGGCCATGGGCAGTTCCACCAAGCGCAATCTAGCCGCCGCTGAAAGCCCTAGCGCTGCTCCCGATTCCAAGAGCTGTGGGGGAATATCCCGCAACCCGGTATAGGTATTACGAAGGATAGGCAATAAGCTATAAAGAAATAAAGCCACCATCGCGGGGGGTCCGCCGATGCCCAGGAGAGGAATCATAAAAACCAATAAGGCAAGGGCGGGAATGGTCTGAATGATCCCCGCAATACTCAAAATCATTTGCCCCAGGCGAGGCCGGTAGGCGGCGATGACTCCCAGAGGGATGGCGACGATAATGGCACTTAGCAGGGAAATGCCGACCAAGGCCAAGTGTTCTTTGGTATGGCGATAAAAGCGTTGCCAGGCGGTGACAGAGGCGGTCTGAGGGGGATAACCCAACGTCTGTTCCAGAAAATGACCAGCTACCTGGGAATCGGGGATTCGCTCCAATTTAGCCTGGGCGTTCATGGCGACCATCGCCGCCGAGTCGAGTTGTCCTTCTAGGGATTGCAAGGCAGCCACCGCCTCTGGCGCCCGTTTTAAAAGCTCATTTCGATAAAGAAATAGGGCTTTATAGTCAGGAAAGTAATGGCGATCATCCTCCAACACCCGCAATCCATAGTATTGGATCTCCGCATCGGTAGAGTAGAGATCCATCACTTGCACAGACCCCTGCTCCAGTCCTCGGTAAGCGAGATCGTGATCTAACCCACTGACCTGGCGCTGAGGTAACCCATAGTGAGCGCGTAAGCCCGGCCATCCATCAGCCCGGGCCATGAACTCATTGCTAAACCCCAACACCAACTCGGGGTGCTGAAGCAAATCCGAAATCTTGCTGATATTGAGTTTTTGGGCAACCTCTTCTTTCATCCCTAGGGCGTAGCTATTATTGAAGCCCAAGGGGCGGCTCATCTCAATTCCCTGGGTGGCCAAGAAACGGCGCAGTTCGGATTCTGCGGTGACCTGCTGGGCAAGAATTTCATGGTAAAGGGTGCCCGTATACTCAGGATAAATATCGATTTCGCCGGCAAGCAAGGCATTCCAAAGGACGCGGGACCCCCCCAGCTCCCGACGATGAACAGCCTTGGTGCCGACACTCCGCACCAACTGGGTGGCCAACTCACCCAGGATAACGGACTCGGTGAACTTCTTGGACCCTACCATTACCGGGGAAGCGGCGAAGCATCCCGAAAACATCATCCACAAAGTCAACGCTAGAGCGGTTTTACTTACCGTGTGGCCTTTCATAAATATCCAGGGGCGAACGCTGAGCCCGAATAAAACGTTCCACAAAGGGAGTCCCCGGCCTTTCCACGAAATCCTGAATCCCCCCCTGCTGAATGATTTTTCCTTCCTGCAGCAAAACGATGTGATCGCCGAAATAGGCCGCCTCCCCCATATCGTGGGTGACCATCACCACGGTTTTACCCAAAGCCCTAAAAACGCTTTTCAGCTCGGACTGCAACTCGTAGCGGTTCAGAGGATCTAGCGCGCCAAGGGGTTCATCCAACAATAACAGCTCTGGATCGAGCATCAGGGCACGCATTAAAGCCACCCGTTGCCGTTGTCCCCCGGATAGCTGGGTGGGGTAGCGGTCTAAGGCTTCATTCGGAAAACGGGTCAAGGTGACCAATTCCCCGAGCCGTTGTTGTATCCGGGCCTTCTCCCATCCCAGATGGTCAGCCACCAAAGTGATATTACCTCGGGCCGTGAAGTGGGGAAATAATCCCCCTTCTTGGATAACGTACCCCATTCCCTGGCGTTGCTCTAAAATATTGGCAGCAGTCAGTAAGGTGCCGCCAAAACGGATGGTTCCGGTATCTGGCTGGATGAGCCCTATCATCAACCGCAGCAAGGTGGACTTGCCACAGCCGCTAGGGCCAATTAAAACTGTAGTCCGGCCCGGTGAGATGGAGAGATCCGTAATATGTAAAGCAATGATACCGCCGTAACGTTTGGAAACCGCTTCCAGTTCTAGCATGTCCTTGCACTCCGGAATTGAAGGGAGTCAGCACCAAAATTCTAAATCTAAATGATGTTTTCCCCTCAAAAAAATGACTGACGCCGGCCATGGGACGAAAAAATACGACCTGCTGGCTCTATAAGGCGGAACAGTTAGCGCTAAAATAGGTGATTTGACCTAATACACTACGGCAAATGACCCAATTTAAAGCCCAATGTATTCCCAGAGTTGAAGTTCCTCACTTTTCCGTTTATTTTGCTGTCCGTGACTTTTCTAGATCCCCTTTTTACCACCTCTTTCACCTTTGCGCTCCTATTGGGCCTGCTTAGCGGACTGCACTGTGTGGCCATGTGTGGCGCCATCATTGGCACCCTGACCTTAAGCCTACCCCGGGAAATCCGCAGCCAAAAAAAGCGGCTGGTCCCTTTTATCTTTGCCTATAATCTTGGCCGGGTCGCGAGCTACATCACCATGGGATTAATCATGGGCTTGCTGGTAGGGTTGCTGGGCTCCACCAACCATCCCGTCATATTTGGAGTCTCAGGGCACGACATATTGCAAGCAACCTCGGCCCTGATCATGCTGAGCACGGGGCTGTATATCGCGAATTGGTTCCCCCGCTTTGCTGTGGTAGAGCGGATAGGGGTCCCACTATGGCGCAGGCTAGAGCCCCTGGGGCGGCGACTCATTCCTGTCCGCACTCGGAAACAGGCCTTTGTATTTGGTGTCATTTGGGGCTGGCTACCTTGCGGCTTAGTCTATAATGCCATAGCAGTGGCTGCCACCACGGGCAGCGGGACTCGGAGCGCCTTGACCATGCTCGCCTTTGGTATCGGCACCCTACCCACGGTGATGAGTACAGGCATCTTTACCGCCTGGATGGCTCACCTGGCCAGCCTAAATGGCTTGCGCCGGGTGGCTGGTTTGGTGATCATTGCGATGGCTGTGATTAACTTACTTGCTATTGGGTCCTATTAGGGCTAATACAGTCAAAGAAAATAGGGTAATATACGTCTTAAAATGACCAAATAACTAAACTAATAAGCAGGTGATGGGATGGACGGGTTTGATGTACTGATTGGCAAAGCGCCGGCTTTTGAATCCCTATTGCGCAGTGCGCGTATGGTGGCAGCGACAGAAGTGACCGTGCTCATTATGGGGGAGACGGGAACGGGCAAAGAGTTAATGGCAGAAGCCATTCACGCTGAGAGTCGACGGGCAAACAAAACTTTTGCGGCCATCAACTGCGCTGCCTTACCGGAAAGTTTAGCGGAATCGGAACTTTTCGGCCACCGCCGTGGTGCCTTCTCCGGAGCCACCCATGATCACTTGGGGCGTTTTCGGGCTGCTGAAGGGGGCACGGTGTTCCTGGATGAAGTCAACGAACTCTCTGCCGGAATTCAAGCTAAGTTACTCCGCTTCTTAGAATCCGGAGAATGCCAAGCCGTCGGGGATACTCGCACCCACCATTGTGATGTGCGCGTGATCGCGGCGACCAATTGCGATCTCAACCAACACATTAAGGAAGGACGTTTTCGACAAGACCTCTACTACCGTCTCCACGTGGTGCCCTTAGAACTGCCGCCACTGCGACAGCGGGAGGGGGATATCAACCAGCTGCTCAAACATTTTTGTGCCAGCTTTGCCCAGCACCATGGACTCGTACCACCGAACTTTAATTCGGCGGCCTTACGGGTACTCAACACCTATCCTTGGCCTGGCAACGTGCGGGAACTGCGCAACTTTTGTGAGCGAATGGTGGTACTGTTACCCGGACAAACCATTACCCCCCAGAACCTGCCGTTTGACGTTCGCGGTGGCTTGAACCTGCCGACTGAGAAGGAAACCCAACCGCTAATCACGCTGCCGGAAAGCGGTCTAGAATTAGAGCGGGTGGAAATGGAACTCATTCACCAGGCTATCGCCAGAGCCAAGGGTAATCGCTCTAAAGCCGCGCGACTGCTGGGCATTAGCCGCGACACACTGTGCTACCGGATGCAGAAATACGCCATTCAAACCCACTAAATCAAAGCAACGCCAAAGGCGGTTGCAACGCGGTGCTATACGGATTCGCCCTTTTAGCGCACCTACAATTGTGCCGAGCCTGTTGCTTGGCATTTCTATTTTTTTATTTAGATGAATAGCACCGAACAGCAACAACCTTTAAGTATCATTAAATTCGCTGATCGCCAGATTACGCTTCTGGGCACTGCCCATGTCTCGCGAGCTAGCGCTGAACACGTCAAGGCATTGCTCGCCACGGGGGACTATGATGCAGTGGCGGTCGAACTCTGTCCTAGCCGCTACCATGCCCTCATCAACCCCGATGCCCTCTCCCGTATGGACCTGTTTGAAGTCCTTCGCAAAGGCAAAGCCGCGATGGTGACCGCAAGCTTGGCCCTGGCGGCCTATCAACAGCGGATAGCGGAGCAGTTTGGTATTGAACCGGGCGCCGAAATGCGCGCAGCCGTCGATTCGGCCCATACCGCTAAACTTCCCGTTGTCCTGATCGACCGAGAAGTGGGCACCACCTTAAAACGCATCTACCGCAATGTTCCCTGGTGGCAGCGCTTTAACCTGATCGCCGGTCTCTTTGCCAGTCTCGTGTCGCGGGATACGGTCAGCGAAGAAGAGGTGGAACGCCTTAAGGAAGGGGATGTCCTGGAGACCACCTTCTCCCAATTTGCTGCAGAAGCCCGCCCCCTCTATACCCCGCTGATCGACGAACGGGATCGTTACATGGCTGCCCGCCTCCGGGAAGAAATCACCCATGGCGAATACCACCACCTCTTAGGGGTCATCGGAGCAGGGCATCTCCGGGGCGTGACCCGTTACTTAGAACAAGACAGCGCATCGGCGAAAAAAATTATCACCGAACTGGATCAGGTCCCCTCCCCAAGCCGTTGGCCCAAACTCATTCCCTGGGTGATTGTGGCCCTGATCCTGACCGGCTTTATCTTTGGCTTTTATCAGAGCTCCGAGCTCGGCTGGCAATTGGTCATCGACTGGATCGTGATTAACGGGGGCTTAGCTGCCCTAGGCGCCCTAGTGGCTAGAGCCCACCCTTTGACCGTAGTGGGCGCGTTTTTTGCCGCGCCGTTGACTTCCCTTAACCCCACCATTGGGGCAGGCATGGTCACCGCCGCAATTGAAACCTTCCTGCGCCGACCTACCGTGGGAGATTTCAGTCGTCTGCGGCAGGATACGACCCGTCTCAAGGGTTGGTGGCACAATCGAGTCACCCGGATCCTATTGGTATTCTTACTGAGTACCTTAGGCAGCGCCATAGGAACTTATGCGGCCGGTTTCAAAATCATTGATCGCTTGGCAGGGGCGTAATTCCAGTCCCCCATAGATACCCGGTGACAGCCAAGCAAAATCTCTTCATCCCCTCTGAATTAAAAACTTCCAGGTACGGGCCTTGTTACTCGGCACTCGAGGGGAATTTCCCACACTTTAGCTTGTCTCATTGTGGGTCTATGGGTCAAAATATGTGGTTATTCTGCATATTTTCTTCTGAAAATCCATGAAACCTAGTGCTGGACGGACTGCGTTATCCCTCTTCTTCGCCTTGTGGAACAGGGATCGTGGGTTCGAATTCCGGCAACCTGTCTTTTGGAGCAAATAAATGCGATTAATCTATCAGCTTAGCCTAGGTCTTCTACTGGTTTTATTGACCATGTCTTCCCATGCCGAGGAAAGCGTCTGGGACAAGGCCCAAGTCTCCTATTTTGGTCCCTCCAACATTACCGTCTATCGCAGCCCTACCTGTGGCTGTTGTAAGAAATGGGTCGAACACCTGGAAAAACACCGCTTCACCGTCAAAGATATTACCTCCAATAATATGCAAACCCTGAAGCAGCAATATGGTGTTCCCCGTGAGCTGGCCTCCTGCCACACCGCCATTATTGATGGTTATGTGATTGAAGGCCATGTCCCCGCTGACGATATCAAACGCCTACTCATAGAGAAACCTGAGATAGCGGGCTTGACGGTTCCTGCCATGCCGGTAGGCACACCAGGCATGGAGATGGGGGGAAGAAAAGATCCCTTTTACGTCCTTCAATTTAACAAAGAAGGTCAGTCAAAACCATTTAATGCCTATCGAGACTATTAAGTCTCTCGGCAAAAATTTTTAGAGGAATGCGGTCGGTTTTGCGTTGTTCAACCGCCCCTGTGAACCGACAAGTAGCGTGCGCACGAAGAAGCTATTTCTGATTCTGAAAGAAGGATGACTCTTAGGGGCAAGGGACTGCCGCCTTAACCGCGATAATTAAAGACAAGATGGGAGCCCCTTCATTGGCTAACCCCCTGGACTTTATCCTTAAGGGCTTGGATGAGCTCCTCAATCCAATCCATGGTCTCCCCCCGTGCGGCCCGAGCCTGACGAATCAGATCCAGATTGCGGGCTGTGGTCTTGGACTCCCAGGACTCCCGCACCGCGGCCAACGCATCGTCCAGATGCCGCCCCGCCGCCTCCCGATCCGTCTCCAGCACCGCTAATTCCAGCAAGGTCGCATAATCCCAGTAATCAGGGGACTTACCCTCCAAGCGCCGTTCCACGGCAAAGCGCACCACCGGGAGCAGTCGGTCCCGCTGGACTTTGTCTTCAGGTTCCCCCCGAATATCCAGCAAAGTGACCGCATTGATACCGGGATAAGCATCCCGCCAGTCCGCTTCAAAACCCCGCCGATAGGCGGCAATGGCCTGCTTCAGATAACCCCGGGCACTGCGGGGATGGCTATGACGGGTTTCATCCCACCAATCCTTGTAGATCCGGCCCATGAGCCCACCGGTCTCAGCGCTGGGGCCCTGTTGCGCTTCCACCTCTTTAAGCACCGCTAAAGCCCGCTGGCGATCTTCAGGACGCTGGGCTTCCCCGGCCCGGCGGTTGAGGGCAAAAGCCAATTGTTCCCGCACTAGGATGGAATGCTTTAAGGTCTCGGGCAGGATCTCATAGAGCGCGATCATCTCATTCCAGCCTTCTAAGGCCCGATAGGAGAGCAGCAGATCCACCAACACGCCCACTTCCTGGCTGTCCAGATGGGCTGCTAATTCCTGTTGCAGCTGGCGTAGTTCCGCCAGGCCCTGGGAGCGTTCTTGGTAACGGGCCGCCGCCATCCGCTCCTTAAGGGCTTGGTTATAAGCCGTCTGTTCCCGAAATAGATCGGTCTTTAAGCGGGACAGATCCGGTTGCCACTCCCCCAGCAACTGGAACAGGGGGCTGTCCTTGGTGTCGGGCTGGATCGCCTGTTCCCGCAGCGTTTGCAGGCGTTCAGCGAGCGTCTCACGGAGAGCCTGGGCTTCTGGCTCGGCAAAACGATTATCCGGGCCCAGATCATAGGGCAAGGCCCGCAGGAAATGAACATCAAAGGGAATGGGCTGCTGCTGAGCAAACAGGGCCTGGGTAGTACAAGGACGCGCCGTATGGCGCACCCCCAACTCGTAGAACACATTGGCATTGGCCGTGGTGAGATCCGCTACCGCGTATTCGCACAGCAGTAAGCGCTCGAACATGGGCTTGTGGATAATGCCCCCGGTTTTTTCCTCATCAGCCCGCAGGGGCGCCAGGCCAGCATCCTCGATGGCGGACTTGATGGCCTGGTTATAGATCCGGTCAAAGTTAATGGCTCCTTGACCGGTGGGAGCGGGCTTAATGCCAAAGGGCATCAACACAAAGCACAGGGGTTTTTGCGGCATGGTGGTCTCCTCAGAGCGGTTCAATGCTGACCGGCACCCCGGGTAGGGGCGGCTTCAGCCGCCAAGTGCGTTTGGGAACAAATCGCGGCTAAAGCCGTCCCTACCCTAATTTTCAATCCCATTGAACAGGCCTGGATCATCTCTTGGCCAGGATCGACCTCCGCTTTTCCCTAGGCCGGCGACGCCAAAGGAATCTGCTCTCGGGCCGCGGACTCCAAAAAAGCCCGGGTCACATCGCTGCAAAATAAGGACTCCTGATAGGTGGAGGCTACATAGGCCTTGGCTGTCAGGCAAATGGCTTCCGGCATTTGGGTCAAATAAATTTGCATGGGTTGAGCCGGCTCAAAATAAGCGGAAGCCTGAATCGCCTCCCAAATGGCATCCTCAGCAGCTTGGCGCTGTTCCTGGGAAACCTTGGGATCCAAATAAAAGGGCATGACGCAGAGGGACGCCCGCGCCCCGGCGTTGGCAGAGACCAGCACCTCGGACCACAGGTCCCGGGTAGGGATATTCACCACATCGTCATCAGCGGTTTGCAGGGTGACGAAAAAAGTACCTACTTGGGTCACCTTGCCCCGATGCCCCTTAAGGGCAACCCGATCCCCCACCTGCAACGGACGCTGGAAAGCCACCAAGGTCTTGAACGCCAGTCCCCCCAGAAAGGCCTTCGCCACATCGGTGCCGTTCAGCAACAACCACAGCAGCAGGGTGACAAAAACCAAGGCCAAACCAGCCTGGGCCGGCGCAGCCGCCTCTTCGCTAGTCTTGCTCGGGGCGGACTCAGGGGCGGCGAAATAACTCAGTATAAAAGGGACCACTACCACGGTCCCCACTAACACCAGCGCTTTCCAAAACGCCTCCCATCGCAATTCAGATAACCGCTGGGTATGATCCATCAGAATATCCGGCGGCAACCCTTGGCGCCGCCGCCGCCGAGTAAGGCGGTAGCGCTGAAATCGATACCAACCAGCCAGTCCCATTTGAGCCAAAATAACAATCAGCAGATAGCTTAAAACATAGCCATTGAGCAAGGCGCCAGCCAGAAATTTCAACAAATCCATCTTTACTCCTCTACTGGCTGGAGGGAGGATAACAAATCCAATCCCAGAGTCTCCCGCAGGCCAAACACCACCAAGGGCAGGGCCTGCTCCCGGATGACATATTGCGCTCCAGAGCGAGCCGCCACCACATCATTGTTCGCCAGCAACCCCAGAATTCGCTGGGCCAATGTCTTATTCAGCCCCAAGTCCGTCGTCAATTCCATTGGCGTTGAAGGCCCATTGACCAGGAGGGTAGCCAGGGTGCGCCGCTCATCCCGCGCCGATTTACGGGCGAGAATATGCCGCAGATGCAGATAATCCTCTTGGGTAAACTCCAAATGGGCCGGCAATGGTTGCCCAACCCGTTCCAATTCCTCCAAGGCGTTAATGGCTTCGTTCCATTCCGGCAAACGGGAGCGAAAAGGGCTTTCTTCCGCAGAGGCTTCCGGGAGGAGAAAATCGAAATTTTTTGCCCCCTTAAGAAACGCATAGGCAAAACAGTCTATGTGACAGGGTAAAGGCGCTTCCCGCTCAGGCAACCCACCGATCGTGCCTATTAAAGTCTTAAGATCATGGAAACCGCCTGGCCGCCTTCGGAAAAGCCGTTCCAAAGCCAAAAGCGTAGGCCTTGCCGGGCCTGAATCCAGCCACCGGGCCAGGGCATGGGGGTAAGCTTCCTCGGCTTCCTGGGCCGCTTGATGCACCTTACGTGCTGAGAACGACGAATTACTCGTCTCGGGCCAGCCTACAGTCAAGACGGCTTCTAGATGCATGATCTGCTTGAAGCTCCTCAATCATTTTTATCTTTTTTTTAAAGTGTAGCTTCTCACCTAATAATCACCACCGGGGCTAACAGCAAAATGAAAAATGAGTGAGATTTTCATCAGCTATGCCAACGAAGATCGGGAAGGTGGAGAGAGCGCCCACCGTGCTAATGCGTTATCCCTATGAAGTGCTTCTTCCCCGCTAGAGTACTCTATTCTTGGCCGGTGGCCACCTCCCACCACTTCCCAGAGCTTGATAGTGCCATCTCGGCTTCCCGAGGCCAGGGTCTTCCCATCCGGGGCAAAGGCCACGGCAAAACCCGGGTCGGTGTGCCCGCGCAATGTCCCCCGCTCGCGCTGAGTGAGCCTATAAAGAAAGCCCCAAGCGAAGTTATGAAGGTTTCTTGGACACCGCTCGGTGTCATTGAGCAGTCTCCGGGCCTGAATGGGGGGGTGTTTCACCACCTCCTGAGCCCAGGCCAATTGCGCGTTGCAGGCCCCCCGTTGCACCAGCGCGGCCTGCTCCTGGGCCTTGTTTCGCTGCGCTTCCGCCCGATACCACTGCCAGCCCGCCACTACCGCAATGACGGACACCAGCAGCAGACCCACGGCCAGTCCTCCCAGGGTCCGGCGCCGGGCCGCGGCGAGTTTCTGGGCCGCTTCCAACTCCCGCTGGCGCTGCGCTTCAGCTTCTTGTCGCTCGCGCTCCCGCAGGGCGACACTGGCGTCCAAGAAGGCCCGTGCCTCTTCACCTACTAGGTTAGGGCGGCGCTGCGCCCAAGCCTCGGCCCGGTGAGGCGAGAAAGAGGCGAAGGTGCAGGGGGGCAGGCATGGTTTTTTACCCTGTTTTTCTCCTGGACCCCGTCGGGGGTCGACTGTGCCCGGGGGGCGACTTTATCTAGCCTTAATTTAAGAGCTAAGTTAGACCATCCAGCGCGAAGAGGAAAGAAGGAGGCACCCCTGAGCCCGGAGGCAGAAAAAGGCACTAAGACTGCCTATACTCTTTCGATGGCAACTGCAAAAAATAACCTTTCTCCTTGAGCATCCGCATCACTTCTTGGGTGTTGGCCTGAGCCAGGGAAACCTCAGGTCGAAGTTCTAGCTTCATGACAAATTCTAACTTCCCTAGCATTTCCAGTAATTTTTCAGGGACACCAGAGAAATCATCTTTAGTTTCCACATATAAATAACTGTCGTTCTTTTTACGGCTTCGGTAGATAGCACAGGGTTGGGTTGCCGCTTCCTCCCCCGCCATCTCTTCTCCTCCCTCTTCCATCCACGCCCGGGTTTCAGGAAAAAAGTGGACCAGACCTTCCAACATCCCGGCGCTGTAATAACCATTGAGCCCCATAAAGCTGCCGCGGGCAAAATAAAGTTGCTGGCGATATTCTGACGGGAGGCGGCGGAGGGCTTCCTGGCGCACTTCCTCCTGGGCATTGCGCACTAAAATAGCTTGGAGACCGCTGGTTAACACTTCCAGGTCATTGCCGCTATCTCCAGCGAAAACGGTATGCCTTTTATCAAAATGTTTTTGTTCCATTAGGAAATGAATGGCATGGAGCTTATTGGCACACTTTGGTAAGACATCGAGCAAACCAACCTGAGCGGTTTCATCCACACTCCAGATAAAAGAAGCCTGGATTCCCTGAGCTTTTAACCGCTGTTCCAGCTCTGGAATCAAGGTTTCCCGGTCCAGATCCGGCGAAGCGTAGTAACTGAGCTTGAATTGATTTTGTTTTTCCGGCTCCTGCAGCCGCAGAATCTTAATATCGGCGAAAAGTTTGGCCAGATCGGCCTGGCTCATTCCCTGCCAATCCTTTCCAATCTCTTCGCTCCAGTCTTCCCAGACATGCCATTGCTTATCCCCAATTTCGTAAATCGTGGTCCCCACATCGCCAATAGCATAGTCGGGAAGGGGAAGGTCATATTCTTCAATGGCGCTTTGGATTAGAGCCTTGTGGCGACCACTAACATAGACCAGGGTGATTTCTGGGCGCTGGGCCAAACGTCGCAGCCGAGGCCGTGCTTGAGGCGACTCGGGTTGGTGACCATTGGGAAGTAGGGTTCGATCCAGATCAGAACAAAGCAGAATTTTGGGTTTCACAGTCATCCTCTATATTAAGTCTGAAAACTTTGGTGGCTTTTCTCTTGGGTGTCAATGCGCTCATATTCCGCAATCACTTGAGCGCCGAATAAGACAATAATGGCTGCCGCTTCTAGGCTCAGCAGGATCATCACTGCCGTGGCAAATGATCCGTAAATGATATTCACGAAAGATAGGGTCGAGAAATACCACACTAGGACCTGTCGGGTGATTTCCCATAGCAGGGTCGCCACCACACCGCCAATTAGGGCATGACTGAACACGATCCGACCCAGAGGCATGACCAAATAAAGGGAGGTCAGCAACAAAATTTCACCGAGCAGGCCCAATACATAAATCCCAACGGCGTAGTAACCACCGAATATATTGCCCAACAAAGTCACAGAACGTTCATCGAGGGCATGTAAACCACTGCTCACCAGACTCACCACAAAAAGCCCCAACCCCAAAAGGAATAGATAGCAGTAGGGAAGGATAGCTGAGACCAGGAAATGACGACGATGAATCGCCACACGATGAAAGAAGATGATAGACATGGCATTTTCTAGCACGGTAAATGCCATTGAGCTGAAAAATAGCAGGACTAAAAAGCCCACTATCCCGATTATCTTCCAATTTTCTAGAAACCCTGCGATCTCCTCGGTGAGGGCCTCTGCCTGCCCTGGGGCCAGTAACGACAGATAGTCATTGGTGGTCTCCAGTAATTGATCCGGATCGACTACCTGGGAAAGCCCCACCAAAATCAGGGCAAACATGGGAACCACCGATAGCAATGTGTAATAAGCGATGGCCCCCGCCAACAATAGTCCCTGGTTAACTCGAAATCCCGCGATAACCTGCAACAGGAAACGCAGCGGCTGTTCTAGAACAAATTCGGCTCGGGTTGAAAGATGCTTCATACACTCTCAGTCCGCAAACTTAAACGACAGTTCCACCCCTTTTAGAAACCCATAGGAGCGAAAGACCTGCCCCTATTGATTGCCTTGCGCTTACTGTTATGGGTAAAGAAACAACCTTGAGGTTCAACCTCTTTAGCTCTATACTTTAAGGTTAGAGGTGCTCAAATGATTTTTCTTACTTTAAAAAACAAACACTTAGGATAGAACAGGAATGACAAATAAAAGACTTTTTCATATCGGTTCTTATATCGCTCTATTTTCCCTATTTTTTACAATGACAACCACGGCTTATGCCTATGGGGGGGGGCGCTCCCAATCCCAATCAAGCAGCTGTACATCCGTCCGCTTTTCCGAGGAAAATCCTGCCCCTAAGGCGGTTATTCCGGAATTATCTCATTTTTCCTTTGTCGCCAGTTCGAACCTCCAGGAAGCAACCCTTGCTGTCGAAATTCGTGATCAAGAAGGTATTCTGACAGTCACCAAGCAACCCAATGGAAGCTATCTAGTGGAAGGAGATCTTCCTGAGCCTATCACCGAAGAACGGTATGCAAGGATTGATATCTCTGCGCAAACTGTCGCAGGATGCCCGTCTCACCACCATTACTTGGTAAAAATTGAACCCCCATCGGAACCAGAAGCAGAATAAAATCTCCGCTATCACGGTCGGAGTTAAATCATAAATCAATTAACGCTTAGAAAAATAGATACTGCCCTCGGTAGTGTTGGATACCGTTTGCAGGTAAGAGCCGTCAATTTCCCGGTGGCGGCGAACCTGTAAATAGATAGTTTTTTCACCACTGCCGGGACTCAACTCAAATTGGGGGGTTAAAACAAAAGCTTGCCATGGGGCGTCCCGAAAGTCTGGAAACTGGCTGGCACGATACTGGGTAGGCTTGCCTTCCACAGTGAAAAAAAGCGTGACCTTCCGGCTTCGGGTTAGGGGGGCACCCCGGTTAATAGCTAGATCCTTAACTAGGAGCTCTGCTGCAGTGGAGGCTTTTGTTTTAGCCTGAGGCAAAGCCTGGCAAGTGGGGCCTCCACCGCCCGGCGCTAGGGATACGACCATAACCCGATTCAGCGTTTGCCTGCCGACAATGCGTTGTTCTCCCCTAAACCCAGGCTTGGACACGGTGAGAATAAGGGGCACCGGTTGCAGCTCATGGAATAACACCCGACCCTTTTTACCTGTTAGGGAGGCCCCAAATTGCTGTGGATTTGGGGAGGTTCCAAGACAAACCGCTGCCTTTTCCAGGGGCGTTTTTTTATCCCCGGCCACAACTTGAATCTGGAGGTTAGCCGCCCACAGATTGCCCGCAAACAATCCTGGAGTGCTTAATAGCAAGAGTACCCTTGCCACTGCGGAGCGCTTGACGCCCCCTAAAAATTTCTTTGAGAGCTTTAACATCAGTCCCATCCCTTTATACCAATTTAGCAAAAGGCTGCAATTTATTAAGGTTATAACTGGTTGTTTATACTAAGCCTATACAATGCAAAGTTACGTGAAATTGGTATTACTTAACCTTAGCTAGAGCACCTTTATTTATCGGCAGGGGGATACCCCTTTCCTGCCGATAAGGCCCATGAACGAATCTTAGTAAAACGAGTAGTAGTCTGCTCCCTAAACCCTCCAGGCGTTTTGACCAGAAACAAGGCGGCAATTTGCTCCCGCTCGGCCAACCGAAACCCTTGCTCTGGCCCAAGCACCATCAGGGCCGTAGCCAAAGCGTCAGCACGCATCGCGGTAGCGCTTAACACCGTTACTGAGACTAGTTTATGGGTAATAGGCCAGCCTGTTCGAGGATCAAGGGTATGGGAATAGCGCTTTCCCTCCCGCTCGAAGTAGTTGCGGTAATCCCCGGAAGTGGCCACCGCACTGGAGTCCAACTCAAGGATGCGCTGCACGCTACGTTTCCCGGCCACTGGCCGTTCAATGGCAATTCGCCAGGGGCCTCCCTGGGGGCCATACCCCTGGATTCGCTCCTCCCCTCCAATATCGACCAGATAATTCTCAATTCCCTGGGCCTCTAGCAATTCCGCTATCCGGTCCACTCCATACCCTTTGGCAATACCCGAAAGATCCACATAAATATCCCCCTGCGCCTTTCTTATCGCCGGGGGTAAACGCCGTATTTGCAACTGCTTAAAATCGACCCTTTCCCTTGCCGCCTCCACCTGCTGCCTAGGGGGCAGGTCATCGACATAGGGGGAGGGTCCAAACCCCCATAGATTGACCAGCGGCCCTACCGTCACATCAAAGGCGCCTTCACTCAGTCGGCTAATCCGTTGCGCCTCTTCCAACACTTTGACCAGCTCTGGGGACACGGCTATCCAGTCAGTACGCCTACTGCGATTAAAGCGGGACAGCTCGGAAGCCTCTTGGTAAGTGGACATCAATCCATTGACCTCTTCCAGCAACTGGGCAATGTGATGATCCAAGCTTTCAGGGTCGATCCCAGCAGGGAGATCAACAATTTTGACGGAATATCCGGTGCCCATGGTCGCCCCGGTTAACCAGGTCAAGCGGTCCTCGGCTGACCCTAGGCAAGCAGTCAAAAGGAGGCAGAGCAGGAGGCCCAGAAGGCCTACCCTGCTAAATGGAAGAAGAATCAGCTTCAAAATCCAATGCACAGGAATTAATACAATAACGCTGCCCCGTGGGAGCGGGACCATCACCAAAGACATGACCCAGGTGGGCATCGCAGCGAGCGCACCTGACCTCGACCCGATGCATGCCATGACTGTTATCTGGGCGCATTTCTAGCGCCTGTTCCCGGATAGGGTTCCAAAAACTCGGCCAACCGGTTCCGGATTCGTATTTTTGCGCCGAGCTAAACAAGGGGCTACCACAGCAAATACAGCAATAGCTCCCCTTTTCCTGGTGGTGGTAATACTTTCCGCTAAAAGCCAGTTCGGTTCCCGCCTCCCGGGTGACATGATATTGCTCCGGAGTGAGTTGCGCTTTCCACTCTTGTTCGGATTTATGGATCTTATTCTCCATTTAGCCCTCCTCTCTAAGCTTGGTATCCTAGTAAAGTTTTGTTAATAAAAAATTATAGTCTTCTCATTTTATCCATATCAGCCGATGCTAAGTTTCCAAAATATTTCCTTACGGCGGGGCAGCCGACTGCTTTTCGAACATTTTAACCTGACCATTCATCCTGGCCAGCGGGTGGGTCTCACCGGCGCTAATGGCTGCGGCAAATCCAGTTTATTTGACCTCATCCTCGGGCAACTCCAACCGGATGCGGGGGAATTCAACCGGCCCTCCCAATGGGTACTAGCCCATGTGGCCCAAGAAACCCCAGCGGTAGAGACCCCTGCCCTGGACTATGTCCTTGACGGTGATACCGAACTGCGCTTTCTCCAGGCCGAGCTGGCAAAAGCGGAGCAAGCAGGCGATGGAACCGCTCAAGGCACTATCCATGCTCGGATTGAGGCCATCGATGGCTACACGGCTCCAGTTCGAGCGGTAAAACTCATGCATGGTTTAGGCTTTACCGCCGATCAGGAAACCCTCCCGGTACGGGCTTTTTCCGGTGGCTGGCGGATGCGTCTCAATCTTGCCCAAGCCCTCATGTGCCGTTCCGACTTACTGCTCTTGGACGAGCCCACCAACCACCTAGACTTGGATGCCGTGTTATGGCTAGAGGGTTGGTTAAGCACTTACCCCGGTACCCTGTTGCTGATCTCCCATGACCGGGAACTACTCGACCGGGTGGTGGACCATATTGCCCACATTGAAAACAAGACCGTCGATTACTATCGCGGGAATTACTCTGAGTTTGAACGGTACCGGGCTGAGCAATTGGCCCAACAACAGGCCAGCTACCAAAAGCAACAGCGGGAAATTGCCCATATCCAGCGCTTTGTGGACCGCTTCCGGGCCAAAGCAACCAAAGCGCGCCAAGCCCAAAGCCGCCTCAAGGCCCTACAGCGCATGGAGCGGATTGCCCCGGCCCATATCCATTCCCCCTTTCACTTTTCTCTGCCTCAACCGGAAAAGCTCCCCGCCAACCTCCTGCGCCTCCGTCAAGTGGCCATCGGTTACGATCAGTGGGAAGTGCTGAGCCGAGTCAACCTAGATTTGATCCCCGGGGACCGTATTGGCCTGCTTGGACCCAATGGGGCCGGCAAATCCACCCTCATTAAATTGCTCGCCGGAGAACTGCAGGCGCGTACCGGCACTGTGGACAGCTCACCGGATTTGCGCATCGGCTACTTCGCCCAACATCAAATAGAGCAACTCAACGCCCATCAAAGCCCACTCCAACATCTGCAACAACTAACCCCGACCGCCACCGAGAAAGAGATGCGGGATTTTCTCGGGGGCTTCAATTTCCGTGGCGATCAGGCCTTAGAACCGGTAGCCCCTTTTTCAGGGGGGGAAAAAGCCCGCCTCGCCCTGGCTTTGCTCGTGTCTCAACGCCCCAATCTGCTGCTGCTGGATGAACCCACTAACCATCTTGATTTGGAAATGCGCCATGCCTTGACCGCCGCCCTTCAAGATTTTGAAGGGGCCATGGTGGTGGTCTCCCACGATCGCCACCTCCTGCGCAGCACCACGGATATCTTTTGGTTGGTGGCCGATCATACCGCTTCCCCCTTCGATGGGGATTTGGAGAACTACCAGCAGTGGCTCAGCCAGCGCCAAAGTAGCACCGAGGAAACCCCTCGGGAGCCTCCTTCTGAACCCCACCATGCCGCTGCCCGCAAGGAACGCCGGCGGCAAGAAGCAGAGCGCCGCCGCATTTTACAGCCATTACAAAAAAAGCTTGATGAAATCGAAGGAACATTGGAAAAACTACAGGCGGAGAAATCAACCCTCGACCAAGAATTAGCTCATCCCGATTTATACCAGGATCCGCAACAAAAAGAACATCTCAAAGCCCTGCTCATGAAACAAGCGCGCCTAGAACAAACCCTCATCGAGACAGAGGAAGCCTGGCTAATGGCCAGCGAGAACTTGGAAGCTGCTCAACACGCAAGCTAATTCGCCTTGAAGGAGTGCATGGATGCACGACGCCCCCCTAGCGAGAGTGCGAAGTGAAACGGCGCGTCGAGCGCGAGGGCCGATTACTCGCGTTTGGCCATGAATTCGCGTTTTGCGTAGTTGGCCAGCCCTTGAGTACTCTTTTGCCATAGGCGACAGTTGTGGCATGATGGCTGCGTGGTAACGCAACGGGGCTACAAATTCAGGTTTTACCCCACACCCACGCAAAAGCGGCAATTGGCCATTGAATTCGGCCATGCCCGCTATGTGTGGAATTGGGCGTTGGAAACGCGAACGAAGGCGTATCAAGCGCAGGGCGAGTCGCTGAACACTATCAGCCTCAGCCGCCAATTGACGGCACTGAAGCAAACGGAATGCCCCTGGCTGAGCGAAGCCACCGCCAGTTGCCATACCCAAAAACTGAGGGACCAAGATAGGGCGTTTAAAAACTTCTTCGCCGGTCGGGGCAAGTATCCCCGCTTTAAGAGACGCCATCAGACCCAATCGGTACGCTATCAATTGGACCAACGCCATGTGGCGAAGAATTTCAACGCCGAAAGCAAGTTGTTGAAGCTGCCAAAGCTTGGGGCGCTTAAGCTGAAATGGTCTCGCAGGATGATGGGTATCCCCAAAATGGTGACGGTCAGTAAAGACCCCGCTGGCCGTTATTTTGTCAGCATGGCCTGTGAGGTGGAGATTGCCGCTCTGCCTGCCCGCAAGAACGCTGTTGGGGTGGATGTGGGGGTTAAGGATGTGGGGGTCACCTCTAGTGGGTATAAGTCCGGTGCGCCTAAATATACCTATCAATATGCCCGTCAATTGAAAAAGGCTCAGCGTCGCCTGAGCAAGAAAAAGAAAAGCTCTCAGCGTTGCCGCCATCAACAGCAAAAAGTGGCGCGTATCCATGCCCGGATAGCCGATAGCCGCCGGGATTTTCTGCACCAACAATCCTCCAAGATAGTCAACGAGAACCCAGTGATTTGTCTGGAGGATTTGAATATCACAGGGATGTTGAGAAACCGCCGCTTGAGCAAAGCCGTTGCGGATTGCGGGCTGTATGAGCTCAAGCGGCAAATGGAGTACAAAGCAGCTATGGCCGGGAAGTGTTTATCGTGGACCGCTGGGCACCCACCAGCAAGAGGTGCTCTGAGTGCGGGACTATTCAAGAGTCCATGCCGCTCAAAGTTCGCGAGTGGGAATGCCCGGACTGTGGAACGGAGCACGACCGGGATATTAACGCGGCCAAGAATGTTTTGATGTTGGGTACGGCGGGGAGCGCCGGAACCGATAAAGCGCGTGGAGCGGTGAAGACCCCAAGGGCCGTGGCCTAGCCACCGCCCGAGGACTGCTGAGAAACGCGAATTCTCCAGGCTGACAAGGGGAGGAGGGACCGAACCGCACTCAGTCATGGCGAAACTCCAACAGTGCCCCCTTGAAAGCGCTCGAAATCATCCCCATTTCTTTTGCTAAGAAGGGACCAGTAACCGCGCTCCCGAACTTAATTAAAACTCCCATCCCAGGAGGAAAAGAGAAAATGGCTATTAGACACTATGAACCTTTTGACATGCTCAACCAGTTGCAAAGGGAAGTCAATCGCCTCTTTGAGGTCAACCCCCTACGGCACGCTCAAACCGAAGCCGAGCTTGCCACCAGCGATTGGGTTCCCGCCGTAGACATCAAAGAAGAGGCGGATCGTTTTGTCATTTATGCTGATCTACCGGGCGTTGAAGCCAAGGATATTGAGGTGACCCTGGATAAAGGCACTCTCACGCTCAAAGGCCACCGGGAAACCCTCCACTCCGGGGAACAACAAAGTTATAAGCGGGCAGAACGGGTCAGCGGCAGCTTTTTACGGCGCTTTGCATTGCCCAATACGGTCGATGCCGCCAAGGTCAGTGCCCGTTCTCAAAACGGTGTCCTGGAGTTGGCGATCCCGAAAAGCCAACAAGCGCAGCCCCGTAAAATTACGGTTGAAGGCTAAGCCAAGGGCTCAGCCTCAAAGAGCCACGATGAAACGGATAACTGAAGGTCTAGAAAAGGAGTAATGAGGATGTCTCCCCTAGAGCAAATCCATAAAGGTGCCTCCCGTGCTTGGGATTACCTCACCGAGGGTTGGCATCACCTGCGGGAACGGGCAAGCCAAGCCCTCACCCACTTTTCACCAACGACCCAGCGAGGACAACTGGAAACCACGGAAGACCAGATCATGGAGAGTGCCTCCCGTTGGGGGCTACTCGCCGCTGAAGTCCAAGAGGATGATAAAACCGTGACCGTTCGGCTGGAAGTCCCCGGCATGGAAGTCAGCGATTTTGATATCGAAGTCATTGACAACACCCTGGTTGTCCGAGGTGAAAAGCGGGTAGAGCGGGAACAAAGCGAGGGACGCTATTATATGATGGAACGGGCCTATGGGCGCTTTGAACGGGCCCTGCCCTTACCCACCGAGGTCAATGAAAGCGAGGCTCGCGCCAAGTATCGCCGCGGGGTATTATGGATTTCCCTGCCTAAAACGCGGCAGACAAAACACCGTGTTGAGGTAAAAGCCGGCTAAGGGCCGGCCTTTATCTCACATTGAGAAGCGGCTGGAAAACCTTGGCGGGTAGCAGGGGGTTTCACTGCGCTCCCCTACGGCTCTATGTTAGAACCTACCGACAGGGACAAAGGAAAATAGAGACGGGGAACAACCTAACCTATGGAGAATTATTTCCTGAGGGGGTCCGAACCGAATCACTGACTGCTGCCGCGATATTCCTCATAATTTCCCACTCGATCTCGATCCGGTGCCTGGCAATGGCCCAATGACTTCTTTCGATGGATTTGAGAGACGGCACCTTGGCTTGCATGGCATTGTAAAATTTGAGGGCTCGGTGGGCGCATCGGGTCATAGAAAAGTGATTAGCCGTTTCCCTAGCCGCCTCTTCAAAATTTCGACGTTCGGCTGGGGTAAGAGAGCACATCCAGGATAGAGCCGCTGCAAACTCCTTGGCATCTTCTTGGAACAGCAAGCGTCCATTTCGATGATCAATGACCACTTCACGGACCCCAGGGGCATCAAGGGCGACCACTGGCGTGCTCGCGGCCATCGCCTCGGCCAGCACCAAACCTTGGGTTTCGCTCTGGGAGGCGAATACGAATACATCCATGGCCTGGTAAGCATTTGCAAGATCGCTCCCTTTCAAGATGCCAATGAAGTCCAAGCGGCTACCGAGGCCCAGGGACTCAAACAAGCGCTTGATCTCGGGTGCTGAAGGCCCGTCGCCCGCCACTAAAAAACGAGCCTTCTCATTTTGCAGCAGGAACTGAGCGACAGCATTGGAAAGGAAGTTCAAATTTTTCTCCGGGGCGAGCCTGCCAATATGGCCGACGAGAAAAGCGTCGGCGGGGATGCCCTGGTCGCGCCGGAAGGCTTGACCATCACCGCGGACAAAGTATTCTACCTCCACGCCAGTAGGAATCACCTCCATCGGCACCTTCAAGCCCCGTTGCCGGAGTATCCTTGCAATACTGTCGCTAGGGGCGATAACACCATCGCAAAGGTTGCAGTAACCACTCGCCAGATCAATGGCAAAGCGCTTGAGCCGGGGGGAGTCAGCCGGAACATAATGGGTATACTGCTCATACATGGTATGGTAAGTAAAAACTACAGGGAGGTTTTGAGCGGCCCCAATACGGAGGGCCGTATCGCCTAATAGAAACGGATGGTGGGAGTGGAGCACATCAGGTGCAAATTTTTTAAGCGCAGCCGCAAGCCTGCCGGGCACCGGCAAAGGTATCGAAAAATCGCTGCCCCGGAAATGTTCAATGGCGGGAATACGGATCACGTCCTGTTCCTGCAAGGGGGTCCCCTCGAACAGGGGGGCCACCACCAGCACCTGATGACCAAGCCGACGGTATTCGGCCGTAAAGTTCGATATGCTGCGGGCCACTCCGCCAACATGGGGCGTAAAGGTATTGGTCAGCATGCAAATTTTCACAAGGGTATGACTCCCTTTGCCGTCACCTGGTCTTTGCCTTCCGGGGGATGCAAGGGAGCAAGGCCCGGCAAGCAGACCTCTATCTGGGGTGGCTCTTGGCGCCATTGTCCTTGCCAATGAACCACCACGTTCTCGCCCTCTGGCCGCAGGGAAACAGTGATATCCCCAAATGGTGTCGGTGCCGGCCCATAAGAGATCGGCTCTCCCCCCTCAAGCCACCTCATGGGTATGCCGGAGGCCAGAATCAGGCGATCCTCTTCTTCTCGAACAAAACAGTTCCTCATCATGAGCACCCACTCTGCCGCTGCCCACACGTGGTGCCCATCGCCCATGCAGCCACCCCTAGTCCGGGGATGTATCGCTTCTGGCCACTGTCCCGTAGGAGAAGCCAGCCCTGCCACTGCCTGCATCAGCTCCAACGCCTGGGGATCTCCTGCTCGCAGCAGGACCTGGGCAATATGTAAAGTCAGGTAGGGATTGATCCCTGAGTGGATCATGTCTTGAAAAAAGCCCCCCCCGACAAAGCAGTTCTCAATGAGATAAGAGGCGGTTGCCAGCAATGGGGGGTCGGTGGCCGGACACAACTGAAGGGGATAACCTACAGCCAAGGAACCAATAGCCCCCGCATCCATTCGGCGATAGGGAGAGGCCGGCATTCCTGGATAACTGAGACCCGGTTTTATCGCCGCCAGGCTCTTTTCAATGGCCGCCATGAAACGGTCCGATTCAAGACGGAATTCACGGGCATGTTTTTCGTCGCCGTAGGACTCTAGCAACCCTGCTGCGGCTCTCAGCCCCGCCACACCCCAAAAATCGTCCCAATAGTAATAGTCATTAGGCCCCAGGTGCTCAGCGCTAAACCCTGCTGGCAATAATCCGGCGTGGGGCGCCTCCAACTGCTCGGACAACCGCTTCCGTACGAGCCAGCGCCCTCCATGAAGAATCGCCCGCCGCCACGCTTGTTTAGGGGGGCGACCTGTCAATTGACAGAAGCGCTGGAAAATCCAGAGGGCTTCACCGTTCGAGTCCCATTCCCCTTCCTGGGAATGGAAAAACCCCCCCTGGGTTTGCCGCGAGGGGAAGGTATCTAAAGTCCGTTCCACCCGATCTTTCAGCCCCCCACAAAGGAGGGCATGCAGGATAAAAGCGGCATCACGAAACCAAAAGCGCCTGTAGGTGTAGGGTCCCGGATAAACCTCAGTCGGTGAATGGAGAATAAGGGTCTGCACCGCCGCATCGTAGAGAAATTGGAATTGGCGCTCGGGCAATTCCAGCTTGGCGCACGTTTGAAGACTGTGCCGCCACAGTGCGGCGCCTGAATCCCCTGGATTTACTCCCTGCTGCACCTTTTCAGCGAGGGGAACGCCCACTAAAAGCTCCCTGGGCTGCTCTGGTTCGATGGTAAATAGTGCCGCCGCAGTCGCCATGCCCACATTGCAGTGGACCTGACGAGCCTCAGCTCCCGCTGGAAGCAGGGTATGAACGTCACCCGAGCGATAGTCGGAAAATTGGGCCCGTTCCATTGGCTGGTTGAAGCGCACTCGCCGGTGGTGGTCCAGCTCCCACCCCCTGGCATCCTCGCTCAAATGAACCTTGTGCAACAGACTCACCCCTTCTGGGTTATAAGGGCGCAAGCTCACCGCCAACCAAGCCTTCGCGTCAGCGCGGGCCGTCAGGTGTATCTGGCAAGTGGGGATGCCCTCTTCCATCGCGACGTGAACCCGGGAAAGGAGTTGCAACCCCTGGGCAGTGCTTTCGGTCACCACCGCACCCCCCTCCTCAAGGGCCAGGTAGTGGGTGACCGTATCGAGCCGTGAGGGAACCAACCAACGGCCGTCCTCACTAATCACCCAGCTATCCAGAGACCAACTATCCCAAAATGGAGTGACCAGCCCCCGAGGATCGACGATGGGCAGCTCTGTAACATCGGGAATTCCAACGGCTGTCCAGTTCCGGTGGGTGAGGTTGATATGGGTGATGGAGAAAGCCCTGGGGATGAATGCTTCATCCTTGGGATCGAACTGCCGTTCCACCCAAAAGGGCCAGATCCAATCCAGATTGTGCTGGATAGTGGCAGCGTTGAGAAGACCACGGGCATGGAAAACCACGCCAGCGCGAAGTAGCTCTAAGGGCTCTTTGACCTCGGAGGGCTGGGCGAAGCTCTCCAGACGCGCCAGTACTTGTACGGGATCAATTAGCCCGTGGGCCCTTGCTAAGCGCCCAATAAAAAACTTCCAGGGGAACCATCGGAGCCACATACTATTGGAGTGCTATAACCGTGCTGTTATTCGGATCCTGATTTCAATGCTTCGGCATTACCTCAACACTTTAGGAAATAGCACAGGGGATTAAGGATTTAAAGCGGAATCTAACATCTATGCTAGATTATGACCTTAACAAAGACTCCATCGCATGGGTTGGTTAATCGCTGCGGTTTCCGGGCTGCGAGTCGCTAACCCATAGGAATTCCGGTCCATCTTGCTATGATGAAACCGTTTTGCCAGGAGAAAAATAATGTCGATTCCAACCGAAGCCGTCGGCAGCATTCCTCGCCCACCGGAGCTGCTGGCACTCATACGCCAACACCGTGAAGGCAGCCTTCCCACTAAAGAACTAGAGGCTGCCTACGATGTCGCTTTGCGGGAAACCATTCAAGCACTGGAGGCCACCGGCTCCCCGATTATCACCGACGGCGAACAGACCAAATCCAGTTTTGCCACCTATCCGCTACAGGATTTGGCCAATATCACTGCAGACGGCATCGTCATTCCTTTCCAAGATGGACATACCCGCCGACTTCCCCGGCTAACCGCCGGCCCTTTTCGCTACGGGGTCCATGCCGAAACCTATACCCACGCTGCCCGCCGTTACGCCACCGTGCCGATAAAACAAGCGGTGATTTCCGCTTCGGCGCTCAGCCTAATTTATCCTCCGGAGGATATCGACGGCTACCCTCGCGAAGAGTTCCTAGACGATTTGGTCCGGGAAGCCATCCAGGACATCCACGGCTGCTTTGATGCCGGCGCGCACCGAGTGCAAATCGATTTCACCGAAGGGCGCCTCTCGGTGAAACTGGATCCAACCAAGCAGCTTCTCCAGGCTTTCATCGATCTCAACAACCGGGTGCTAGCCTCCTTCTCCCCTGAACAGCGGCAACGTATCGGTGTACACACCTGCCCCGGTGGCGACCAGGACTCGACCCATAGCGCCGACGTTGATTATGCCGAGCTGCTGCCGAGCCTGTTCAAACTGGAAGCCGGCAATTTTTATGTACAAATGGCAAGCGAAAAAGACCCTGAGCGGGTGCTTTCCATTATTGCTCGGCACCTACGTCCCCAACAGCGTGTCTTCATTGGGGTGATCAACGTCCTCGACCCCCATGTGGAATCCCCCGAAACAGTGAGGGACCGTGTGCTGCAAGCAGCCGCATTCATTCCGGTCCATCAACTGGGGACCACGGATGATTGCGGCTTCTCCCCCTTCGAGGATGACACCTCCACCGGCCGCGAAACTGCATTCGCTAAGATTCGCGCGCGGGTCATCGGTACTAAACTTGCGGCTAAGGCACTAAAACTTGACTGAGATTCAAGTTTCGTGCGCCAATAACTCTAGAACCGACCTTTCAAAATGGGGCAGGTCATCGGATTCCCGAACTTACTTAAGGCCCTTACCGCAGGAAGAAAACAGAAAGAGGTAGGGAATCTCGCCCCTTCCCCCCTTGCGGGGGAAGGTCGGGATGGGGGGATGTAATAGCACTTGCTCCTCACCCCCACCTCCCCCTCCCCCATCAAAGAGGAGGGAATAGAAGACAAAGACTAATGCCGCTCACCTAATACCAATTTCATGCCATCTTACATTCTATATATTCAGTCTCAACAATCACTTGAAGCCTTCCGCGATCAAGCCAAATCCAACTCTAGCTCAACGGCGATGGGGGGCTGCCTATGGACAGACAGCGTGGTCTATACTAGTTTGATAACCCTATTCCCTACTAAAGAAATGACTACACTGATACCAAGATTGATTCGTGCGGGAGCCCTTGCTCTGGTGATTCTATTTTCAAGCCCTATCGTTTGGAGCCAGGAAGAGATTCGCACCACCGATGCCGATCAAAAAAGGGTGGCGCTGACCATCTACAACAATGACTTGGCCATGATAAAAGATCAGCGTCGGGTAGCCTTAAAAAAAGGGCATAATATGCTGGCTTTCATGGACGTCAGCGCCAACATCCAACCTGAGACCGCCCTTCTCCGTAATCTCTCCCAACCCCAGGGTTTCTCTATTATCGAGCAAAACTATGAATTTGATTTGCTGACCGCCCAAACCTTGATTCAGAAACATGTGGGACGCGAAGTGGGCGTTATTTACCGCCACCCCACTACCGGAGAGGAAACCATTGAACAGGCGACTCTGCTCGCCGCCAACCAGGGAATAATCCTGCGCTTCGAGGACCGTATTGAGACAGGGATCTCCCCCTCCCGCCTGGTCTACCAGGATATTCCCCAAGACCTGCGAGAGCGCCCCTCTCTGATTTTGCAACTCCATACGGCAATATCAGGAAAACAGGAGCTAGAACTGAGTTATCTTACCAGTGGCCTAAGCTGGAAAGCCGATTATGTGGCTAAACTCAATCAAAGCGAAGATCGCTTTGATCTAAATGGTTGGGTGACTCTCACTAACCGCTCCGGGACTGCTTACCAGGATGCCCATCTGCAATTGGTAGCGGGCAGCGTCCATCGGGTTACTCCGGTAGCTGACTACGCCAAGCGCCAAGCGCGAGAGGCCATGGCGCTCGCTGAGGCTCCCCCCATGCGAGAAGAGGCTTTACTGGACTACCATCTGTACAGTTTGGAACGCACCACAACCATCAAAAACAATCAGACCAAACAGGTCGCTTTGTTAAGCGCCCAGGAGGTCACCGTTCATAAACAATATGAACTCCGCAGCCATACGCCCCATCTCTACTACGGCCATTCCCAAGCCTCCTCCATCTTAAAGCCTCCGGTCATGGTTTACCTCCATTTCGATAACACTGAAAAAGCGGGACTGGGCCTCCCTTTGCCAGCGGGTATCATCCGAGTCTATAAGCAAGATTCCAAGGGCAACACCCAATTTGTCGGGGAGGATCGGATTAATCATGTCTCCAAAAACGACTCCGCCAAACTAAAACTAGGACAGGCCTTTGACGTCACCGCGGAAAAACGGCGGACCGAGTACCGCAAACTAGATTCCAACTCCTTTGAAGCCTCCTTTGAAATTTTGCTTCGCAATGCCAAAAAGGAATCGGTTCTGGTGAAGGTCGCCGAATTTATCCCCGGCGACTGGCATATTCTCACCGAAAGCCACCCCCACCAACGGGAAACGGCCAACACTGCGCTCTGGCAACTGCCTGTCCCGGCAGAGGGCCAAGTCACCCTCACCGTGAGCTTCCAAACTCGAACCTAGTCCTAAGCCATGGGATACTAAATGCCTAATTGGGGGAGATCCGCACCATGAACATCATCCACCACGCCTTGGTCTTAAACTTACACCAGCCGGCAGGCAATCTGGAATACTTGCTGGAGCACAATCCCTGGGAGGCTAAAGAGATCCTCTATGCCCTGGACCGGATGCCGCGCGCCCTCTGGGGTTATGAGGATGTGGCGCGGGTTCATCTGGCCTTATCGGGCACACTCCTTGAGACCCTCTCCAATCCTAACTTTCAACAGCGCGTGTATGGGATTGTCAAATGCGGTGACTTGCTGTGGCATCTACAAAATACCGCCCTATTTGAGATCCTGGGCAATGCTTACTATCACCCGGCCCTGCCCTTGATTCCCGGCCCGGATCGGGAAGAGCATATCAGGCGCTGGCTCGGCATCGGGCAGTCCCTTTTTGATCGAACCCAATTCACTGGCTTTTGGCCGCCGGAGATGGCCTTTACCATGGAATTGATTCCCCTGCTGAAGAAACATGGGTTCCGTTATGTCCTGGTAGACAGCCTCCATGTGGAGCCTTTAGAGGAGATGAGTTGGCAGGAGCTCCGCTACCGCCCCCATATTGCCGAGTATGGAGGTGAAGAAATCATTGTCGTGGTCCGGGATCGGGAACTCTCCGATGCCCAGGAAGCTGGAATGGAGTTTGATTGGTTCCTTAATGAGCTCTACCATCGGACCCAAGGGTGTGACTTCCCGCCTTTGGTCACCACCTGTAGCGATGGAGACAATGGCGGCTGGTTCCGCAATACATCAGAGGAAGGTAACTTCTGGGGAATATTTTATCAGGAGCTGTTGACCAAGGCCCGCCGGGATAATGCCTTCCTCCGCCCCACTTTTGTCCATGATTACCTGGATAAATACGGTGCCAAGGGCCGAGTTAAGGTGAACACCGCAGCCTGGAATACCGGCGACCACTCAGGGATTGATTTTGTCCAATGGACCGGCTCTGAGCTTCAAAAGGAGGCCCTTAAACGAGTCGCGGAAACCAGCGCAACCCTCCATGAATTAAAGCAAAAACAAGCTGACACTCAAGCACAGGACCCGGAAATAGCCCAATTACTTGATGAGGCTGAGTGGCGCTTGTTACGCTCGGAAACTAGTTGCCACTTTTACTGGGGGGAGGCTTGGACTCATCGCGCCCACCAAGATTTGGATGCTGCCTGGGCCCCAATGAACGCTGCAGCACAGAAACTTAAAGTTCACAGTTAAAGCCCGCCCCTACAAAAACCTGAGTTACGTAGGAGATACAGAGCACAGCGATGAGCACCACCGAAATGGAAAAGGAATCGGTGAGTTTGTTGCAGGCCATCCCTGGCCCGCACCCTGCGGGTGTATTACGCACGACCCGATTCGCTCCCAGCGAGAATCGGTCGCTACGCCCAATCCGCCCTACCCATAAAGGGATTCCCTAGCCACCTTTGAGCATCATTCTTATGCCCATTAATCTTCAGAGGAGGGGCCTAGCAAAATACCATCTACCTGAAAAGAACTGTCAATCCTGCTGCACCCAGCAATACAGGTGTTTCGCTCCGGAGAATCCGCGCCACCAGTAAACATATCTGCGCAAAACTCTACGCATTTAGTGTAATCAATGCGGGATACTCCAGCGCTTTGCGTCCTTACAGTAATCTGCCCATCCTGAGACTGAGAGTTAGTTTGATTACCCGTACCTAGCCCTTGCGCTTCTACCCCGGTGCTCGTACCCATTGCCACCAACAGCAGAGGTAAAACCGTCAAAATGAATCTTGAGCGCACCATTTCGAACCTCCTCTAGGTTCTTTTGCCTGCCGCAACGACCTATGCTCGATAACCGATTTCCCAAATCCAGAACACGGTACCTAGGGGCTCTCTCTAACAACCGCGCCAGATCAGGAGTCATTACAAGATAAGGATAGCCTCTTCGTGCGCACAACACATGCCACTTGCTGGCTCCGCTCTTAAACCTCTTGGTAGTATTGTTTTGCCGGATACGCGACGCTTAATCCGGCCTACGGGGTGTTTATCAGCGCCTCCTAGGCGAGGTCATTGCCCGAAACGGATAGGCTTAGCCTCCCCTTCATTTGCTCAATTCTCCCCATTTAAAACACGACCACCCTCTTCATGGCCACAGCGCACGCTGCTTGCTCTAGCCGTTCACTCAGTTTGGGCTCGAAAAAGCCTTCCCGTGTAGAGCAAAGCCCTTTCGTTGGCGGCAGTCCTTGCGGTAACTTCCACCCAGACTTCCCGGATCTTACGGTCCAGGGGGTGCTTAAACTCCCAGCCGACTGGGCCTAGACGGTCATCCCCAAAGACCTTGCGGACATCATCCCGCTGAAGCCCGGTAGGGCATAGATGAAGTTTTTCGTTGGCCTTGATCTCGACGGCGGGCAACACCCCGTCATCCAGAGAAGCCGCCCAACCTCGCAGATATAACTGGCCGGACTCCAAAATTCGCCGCTCATCCACCCAACCCCAAGGGCCGCGCCGGAATGATTGCAATCCTGACAGGTCCCGATCCTGAGCCTTGGGAACCACATAAATATCCTGCTCGTGAGCTAAACCCTTGGGGATACGAAAATAGGGATGACCCTCAGCGCTTGCCTTGTGGAGGGCTTGCCCCACAAAGGACTCACCGACAAAGGTGGTGCCATAGATCTTAGGATCCAATTGGCTGTTTTCGCTGTGGGGGTTAAATAAAATACCCTCCGCTGGCAGACTCAATCCAGGGGGGAGGAGCGCTTGATCATGGACACTAAAACATAGCATTCCCTGGGGAGTCAGCAAGGAAAGTAGCCGCTGCAGCCACCGCTGGAACAGATCGGGAGGCAGGTGTGAAAAAAGGGAAGCCACCCAGATGAAATCAAACCGCCTGCCGGCTTGAAACTGCTCCGGGTCAGCACTGGACTCCACCGCTTGGACGTTGAATTGTTGAGTAACAAAGGCAAGAGCGTCTTTTTGGATTTCCGAGACCCAGACATTAGCGGCGGGCAAACTCAGGGTGAGAAACCTGACCAGCCGACCAAAGCCACAGGCGAAATCCAGAAAGGCAAAATCAGTCCCTGGGTTTGGAAAGAACGTTTGCAGGATCTGTTGCGCGGCAAAATATTGCTGCAAAGCCACATTGTAATACTGACTCAGGGCCGCGTTGGGATCCCGATGATGCCGCAGTGAATGAAGAAGCATCTGGTCATTGGGATGGATAGTCGTATTGAGCCCCCTCCCAATGACCCCACTGTCGAGCCGCCGATAGTGACGCCAAACGGCCTGCTTGAACCGCTCATCCCGGCACAGCGCATCCGCCTCAGCCCGCAAATCCTGCTCTATCGGGTCGATATTTTCCATCCAGGTCCTTGTTTATTGCGGCAGCTGAAGCCAGATGTCTCTGCCGGAATATCAAGATAAGGGACAACTAGCTGGAAACGTCCATATGCTCGATAATCGCCTTTCCAAATCCAGAACAGGGTACTTGGGTGGCGCCTTCCATCAATCGGGCTAGATCGTAAGTCACCCTCTTGGCGGCGATAGCCCCCGAAATCCCTTGGATGATGAGATCCGCCGCTTCATTCCAGCCGAGATGACGCAACATCATTTCCCCTGAAAGGATAATGCTGCTGGGATTGACCCGATCCTGACCGGCATACTTGGGGGCCGTCCCGTGGGTGGCCTCAAACACGGCGACCCTATCCCCCATGTTCGCTCCCGGCGCCATGCCAATTCCCCCCACTTGGGCCGCTAAAGCGTCAGAAATGTAATCTCCATTAAGATTCAGGGTCGCAATGACATCATATTCCTCGGGGCGGAGCAGGATCTGTTGGAGAAAATTATCGGCAATCGCGTCTTTGACAATAATTTTGCCGCCGCTTTTAGGATTCGTGAATTCACACCAGGGCCCCCCATCAATGGGCCGGGCGCCAAACTCCTCCTGGGCCAAGGCATAACCCCAGTCACAGAAGGCGCCTTCGGTAAACTTCATGATGTTCCCCTTATGCACTAGGGTCACCGAACGGCGATCATTATCGATGGCGTATTGCAGGGCTTTGCGGATCAGGCGTTGAGAACCTTCCTGGGATACCGGTTTAATGCCAATGCCGGAGCTTTCCGGGAAACGGATTTTTTCCACCCCCATCTGCTGTTGTAAAAACTCAATGACCTGCTTCGCCTCCGGCGAACGGGCCGCCCACTCGATCCCGGCATAGATATCCTCGGTATTTTCCCGAAACACCACCATATTGGTGCGGGAGGGATCAGCCAGAGGGCTCGGCGTGCCCGAAAAATAACGGACCGGCCGGATACAGGCATAAAGATCCAAGGTTTGGCGGATCGCCACATTAAGAGAACGGATACCTTTGCCGACCGGCGTGGTTAGCGGTCCCTTGATAGACACCACGAATTGCCGCAGGACATCCAAAGTCTCCGCCGGCAACCATTGATCGGCGCCATACACTTGCGCGGCCTTCTCCCCTGCATACACCTCGGCCCAGGCCAGGGAACGCTCTCCCCCATAGGCCTTCGCCACCGCCTCATCCACCACCTGGCGCATCACCGGGGTGATATCCACCCCAATGCCATCCCCTTCTATAAAGGGAATGAGGGGACGGGCGGGGACTTCAAGGCTGTAGTCCTCCTTGACGGTAATGGGTTCGCCATCGGAGGGAAGGGAAATCTTGTCATAGGCCATTAGGGGTTCCTTCTCAATAACAACAACTCGAAAAATTAGGTTTGCTCTTTACTATAGCATTTCCCATTTAAATTAGACGTCAGTCTCTCGGCAAAAATGCGACGCCCCTACGAGCCGCCAAAAAGCGTGGGCTGTGCGCACGAAGAGGCTCAGGGGCTAGCGGAGAAGAGCAACAGAAAAAACTTAAGGCTCATAGCCCAAAATAGACCTCAGCCAACGCTCCACCTGCTCCACGCTCATGCCCTTACGGCGGGCATAATCCTCCACCTGATCCTTTTGGATCTTGCCGGTGCCGAAATAACGGGCCTCCGGATGGGAAAAATACCACCCCGAGACCGCGGCGGTGGGGACCATGGCATAACTCTCGGTGAGGATTATGCCGGCATTTTCATCGGGCTGGATGAGTTGCCACAGAGTGGCTTTTTCCGTGTGATCGGGACAGGCCGGGTAGCCTGGCGCGGGCCGAACTCCTCGGTAATTTTCGTTAATCAGTTCCTCGTTGGTGAACGCCTCATCAGGGGCATAGCGCCAGAATTCCTTGCGCACCCGCTCATGCATGCGTTCGGCAAAAGCCTCGGCCAGGCGATCGGCGACGGCTTTGAGCAGAATATTGTTGTAATCGTCATGGTGCTCCATGAATTCTTGCAACCGCTCATCAATCCCCAGGCCCGCGGTCACAGCAAAGGCGCCGAGATAGTCCGCCACTCCGGTCTCTTTAGGAGCGATAAAATCCGCCAGGCAATAGTTGGGCTGCCCCCCCCGGCGGGCCATTTGCTGGCGGATATGATGCAACGTGGTTAACACCTCCCCCCGGCTTTCATCCGTATAAAGCTCAATATCATCATCGTTGACGGTATTGGCGGGGAAAAACCCAATCACCGCCCGGGCTTGGAGCCACTTTTCCTCCATCACCCGCTTCAACATGGCCTTGGCGTCCGCCAACAATTTGCGGGCCTCCTCGCCCACTACCTCGTCCTCCAAAATCTTGGGATACTTGCCGGCCAACTCCCAAGCGTGGAAAAAAGGCGTCCAATCGATGCGGGCGGCCAGTTCCTCTAAGGGATAATCCTCAAAGGTCTTAAGGCCGAGGAAAGTGGGTTGCGGGGGAGTATAGGCCGCCCAGTCCGTCTCAAGCTTATTGGCGCGGGCTTGAGCCAGGGGGGTATGGCTTCTTTCTGTTTGCTGTTCCGCCCGCCGCTGCCGCATTTGGCCATATTCTTCCGCAATCTCGGCGGCATATTCGGCTTTGATGGTGGGATTGAGCAGACGCTGGGCAATCCCCACCACCCGGGAGGCATCGGGCACATAAACCACCGGCTGGGCATATTGAGGCTCAATTCTGACCGCCGTGTGCATTTTGGAGGTGGTCGCGCCCCCAATGAGCAAAGGCACATTAAAGCTCTGGCGCTCCATTTCCTTGGCCACGTGGACCATTTCATCCAGGGAGGGGGTAATCAATCCGGACAGGCCCACAAAGTCACAGGACTGTTCCTTGGCCGTTTGTAGAATTTTCTCTGAGGGCACCATCACCCCCAGGTCGATGACTTCGAAGCCGTTACATTGCAGCACCACGGCCACAATGTTTTTACCAATATCGTGGACATCCCCCTTGACCGTCGCCAACACGAGCTTACCGTGGCTTTTGTAGGACTCCTTTTCCTTTTCCATATAGGGCAGCAGGTAAGCGACCGCTTTTTTCATGACCCGGGCCGACTTCACCACCTGGGGCAAAAACATCTTGCCAGAGCCAAACAGATCCCCCACCACATTCATGCCATCCATAAGGGGGCCTTCAATCACATCCAGGGGCCGCTTCGCCGCCAACCGGGCCTCCTCGGTGTCTTCTTCCACAAAATCGGTAACACCCTTGATCAGGGCATGGGCCAGGCGTTCATTCACCGGTAACTCGCGCCAGGCCAGGTCCTCCTTGCGCTCGGCAGCGCCGCCGGCGCCCCGGTATTTTTCAGCAATGTCCAACAATCTTTCCGTGGCATCCGAACGGCGATTGAGAATGACATCTTCCACCCGCTCCCGCAGATCGGAGGGAATCTCATCATAGACCGCCAACTGCCCGGCGTTCACTATCCCCATATCCATGCCCGCTTGAATGGCATGATAGAGAAACACCGCATGGATGGCCTCCCGGACCGTATCATTGCCCCGGAAGGAAAAGGAGACATTGGACACCCCCCCTGAAACCAGGGCGGGGGCCAAGGTCCGCTTGATTTCCCGGGTCGCCTCGATAAAGGTCACCGCATAGTTATCATGTTCCTCAATCCCCGTGGCCACGGCGAAGATGTTGGGATCAAAAATAATATCCTCCGCCGGGAAACCGACTTTTTCGGTCAGCAGCTTATAGGCGCGGGCGCAAATCTCCACCTTGCGTTCCTTGGTCTCCGCTTGGCCCTGCTCATCAAAGGCCATAATCACCGCCGCCGCTCCATAACGGCGGACTTGCTTAGCCTGCTGGATGAAGGGCTCCTCCCCCTCTTTCAAGGAAATGGAATTCACCACCCCTTTCCCTTGAATGCACTTAAGCCCGGCTTCGATGACCTCCCATTTGGAAGAATCAATCATGATCGGCACCCGGGAGATATCCGGCTCGGCAGCGATGAGATTCAGGAAACGGACCATGGCTTTTTGGGAGTCCAACAAGCCCTCGTCCATATTGACATCGATGATCTGGGCGCCGTTTTCCACCTGTTGCCGCGCCACCTCCAGGGCCGTTTCATAATCTTCTTCCTTGATGAGGCGGCGAAAACGGGCCGAACCGGTGATATTGGTGCGCTCCCCCACGTTCACGAACAGGGAGTGCTCATCAATATTGCTCGGCTCCAGGCCGGAAAGCCGGCAAGCTTCCGGGCGTTGGGGAATTTTTCTGGGGGGATACTTTTCCACCGCTTCCCGGATGACGCGAATGTGCTCGGGGGTGGTCCCGCAGCATCCCCCCACAATATTCAAAAAGCCCTCTCGCGCCCACTCGCCGATTTCCTTGGCCATTTCCTCCGGAGTTTCGTCGTAGCCCCCGAATTCATTGGGCAGCCCGGCATTGGGATGGGCCGAGACATAGGTATCCGCCAGGCCGGAGAGCTCTTCCACGTACTGCCGCAACTGCTTGGGTCCTAGGGCGCAGTTGAGACCAAACGCCAAAGGCTCCCCGTGGCGCAAGGAATTCCAAAAAGCCTCGGTGGTCTGGCCCGACAAGGTTCGCCCGGAAGCGTCGGTAATCGTGCCCGAGATCATGATCGGGAGACGAACTTCTTGATCTTCAAAGTATTGCTCAACCGCGTAAACTGCCGCCTTGGCATTGAGGGTATCGAAAATGGTCTCAATCAGGAGGATATCCACGCCTCCCTGGACGAGGCCATGAATCGACTCCCTATAGGCTTCCACCAACTTATCGAAAGAAGTGTTGCGAAATCCGGGGTCGTTGACATCCGGAGAAATGGAAGCAGTGCGGTTAGTGGGCCCCAAAACACCGGCCACGAAACGGGGGCGATCCGGGGTCTTCGCCGTCATCTCATCGGCCATTTCCCGAGCCAGTTGCGCCGCTGCCTGGTTAATCTCCACAACCAACGCTTCCATCTGATAATCGGCCATGGCGATCCGGGTGGCGTTGAAGGTGTTGGTCTCGATAATATCAGCGCCGGCTTCCAGGTAATCCCTATAAATTTCCCGGAGGATCTGAGGCTGAGTCAGCACCAACAGGTCATTATTCCCCTTGAGATCGCAGGGCCAATCGGCAAAGCGCTCCCCGCGGTATTGTTCCTCGACAAGCTCATAGCTCTGAATCATGGTACCAAGCGCCCCATCTAGCATTAAAATGCGCTTGGCAAGTTGGTCCTTAAGTGCTGCAATACGTGGAGATTTTAAAGACATAATGATCTCTAGAGTCTATTTCCGCAATTTAAGCAAAAGATTGTGAGTCTCTCTTTCCTGACTGAATAAGTCAACTATTGTTCATTGGAACCTATTGATACCCTACCGACCTATTCCATGAATGAATTCTAGCAGGCTTTACCTAAGCGGTTATTCCGACACCACCGGCTTAGGCTACATTAGTCGCCCTACCCTCCTAATTTATTTGCCTATTGGTAATGATGTCCCATGAGTAAAAAGTCCTCTGTTTACAAACGGCTGTTCGTTCTTGACACCAATGTGCTAATGCATGATCCTACGGCGATATTCCGCTTCCAAGAACATGATATTTATTTGCCCATGATTGTGCTGGAAGAATTGGATTCAGCCAAGAAAGGCTTATCAGAAGTCGCGCGTAATGTTCGCCAGGCGACCCGCTTTCTAGATGACCTCCTAGAGCAAATCGAGCGCCCCGAGGATATCAATCAGGGTCTCCCTTTACCAGCCACGGTCAACACCGGCAACGGGGAAGTCAATGACGCCAGTGGACGCCTTTTTTTCCAGACTCAAGAACTGAGTATCTCCCTACCGGAAGCCCTCCCAGGCCAAAAACCCGATAATAGTATTTTAAGTACCGCCATGGCCCTCCAGGAAGTGCATCCTGATCACACGGTCACTTTAGTCTCCAAAGATATTAATCTGCGGATCAAGGCCACCGTATTGGGTATCCATGCCGAAGACTATTATAACGATAAGGTGCTAGACGACGTGGATCTCCTCTATAAAGGCAGTTTCGAGCTTCCCCCTGATTTCTGGGAAACCCATGGGGAAGCCATGGATTCTTGGAGTGAAGGGGGACGTACATTTTACCGAGTGAGCGGTCCCCTGGCCAAAGAGTGGTATCCCAACCAGTGCCTTTACACGGAAGGCGAAAATAATTTCGAGGCCCTGGTCCGTCGCCGGGAAGACGAGACCGCTATCATTGAATTGGTCCAAGACTACCGCTCTTCCAACCACACGGTCTGGGGCATTTCCGCCCGTAACCGGGAGCAGAATTTTGCCCTTAATCTGCTCCTGGACCCGGAAGTGGACTTCGTAACCCTCCTGGGAATGGCCGGTACCGGCAAGACCTTGCTCACCCTCGCCGCCGGACTCACCCAAACCCTGGAGACCAAACTTTATCGGGAAATCATCATGACCCGGGTGACGGTGCCCCTCGGCGAGGACATCGGTTTCCTGCCCGGCACCGAAGAAGAAAAAATGACCCCCTGGATGGGCGCGCTCATGGACAACTTAGAAGTCTTGACCAAACCCGATATGGGAGGCGAATGGGCCCGAGCCGTTACCAACGATATGCTTCATAATCGAATCAAAATCCGCTCTCTCAACTTCATGCGCGGACGGACCTTTCTCAATAAATTTATTATTATTGACGAGGCCCAAAATCTTACTTCCAAGCAAATGAAAACCTTGATCACCCGCGCCGGTCCAGGCACCAAATTTGTTTGTCTGGGCAATATCGCCCAGATTGATACTCCCTACTTGACGGAAACCACCTCAGGTTTGACCTACGCAGTGGACCATTTTAAAGCCTGGGAACACAGCGGTCATATTACCCTGCTGCGAGGAGAACGTTCCCGGCTCGCGGATTTTGCTTCGGGCGTGCTGTAGCTCGAGTTATGACAGCATAGCCAAGGGGCCGATCACGGCATTCCCGTCCCGTTTGGGCACATGGGTATAGATCTGGGTGATGCGAATATCTTGATGGCTTAAGACCCATTTGATCCAAAAAATGTAATCTTTTAAAGCTTCAAGTGGTTATTTGGACTGAAACTATAACCATGCAAAATTACATGACATTGGGATAACAATTCCTGAGCCGTCGAGCAAACTCGCCATCAGCCCTGCTCTGCTTCTGGTTTCTACTGTAATCGAGAAACCTCTTTCCGGCTTAAGGCTACCGGTAAGCGTTAGAGTCTTTTTGCTCTTACCACAGAAGATAAAGCGCTTGTCTCAGCTCCAATTTCTTGTCTCAGCTCCAATTTAAAGATACGCCTATTTCGTCCGTATACTGAAATGGCGAACACGGATAGCTTGGCGGACCTGCTCTAAAAAAGGGAATCTTGCCATGCAAGAATCAAGCTGTATTAAATGTTGCTTAATTCTACATAGCATATTTTAAATCAATTGTGGTTTAACTCACAATACACTGATTATAAAATAAAAATTATTTATTTTGGATTAACTAAATAGTATCATACGGAGAAAAATTCTCTGTTATAAGGTAGATTTTTTATATCTACTCAATGTTATGCATAGGAAAAATCATGGCAGCTGATCACAGATTACAGGACGACGCGGGAAATCGGATTCCCTATTCGTGCGGGAACCGGCGCTACCGAACGAATATTGAGAAGGGATGTCGGCATGGCGAATTCTCGGAAACGCTTGGAAGTGTGTTTGAAGAACCGTTAATCGATAATGGTGGTTGGACTCTATGGCTGGAACATGCGACTGAAATAGAAACAGAGGCAGAAGTGTACTGGTTCATGTGGTATGCGCCAGATGGAATCCCGACAATCCCTCTAAGTGGGATCTTTGATCGTGCCGACCTGGCGCGAATGAATAGTATGCTCGCTCAATTCGTTCCGTGAGTGGGCTAATCAATGTTAGGCAAACCCTCAAAGAGCGCGTGAATAATAAGGATATTAAATGGCCGAGTTGAAAATAAAGTATCAATACGAGCACGGGGTAGCTGACGCAGGCAAGTTAGAGCTTTATGACGCGGCTGTTGCTCTCAGGGGTATATCTAGGGCAAGTGCGATAATTACCCATGCATTTATAAACGGAGAGGTGAGAACGCGCGGCGACGCTGCTGAAGGGGCAAAGTTCTATATCAATAGCCCTAAACGAGGTAGCTTTATATATGAGGCGTCTATATGGTTCGCCGGAGCAGTGTCTAGTGGGGTTTTCTATGACTTCATAAAGTACGGGTTTAATGAGGCGGTCGGAAAATTCAACAATGACGAATATTACAAAAAACTGAATGAGCGAATTGAGCCTACGATTGGAGAGCTGCCAGCGGTATTAGAATCGCCATTGGATGAAATCCATCGTCCTATTAGGCAAGAGAAGGAGATAAAACTTACGGTAATGCGCCCCAGAGGCGAAAAGCTAGCGGTATTTGATTCTGAAACAGCGCTTTACCTGCAACCACAAACGGTCCCCGCGCCCCACGAAATATCAGGTAATGTGACAAAATATAACTCTCTCACAGGGTGGGGAAAGTTCTATGACCTAATAGAGCGAAGAACGGTGTCGTTCAATATTGATCTTAAATCGTCTGAGCGTCAGCGTTCTTTAATTACATGGTCATTACATGAGCATAATATGCACCGAGATGGTTTGCTATATCTCAGTGCAAATGCAGTAATTGCGCCAACAGGGAAAATTAAGAGGTATATTGTCCACAATGTCAGTAACACTCCGTTTTCTTAGCCTAACAAGGCCAGGCAGAGCGACCCGTTTTTCGTTGCGCTTTGCTCCACTACAAACGGTCGCCTGCTGGCAGCGTTGGGCGACAGTACAAATTCGATAGATAAGAAACTCTACTACATGAAAGCGTTGTGGCTAATAATGGCAATCGCATCTTTCTTGCTTACGGGTTGTGCCACTGTAAGAGCGGTCGATGAATCAAAGGTTAATCAAGGATTTTCTCCACAACTTGGAGTAGAGTCCGAAGCGTACGTTGGTTCGACAATATTCAAGCAATTCAATTACACTTACAGGCCATCTTATTCATTGGAGTCTAGCCATACCGAGTCAGTCGGATTAGGGGGCAAGATAGTTCTCTCTCCGGGCATGAATCTTTTTCCGCTAGCTCTTGATGGGGCAAAATGTTTGGCAACAGCGGATAAGGTTTACCATGACCTGATCGTCGGTCCTCAAGCTAGAGTTTGCTTTTTTGATGAAAACGGTGACCAAGAGTTTGAGTATGGCAAATATGCACCGGGCACTGTGTATTTTAAATACACTCCATCTGTGCCAATTCGTTATTCGACGGGCGAGAAGATATCGGAAACGCCGGGCTCGTTCAGCTATGAACTGGTGTTGACGTCTGTTGGACACGATGCTTTGGAATTCATGTATCGAGAATACAGGGGAAATCTGGCCCGCCCTGCATTTTTCCAAAACGTGAAGTACAACATCGGTAATTTACCTACGAAGGTTCGGTTCCAAAATGTCGAGATTGAGATCCTTGGAACTTCTGATAATGTCCTCCGTTATAAAATACTCAACGGCTTTTGAGAGATCCAACCCTTGTTGCCCAACAATGCGTTGCAGGTAACGCCTAGCCCGCTACGCGTGCCATCCGGAACCGGGGTCAGGTCTCGCATATTGTTATAGTTTTGAAAGCTTGACGACAATTCTACTCAACCCCCCCCTCTGCCGAACGAAGGCTCGCAACACTAGAGCCAGAGGCCGACACTGCAAGGCCAACGATTTAGCCACCACCACCTCTGCCCCTTCCCTATCCCCCATCGCCAACCGCTTCACGGCAACCTGCTCTCAGTATTTAGCTTGCAAGTAAAGGAAAGCAAGAGGTCAGATACCGTCTTTTGAGTCAAGGGATTTAAACAGCGAAGTAGGGTTCAAATGGGGTTTTGTTTTTTAGAACGCCATAGATGAGATGAACGAGTTTTCGCATGGCGGCACCGACGATAGTCATTTTGGGTTTTCCAGCGGCGAGCAAGCGTTTTTTCATCTCGATTAAAACGGGATTGAATCGGAGGGCCACCAGAGCGGGCATGAAAAACGCCTTACGCAGTGCCCGTCTGCCCATTTTCGACATCAATCCTCGCTGAGGCAGTGAGGTGCCAGATTGTCTTATTCTCGGCGAGACCCCAATAAAAGCTGCTAGGGCTTTAGCATTACGGAACCGGCTCACGTCACTGAACTCCGAGAGTATGACATGAAGGGTGGCCTCACCGATGCCAGGGATAGAGGCTAACAGCTGTTGGCGTTCTTTTAGGTTGGGATGCTGCGCGATATGCTCATTGATCAGTTTCTTGGTGTTCTTAATCTGTTTTTGGAGAAAGCAGAGGTGTTGATTAAGTTGTTCTTCAATAATTTCTGAGGCCGCTTCTAGGCGATTGAGTTCCTGCTGGCGCATGCTGTTTAATGCTTTAGAAAAAGAGGTGAAAAAGAGGTCAGGTCTTGTATATTGTTATCTATGAGTTCGCAGTAATATTTTATTCATGCCCCTTTCTTTGCGAAAGGTAATCGGTGCATCCTTTGTTTACCCTCCCCTATTTATTCGCACATCAGGAGCAAAACCAAATTCGCATAGAAACAAAAACAAGTTGCGTATCGCGCAATAATAGTATATTTTTTATACCATATCTCTATTCGAGTTTGACGTATACTCCGAAAAGGGGTCAGATCTTGTCTATTGCCGTTTGGGGAAGTAGGCAACTGCCAATTCACCGCTTGTAAACCTCCCGGCGATTGCCAATCCGCACCACCAGAATCAGCAATTCGCTATCCTGAATATCGGCGATAATACGATAATCACCGACACGATATTTCCAGAACTCGCCCAGCTTCGCGCCCTTGAGGGGATCACCGATACTGCGCGGGTCGTCCAGCTTCGCGATCCGATCATTCAAAAAGCGTAGGATTCGCTCCGCTATCTGTTTATCCAGTCCGTGCAGGTTTTTTTGCGCCAGTCCCGACAACTCAATCTGCCAGGCCATATTGCTTCATGACGTCTTCCAGAGGCACGGGGATGCTGCGACCCGCACGAACTTCTTCTAGCTCACGCTCGGCCAAGTACACGTCTTCCAGATCATCAATGTACTCCAGAATGGCTTGGCGGGCGTAAAAGGTTTTGGTGCGCCCGGTAGCAGCGGCCAGCGCCTCCAGACGTTCCTCTATCTCCTTGGGGAGTCGGATAGCCAACATGGGAACCTCCAAACAGTCGATTGCTATACGTGTATATCATAGCATGGCAGGTCGGAAAAGTGGGACTACCATGACTGGCTTGAATCGGAAGGTTTTCATGCTTCTTTTGCAAGTATCCGTCAATGCCGTAACATACCCCCATGTATGCCGTCGCCGAAACCGGGATCTTCCAGCGCTATGCAGCCTCGATCTGGTCGGAGCAGGAGCGTGAGGCGTTCATCAACTGGATTGCCGAAAATCCCTTGTCTGGAGAGGGCATTCCCGGCTCTGGAGGTTGTGCCGCAAGGTGCGCTGGGCGCGTTCCAGGATGGGCAAACGTGGCGGTGTGCGGGTGGTTTATTTCAACCGGCTGGATAACGGCGAAATATGGTTGCCGGTAATCTACGCCAAGGCAGTACGCGGCAATATCCCGGCGTATCTTCTCAAGGCTATTAAGAGCATGGCTAAATCACCAATGACAGGCGAGGAATTTGGGCAAAAAAACTGCTGGAATCAGTACGCCAGATGAAGGCGGGCCAGGCGGCGCGGGTGACCCACGTAGAGGTCCCGCCCCTGGTGGAGGTACGCAGTTAAAAAGGGGTCAGATACCGTCTTTTGAGTCAAGGGATTTAAACAGCGAAGTGGGGTTCAAATGGGGTTTTATTTTTTAGAACGCCATAGATGAGATGAACGAGTTTTCGCATGGCGGCACCGACGATAGTCATTTTGGGTTTTCCAGCGGCGAGCAAGCGTTTTTTCATCTCGATTAAAACGGGATTGAATCGGAGGGCCACCAGAGCGGGCATGAAAAACGCTTTACGCAGTGCCCGTCTGCCCATTTTTGACATCAATCCTCGCTGAGCCAGTGAGGTGCCAGATTGTCTTATTCTCGGCGAGACCCCAATAAAAGCCGCTAGCACAAAAGGGGTCAGATCTTGCATATTGTTATTTATGAGTTCTTAGTAATATTTTATTCATGCCCCTTTCTTTGCGAAAGGTAATCGGTGCATCCTTTTTTTACCCTCCCCTATTTATTCGCACATCAGGAGCAAAACCAAATTCGCATAGAAACAAAAACAAGTTGCGTATAGCGCAATAATAGTATATTTTTTATACCATATTTCTGTTTGTAACGGATTCTGTTGATGGTCTAAAGAGGAGTTGCAAGCTGTCTCCGAGTACGAGATGTTGAGGGTTAGCACAACCCAACCCGACATATCGACACCCGGAGGCAGCGATGGATACTGTAGCGCATGAAGCGTGGAGAGGCTACCGAACGATTCGACTAGGATTAGCGGAAGCGGACTACGAACGGTTTATGAGCGATAGAGAATTTGCCAAGAGGGGGCTTGATAAAGGCTATCGAGAGCACCCGGAATTGTTTCCCGAGCAGTGGGATAAAGGCGATGTGCTCTACGGATTTACCCCGCAGTCGCGCAAGCAAGGGCTTCGCTGCCGGCGTATACGCCTTAGGGCAACGAGGGCGGTGTTTACCGTGGCCCCGTCGTTTGTGATGCCCTACATGAGCGCGAGGGTCGAGCAGGTTGAAAAGGCGCTATTTTTGATGCGTTTTCATGTCCCGTGTTGGGCGATTGCCCATGTTTTTAGGCGTGATGCGATGTATGCAAAGAAATTTGATTCCGAGTTTGACAGCGGTAAGGACATGACTCATGCCTTGGATATTTCCAAAGCGCGTCGTCCACTTCAAAAGCAAAGGCGTATCAATGTAGATTTTCCAGACTGGATGATTGAATCCCTCGACAGGGAAGCTAGCCGGCTGGGAGTGACGCGCCAGTCGATCATTAAAGTTTGGCTAGCTGAACGCCTCGAACAGACGGCTTCTAACAAACGTAGTAAGTCATGAGGATTATCACTAATGCCTTATTCAACATAGAAACATTAGAAATGATCGAGGGTGATTTACCTCAAAGAGCAAGAAAGATGGTTATGGAATGGGCCTCTATGTACCAGAAGGATCTTATGGAAATGTGGGAAAAACAAGAGTTTCAAAAGCTCCCACCTCTGAAGTAATAAAGTTATGCAATACCCAAGAATACGTTCAGCAAAAGCTATCAATAATCATGTTTTGCTTATAGAATTCGAAAATCATGAAAGGAGAAAATACGATATTACTCCTTTGCTAGAGAAAGAAATGTTTTATCCTTTAAAGGATTCAGTATTATTTAAAAATGTACAAATAGAAAAAGGAGGATACGCTGTCTATTGGAATGATGAAATTGATATAAGCGAGCATGAGCTATGGGTACATGGAACACCGATACCTTAAACGGTTGCATGCAGCCAGTACGTAAAGGGATCAGGTCTTGCTTAAAGCATAGCTAAAGGGGTCAGTAAGGAATGGCACTTAGTTAAGCTTAAGGGACTAATTTAAAAGAAGGAAAGCTAGTCCAGTGATAAACTCATTGTGACCCAACAATTTAATTATCACGGGGTCGAGCTTTCATGTCTAGTCATAGCAAAGTTGTGCGTTGTAAACAACAACGAATTCAAGCGCTAGTAAAAAATAGCGATTCGTATCACTTTTTTAATCTACTGACGGGAGCGGAGCTGTTGTCGGTGGTAGAACAATGGTTACCGGAGGAGCACCGCAAGCGCCAGTTCCCCCCCACAGAAACCTTATCCATGTTTTTAGCCCAGGCCATGAGCGAAGAGCGTTCTTGTCAAAAAGCGGTGAACGATGCGGCCATCAAACGCGTGGTGGGCGGTTTATTGCCGTGCAGTACGGCCACGGGAGGGTATTGCCAGGCGCGGCAACGGCTGCCGTTAGGGATGGTCTCGGCGCTGGCCCGTTACACCGGTGAACTGATAAACGAGCAGCTCCCCGAGCACTGGTGCTGGCATGGCAGGCGGGTTTATTTAATCGATGGGACCACCGTGACGCTACCTGATACGGCGGCCAATCAGGCTGTTTACCCCCAGCAAAGCAGCCAAGCACCTGGCCTTGGATTTGCCATTGGCCGGATGGTGGGGGTGCTCAATTTGTCTAGCGGCGCGCTCACGAATGCCTCATTGGGTCCTTAAGCGGTAAAGGTTCGAGCGAACAGAGCTTACTTCGCTCAATGCTGGAGACGTTTCATGGCGGTGATGTGGTGCTGGGAGATGCGCTTTTTGGCACCTATTTTATGTTAACGGCAATGCTTGGACGAGGCATTGATGGCGTGTTTGAACAATTGGGGGCACGCAAGCGGGTCACCGACTTCCGTCGGGGCAAACGCCTCGGTCCCAAAGACCCTCTGGTAGAGTTATACAAGCCCCAATCTAAACCTGATTGGATGAGCCAAGAAGACTATGATAGCGCACCGGCGTTGATCACCCTTCGCGAGTTGAAGGTCAACGATAAAGTATTGATAACGACCTTGCTTTCATCTAAAGCGTTCCCGAGACAGGAGCTTAAGGCGCTTTATAAAAAACGTTGGCACGTCGAGGTGGACCTTCGAAATATTAAAACCACGTTAGGGATGGAGACACTGAGCTGCAAAACGCCGGAAATGGCCGAAAAAGAAATGTGGGTGTATTTTCTAGCCTACAATCTTATACGTTTACTCATGGCACAATCAGCCTTACTTGCCAATGTGCTACCAAGACAGCTTAGTTTTAAACACACTGTGCAGCTGTGGATAGCCTGGAGCCAGCAGAGCCAAGCCGCTGGCGTTCAAGCAGATGAAGGGATGTTATTTGCCTTGATAGCGCAGAAAACGGTCGGAAATCGCCCTGGGCGTATCGAGCCAAGAGCGGTAAAACGAAGGCCTAAACCCTTTTCACTATTAATGATCAATCGAGAGCAAGCCAGGGATAAAACTAAAAAACAGGGGCATCCTAAAAAGCTTAAAGCTTAACTAAGTGCCATTCGGGTCAGTAAGCACTTAGATTTTGGTGGGTACGGCGCTGACACACCTTAACCCACCCTACTGAAAAAGGGCTTTTCCAGCAGTTTTTCAAGTTCTCGGGGAAGCACCAAATAACACTTAGAGTTCCAGCTTCTCCTTGATATCAGTACTCCATTGGAGTATATTAACTTAAGCATGATCACTGTCGCTGAAACTCAACCCTATCGTAAAAAAGCCTAAAAACTACTCTCAGAAGAAGAAAGAAATGATTTAATTGCTTATCTTTCTGAGTACCCTGCTTCAGGGACTATCATTCAAGGCACTAACACTAACGGTGTCAGAAAACTTCGATGGGCAAGAAATGATAGTAGTAAAAGTGGTGTATACAGAATAATTTATTACTTTGATTATTAGAGGCAAAGAAATGGGTAAAGCTTCCGATGAAATTCATGCTGGTTTACAAGATGCTCTCAACCATGAAAAGGGTAAGAAAAATGGTGTCGTTGAGCACAAGCCACGCCATGTGGACGTTAAAGCAATACGAGAAAAGACGGGTATGAGTCAGCAGCGCTTTTGTGCGACTTTTGGTATTTCTTTAGGTACCTTAAGGCACTGGGAGCAGGGTTTAAGAACACCCAGAGGTACAGCTTTGGTACTCCTAAAAGTGGTAGATAAAAACCCGAAAGCCGTCATTGAGGCAGTCGCAGAGCAAGCAAAATCTACCCCATAATGGAAGACACTTTGGTCCATTTCGGTGAGCGGGAATTGGCGCATCACGTTTGAGTTTCGGGATGGTAACGCTTACGTAGTAAATTATGAGGATTATCGCTAATGCGTATGCATAATCCACCACATCCGGGCGAGTTTATTCGTGAGGTCTATATCACACCTTACGGTATTAGTGTGCGAAAGGTAGCGGCAAGTCTTGGCGTATCACTCTCGACCCTGAATCTCTTATTGAACGGTGAGAGCAACATATCGCCTGAAATGGCTTTGCGCTATCGAAGGCTTTAGGTCGTACGCCGGAGAGCTGGCTTGCGATGCAGGACCAGCACCAAGGGAAGCTGAGTTTGCCACTGCTTGCAAAAGAGGCTTGGCGAGAGAATCCAGGGCATAGATGTTGAACTATTTAGCTATTAGGCATTACACAGTTTGCGCCACAGATTGAATTTGTAAACATGGCAAGAAAAATCAGAGAACTTATCCAAGATCTAAAAGAAGCTGGGTTTTACGAAATATCAGGTGGTGGTAAAGGATCGCATCGTAAATTTGCACATGCCAAGTATGCCGGTGCCGTGACACTCAGCGGAAGGTCTGGTGACGATGCGAAACCTTATCAAGAAAAGCAGGTGAAACAAGCTATAGAAACGGTGAAGAAATGAAAAAGATCGATCAGTATCATAAATGGGTCGAGTGGAGTGAAGAAGATCAAGCTTATATTGGAAAATGCCCTGACTTGATTACAGGAATTCACGGAGATGATCCGGTAAGACTATACGGTGAATTATGTGAGGTTGTTGAAGATGTTATTCGTCATTTCGAAGAAGAGGGGCGTGCACTTCCTAGTCCTCGCATTAGGCCTATGCAGGAAGTAGTGTAAATCTCTAATAAACGGCAAGTGAGTAAAAGGTTGTAGGACAAATGGGTCAAGTCTTGCTTGTTGCCATAAGTAGTTTAAGTACCCCAGCGAAAGTTCTGAGGATTTTGTTTTCCTGGCCTCTCATCCCTCCTCTTCGTGCGCACAGCGCACGCTACTTGTCGGCTTGTAGGGGGGCGCGAAAACGACCACATTTCCCCCCAAAATTTTTACAGAGATACTTAGTTTTGAAAGCTCGACAACACTTCTACTCAGCGCTCCCCTGCCGAACGAAGGCTCGCAAAACCAAAGCCAGAGGGCGGCGTTGCAGGGCTAACGACCTGGCTACCGCTGTCTCTGCCCCTTCCCTATCTCCTGCCGCCAGCCGCTTCACGGCAACCTGTTCCCAGCGCTTAGCTTGGCTTTCGATATGCAGCAGCCGCGATAGCTCCATACCGCAGCGGTGGCATTCCCTTCCGCCCTTGTAGCGGGCGCCGCAATTAGGACAACGCTCCATCAGCTCTCTAGATAGTAGAGAATATCCGACAGTTCATCGACGGCGGTCTTCAAGGCCGCGCTGTCCTTGGCGGCCATGGCATCCCGGATAGTCTCGATGAGATCAACCATGTCCTCCCGATCCTCGGGGGTCGCCTCTTCCAGCATGCGCTCGGCCTTTTCCACCAAAGCACCGGCCTGAACCAGGGCATGTTGAAGCTGCGCTTCCTCCGTCTCCTCTGCCTCTATAATCTCCCCCTCCTCGACGGCTTCTTCCTCGAAGAGGGCGTTGATCCGTGCCTGGGCTGCCTCCATCTCTTCCTGCTCATAGCGCCGAAGCGCATTGTCAATGGTAATGGATTTTTCCAGGCCAGTGCTTTTCTCCACCGCCGAGACATTTAGCACCCCGTCTAGATCCAGGGATAAGCGCATCACAATGGGATTGCCAGCGGGCACCTTGCTTAAGCCTTCAACGAGAAACCGCCCGATCAGCACATTATTCAAGGCATCCGGGTCCTCACCTTGATAAATTTTGACGTCCACTGCATTCTGATTATCATGGACGGTATAGAATACCTCGCTCTTGGTGACCGGAATGGGGCTGTTCTTGTGGATCACGGGCACGAAACGATCCAACGTAGGAATGCCGTCGATTTCCCCCAAGGCGCTGGTGCCAAAAGTATAAGGGGTAATATCCACCAATACCGACGAGACCTCCTGACCGGCAATCATGGCGGCCTGAATAGCCGCTCCCATCGCCACACACAGGTCCGGGTCCACTTCGCCTCGCGGCTGCTGCCCCAGTTCTTGCTCGAGTTGCTCGTTCACCAGAGGAGTACGGGTAGCCCCCCCGACTAACAAAATTTCGTCGATATCGGCGACCGTGAGCTTGGCACCCTTAAGGGCAATATGCACTGCCTCCAAAGTTTCCCGGATATAGGGCTCGATCATGGCTTCATAATCGCCCCGGGCCAGCTCCAGGGACAAGTGCACCGGTTGGCCATCCTGCTCGAGGAGGTACTCCTCCTCAACGGTTACAAAGGGCTGATCGGACAAAGCGATCTTGGCCGCCTCCGCTGCCCGGCCAATGCGGGCCATTGCTTGGCGGGAGTCCCTGGCATCCACCCCGTGCTGCTTTTCCAAATGGCGGAGCAGATGATCGACGATCTTATGATCAAAATCGTCGCCCCCCAGATGATTGTTGCCGTGGCTGGCCAATACTTCCACCACCTCGTCCTCCATCCGGACCAGGGAAACATCGAAGGTACCGCCCCCCAGATCGTAGACCAGGATGTGCTTAGCGCCATGATGGGCGGCCTCATAGGAGAGCGCAGCAGCGGTAGGCTCGTTGATAATACGCACCACTTCCAGGCCGGCGATTCTGCCCGCTTCCCGGGTGGCCTGACGCTGGGCGTCATTAAAGTAAGCCGGAACCGTGATGACTGCTTTGCTTGCAGGCCGCTCCAGATAACGCTCGGCGATGGCCTTGAGGCGCTTGAGGATAATGGCGGAGATCTCCTGGGGCGCGTAACTTTTGCCCGCCATCTCCACGGTCTCGTCGCTGCCCATCTGGCGTTTAATGGACTTCACGGTGCGCTCGGGGTACAGGGGATACTGGTTCTTAGCCGCCTCCCCCACAAGGAGGGCACCGTCATCCCCCACTCCCACGAATGAGGGCAGGATTTTACTGCCATTTTCGTCGGCAATGACCACCACCTTGTCCCCCTGAAAGACAGCCACCTCTGAGTTGGTGGTGCCCAGGTCAATGCCGATAATTAGTTCGCTTTTTTCATTCACGGTTTGTCGTCTCGCTTGTTGACCTTTACTTCAGCCGGACGCAGCAGCTCCTCATCCCAGAGAAATCCCTTGCGCAACTCGCCGGTGACAATGCCCTGAGCTTGGTCAGGCCGAAACTCCACCTCCAGCACCCGCATGGTATGGGGATCAAGAGGCTTGTCCAACACCTCCAGGGCTCGAACCCGGTAATCTCCCAGGATTCGATCCAGCCGCCGCAAAGTCATCCCCTGTCCTTCCCGCAAGGATTCGAGTAGCTGATTCTGCCGCCGGCACAGTCCTGGAAGCAGTGGACGCCGGGACGGTATCTCCAGCTCAAGGCCGGCCTCTAGACGATCGCGCAAATCCAACAGCTCCAGCAGCAGAGGGCGCAAGGTCTGCCGCCATAGGGTTTTCTCCGCCGCCCGGCGGCTCTCCAACTCTCGGGACAGGGATTCATTTCCCGCCTGGAGGGTGGCAAACACCGACTTAAACTGCTCCAGGGCTTCTTTGACCTGGCGGGACTCCCGCTTGACCTCGGTCCTCAGCCCAGACAGCTCTGCCAACAGGGAAAAGGCCTCTTCCTCCAGTGCTGGCTCGTCCCCCGCTTGCTCCAGGTAGGCACGGAACTGGGCTATCAGTTCTTCCTTCACCGCTTGATCCATATCACCTCACTGTTCAAGCTTAGTCGACTTTGCCTGTTAGGGTCGCCGCCAACGCCCGTTGCAACTGCTCCAGAGAAGGACGTCGAGCCCCTGCCTTCTGGGAAGGGGTGTCCAGCAGTTCGCTGAGTTCCGGTGGCTCGGCATGAAAAAGACGATAGCGCAGGCGATCGCGATGGGTTCCAATCGCCTCGAATGCATGGCGCACGGCTTGGAAACGCTGGGGGGCCCGGTCGGGTGGAAACTCCCGCACCTTGCTAAGGTAGGCCTTCTTGATTTCCCCATCATCGGCCGTCTCGGGTACACCTAATACCTGGAAAGGATTGGTCATTTTGGCTTCCCTTTAGGAAAAGGCAGAGGAAATGGCGGAAATTCACCCCTTTCTTCCATCTGCTCTTCGATAAAATCCAACACCTCTTGGGGATTATCCGTGTCCAGAAAATCCATAAGCTCTCTGATCACCTCATCCAGCTCCAAGGGCAAGGGCGGAACCCCGCTCGGCATGAGCGCCGGCATCCCCAGGAAATCTCCAATAAGGGCAGCGGTTTGGTGATCTTCCGCCTCCAGCGCCTGTTCTAATCCGGTCTGAAGCTGAATATGATCAACTACCGTCATCCGCTCCTGCCGGCCTTTGGTTCGTCCAAGCACATAGTAATAGAGGAATCGGGGCTGTTGGCCAAAACGATCTAACGCCGCTCCAGCGTAGTCTTTGAGCAACAGATAATGACCGACCTTCTCCAGGGCGACGAGAATCGCCTGCAGTTCCTGCTCGGAGAAATCTAGCCGGGCTGCGGCCTTAAGGGGTTTTCGCAAGCGTTCCAGGATCTCGGGAATTTTCTTGACTCCATCCTCGCTGTAGCGATGCAGCAGCTCCGCCAACAGCACGATATCCTTCGAGGTGGGAGAAGGCGGTTTACCCTTGATCCGATTGTAGTGCCGAGTCAGGGTGCGCTGGGCAATTCCCAAACGGTGGCCGTCCACCAGAAATCGGAACTGGGCGACCAAGCCCCCCCCTAGCTCCCGCAAGCCCTCCTGCAGCAAAGTTTCACCTTCCTGCTCCGAGCCCTGCAACAGGGCCACAAAGCCCCGGTTCAACGCCACTATGCCCCGTTGATCTGCTTGACGAGAAAAACCTTCTGCAGCGGTTAACTCTTGCTCAGCTAGCTGATGCTTGCCTGCCTTGATTTGCTTGCGAGCATGGGCCAGGTGGCAAGAAATCAGCAAATTTCTAGCGTGGGGATTGATGGGGTCGCGCTCTAGCAGGGCCCGGGCAAAGCCTGCCGCTTTCTTGAAGGCGGCACGCCGGTAGGCCCCCCTTCCCGCCGCCATCAGCACCTCAGGATCTTCGGGGAACTGGCGTACTGCCTGCTCCACCCACCGGTCCTGAGCCTTGCGGTCGTCCTGCTGCCGGGCGATATCCATCAGCCTGAGATAGGTTGGCTTGTCATCTTGATCCAGCTCTAGGCTTTTGGCTAAGCAATGCGCTACTTCCTCGTCCCAGGGGGGCAGTTCCTGAATAGCCAAGTCAGCCATGTGGCGGAGGATCAAGGCAGCCTGGAGCGCTTTCTCCCCTTTGGCGCCGTTAACTGTCAACTCCTCGACACAGCGGCCCCAATGCCTCTTGGCGGTCATGGGGTCACGGCGTCGCTCCGCCCCAAGCGCCTGAATCCGTTCACGTTCGAAGGGTGGCAGGGGACCAAAGCGCTTTTCGAAAGTGGACAAACCTTGGGGATAATGGGGCAACAACTCCAGACAGAAGTGTTTCAGAGAGGAATTCTCAAATTGACCGCCACTCAGGGCAAACCGGAATAGCTCCTTGGCACCCGCTTGCCGAACATCCGGAAGCCGGTGGATGAGATCGATTTGCTCTTCGCCCCAACCCTTCAGGGTCAAAACCAACTTGCGCTCGGGTTCCTGCAGCTGGCTGACGGCCTCCAGCAGAGCTTTGTCCTCCAGGGTAACGGTTCGCACCACCTGAGCAAAGCGTGCGAAGGGAGAATTGGCGGGGACTTTATCCAGTTGAGCAAGAACAGCCTTTGGCTCCGCCGCCAAGGCCGCCAACCCTTGCAGGATCAAACGCAGATCCCGGTAGGGTGAACGGAAGGGAATGGCTTTTAGCTTCTCCTTCATGGCGGCGGCATCGCCCCGGCAATAGGCCTCCATGGCGGCTAGCATGTTGTCACGCTGCGGCAACAGGGGAGAATCCGATGGCAGCGACTCGGCGATCTCCTCATAACCGCAGAGCAGCAGACCGGCCAGCCGGGCTGCCAGCCTGCGTCCAGCGGGACTGTCACGAAACGTTGTGTCCGCCTCGGCGAACAGTCGAGCTCCTCTGCCAAAACGGCCTGCTTGCAACAACCAGTCGACGTACCGGTCCAGATGGCGATCACCGCAGAGGCTGGCCATGTTCTCCCATAGCACCGCCGCCTCCTTGTACATGCTCTTGGCTGCAAGCTGCTCAGCCCGTCCCAGATAGGCGTCGGCAAGCGCTTCACGCCATGGGGGGCGTTGCTCCCGTTTCAGGAGCTGCTTGTAGGCATCCATCGCTTCTCGGAAACGACCGGCCTGCAGGTGGGATTCAGCCTGGGCAGCGAGTACGTCTATGGATTGTCGGGCAGTCTGTGATTTGCGTTTCTTACGCATGGCTCGCCCCTATAGCGCAGGAGGTAAAACTGCTAGAAACCTACTTGATTATCTTACAATTCCCTCTATGTTGCCACGAACTGCCTCTTCGAGGCTACCCTGCTGACCGCCGATGGCCTACTTTCCCCCACCCAAAGTGGGTATTGTGATCCATAATATTGAAGTGTAAAAGTCAGGTATTGGTATTTAGGATCTCACTAGGAATATAAGTAACTGGTTCTGGCAACCTGATGTGGCAAGCTAACAATACGCAAGACGAGGAAACCGATTTGGATCAAACCACCAAGTGTATCTGCGACTCTGGTATGGCCTATGAAGAATGCTGTGGGCTTTATCTCTCTGGTGAAAAACATACGCCAACGGCAGAAGCGCTGATGCGTTCCCGCTTCACGGCATTCGCTATAAAAGACGAAGCCTATATACTGGAGACTTGGGACCCGGCAAAACGCCCCCCAAAGGTAGATTTTCCCAAAACCCCAATTGAATGGAATCGCCTAGAGATTGTGGAAAAGAAAAAAGGGGGAAACAAAGACACCAAAGGAATCGTTGAATTCAAAGCCTATTATTTACTAGAGAACGACGAATATGTGGTGAATGAAATCAGCCGTTTTCGCAAAGAACAGGGACGCTGGTATTATCTGGACGGCGCAGTCAAATCCATCGCCAAGGTAGGCCAACAAACTAATACGGGAAAAAATGCACCCTGTCCCTGTGGAAGCGGGAAAAAATACAAGCGTTGCTGTGGAAAAGCTAAATCCTAATCCCCACTGGCAAAAAATCCACTGCAACCCTACAGGCTGTTAACTCACTTCAATGGGCGCAAAGAATAGCTGATGATACCACTCCCCGAAATGAACGCTCTTTCCCTCCCTTTCCTCCCGGAGGAAGGAAAAGAGGGTTATTTTACTCCTTTCTTTTCAGTAATTCCCCAAGCTCCGCGAATGGCTTGTAAGCGGCAGGCGGGCTTCCCCCACCGGTTGAAGCTGAGTCCATAGTGCTCTCCCCGTCCAGAAACCGCGCATGCTCGTTGTCGTGGCAGTATAGGCAAAGCAGTTCCCAGTTACTCCCATCAGAGGGATTGTTGTCGTGATTATGGTCTCTATGGTGAACCGTAAGCTCATGTACAGTGGCACGGGTGAATTCCCGCCTGCACCGACCGCAAATCCAGGGGTACATCCGAAGTGCCTTCTCTCTGTAACCCTGCTCACGCTTTGCACGATTACGCTGAGATTCAGCAACGACCTCATCTAACCTATTACTGGATCGATCTTTTTTCATTAATATCCCCTCCTACCCTCAAGCCCTTATGACCACGGAAAAGACCAATTTTCAGGTTACTGCACAGCAATAACGGGCTGTTGACTACTCAGTGTAGACCAACCTCTTATCTATTATTTTATACGCTTAGGAGCTGTTTAAGACAATTCATTCCGGGAAGGTAGTTTCCGCATCACTTCTTTGGCGGGATGATGCTGTTCAAGGTGTTCCTTTTTTAGCTCCTTTGCTATTTTGAGCGATTTATAAATATCCCATGACAATAGATAGGATATTCATTTTTATAGGCTATCTGTTACGGTCACCTTTTCTTTGAGCAAAAACTCTCGGTAAATTGGAAAAAACGATAAACGGTTTTAATACAGCACAGTGTTAGACAATTTTCCTATGCATATAACAAGATCTGACCCCTTAAACTTAAATGCGAACATTGCCCACTCGTACTCTACGATAACCTGCCCAATCACCGACCATACTCTTAATACCTGATAATCCAAGGGGATCGTTCTTCATTTGGTTCAGTACATGTTTTATTTTGACTTGCTGGTCTTGAGACAGTTTTTTCAAATAACGAGCAGCCCTAAACCTCATCACCCCTAATACTCACCACTGTCCTTCCCCGATGGGTTCCCGCCAACATTGCCTCAAAAACGGGCAATAACTCCTCCAGGGAAACCGTGCCGGTGACGATCTGATTGAGATGCCTAGGCCGTAAATCGGCGGCTAATCGCTGCCAAATATGTTGGCGCAGGAGCATGGGACAGTCTACAGAGGAAATGCCCAACAGGCTGACTCCCCGCAGAATAAAGGGCATGACGGTGGTATGGAGTTCGCTTCCTCCCGCTAGGCCAATACTGGCAATACTGCCCCAGGGCAATACAGTCCGGGTGAGCCAGCCCAGTATCCCCCCCCCGACGGTATCAATAGCCCCACCCCACTGCCCTTTTTCCAAGGGATGTTGGCCCATTTCCAGGGTTTGCCGAAATAGAATCTGGGAGGCCCCCAAGGTTTTTAAATCTTCAGCCGCCTCCCGCTTACCGGTCAGGGCGACCACCGTGTAGCCCAACCCGGCCAACATGTCGATGGCCAAATTCCCCACTCCGCCAGTCGCCCCCGTGACCAGGATAGGCCCCTGATCCGGTTTTTGCCCGTTGTCCTCCATTCGCTGGATAGCAAGGGCGGCGGTAAAGCCAGCGGTCCCTAGAGCCATGGCGTCATACAGACTTAAGCCTTCCGGCACGGGCACCACCCAGTCCGCCGGCACCCGAACATAGTCGGCATAGCCGCCGTCATGATCACTGCCCAAACCATAGCCGGTAACCAGCACCTTATCCCCCGGATGAAAGCGGGGATCTTCCGAGGATTCCACGACTCCCGAGACATCAATGCCACCCACCAGAGGGAAACGCCGCAGAATCTTGCCCTTGCCGGTGGCCGCCAAGGCATCCTTATAATTAGCGCTGGAATAATGGGACCGGATCACCACCGAACCGGGAGCTAAATCTTCTAAGCGCAAGGTTTCCAGCCGGGCATGAATGGCGCCCTTTTCCTGGTCAATTCGAAAACCCCGAAAGGATTCCATCAGCGTTCCTCCTTTGATTTAATCTCCCTGGAGTTCCGGTCGATCCCGGAAATAGTCCAAGGTTTCTGGGTTGGCCAAGGCGTCTAGATTTTTCACGGGGCGGCCATGGATCACCTGGCTGACCGCCAACTCTACCAGTTTGCCACTAATGGTTCGGGGCATATCCGGGACTTGAAGCACCTTGGCCGGTACATGACGGGGTGAGGTGTGGTCGCGAATGATCTGTTTAATGCGAGCAATGAGGGCCTCATCCAACATCCGGCCTTCCCGGAGGGTAACGAATAATATAATCCGTACATCCCCCTGCCAAGATTGCCCAATGGCCAGACTCTCGAGAATCTCAGGTAGCTTTTCTGCCTGGCGATAAATCTCGGCAGTGCCAATCCGTACCCCGCCTGGATTAAGCACCGTATCGGAGCGGCCATAAATCATCAAGCCGCCATGGGCCGTAAGCTCGGCATAATCCCCATGGGTCCAGACTCCAGGGAATCGTTCAAAATAGGCCGCCCGGTACTTTTGACCCTCCGGATCATTCCAGAAAAAAACCGGCATGGAGGGAAAGGGAGCGGTACACACCAGCTCCCCCTTTTGCCCCTCGACGGAACGGCCTTCCTCGTCAAAGATTTCCACCTTCATCCCCAAGCCGCGGCATTGCAATTCGCCCCGATAAACGGGAAGGATGGGATTGCCTAGGGCGAAGCAGGACACAATGTCGGTGCCCCCGGAAATGGAAGATAATTGCACATCCCCTTTGATGTCCCGGTACACATAGTCAAAGGACTCGGGGGCTAAGGGAGAGCCGGTGGAAAGAAGGGCTCGAAGCTTAGCAAGGTTATGGGTGCGTACCGGCTGGACCTCGGCCTTTTCCAATCCCGAGAGATACTTGGCGCTGGTGCCAAATACAGTGATCTCTTCCTCGGCGGCCATATCCCACAAACTCTCCGGTCGGGGATAAAAGGGCGCCCCATCATAGAGCACCACCGTGGCCCCCGTGGCCAGGGCGCTCACCAACCAGTTCCACATCATCCAACCGCAAGTGGTGTAGTAAAAGATCCGATCTTCCCGTTGCAGATCCGTGTGGAGCACCAGTTCCTTGAGGTGTTGGATCAGGGTCCCACCGGCTCCATGAACAATACACTTGGGAACCCCAGTGGTGCCCGAAGAGTACAAAATATAAACCGGATGATCGAAAGGGAGCTGGGCAAAGGTAAGCTGAGGATTTCCCACTTCTCCCATCACTGCCTCATAACCTTGCGCCTTGGGGATCGAGGCCAGATTCGGCGAGAAGTGGAGATAAGGCACCACAATCACCTGCTGGAGGCTAGGCAGGGACTCTATGATTTTGGCCAGGCGGGCCAGGGAATCAATAGCCTTGCCTTTGTAATCATAACCATCGGCGGCAAATAGCACTTTAGGCTCGATTTGCCCAAAACGATCCAGCACCCCATGAATGCCAAAGTCCGGAGAACAAGAAGACCAAACGGCGCCCAGACTAGTGGTGGCCAACATGGCAATGATGGTCTCCGGCCTATTGGGCATCCACCCTGCCACCCGATCGCCGACGCCCACGCCAGCCCTTTTCAGGACTTCGGCTAAGCGCGCTACTTGGAGATAAAGTTCCCCGTAACCGAGGGAATATCGATGGCCATCTTCGCCGCGAAACACCAGGGCCGGTCTTTCATCCCGGTAGCGCAGCAGATTCTCGGCAAAATTCAATCGGCTGCCCACAAACCAGCGCGCCCCCGGCATCTTATCGCCATTTTCTAGGACGGCCTCCCAGGGTTGGGAAGCCTTTACTTCACAGAAATCCCACACCGCCGTCCAAAAATTCTCAGGGTGCTGGATCGACCAAGCATAGAGGGAGGGATAATCCGAAACCTTAGCCCCGAATTGATCCTGGACCGTGCGCAGAAACCGAGTCATCTGGGCCTGCTCCACCTGGCTGCTCGACGGTCTCCATAGGGGTTCCTGCATGGGTATTCTCTAGCAACTAACCGGGCTTAGATTTGATATAGCGTAGGGGGTACAGAGCGTAGCGATGGGCGCATCGAAATAATGGAATTAAAGAGCGTCTCCAACAATTTCATAGACCCGCAATCTATTAAAATCGGCCCCGCTTTCAATATTCCCCTTTAATCAATATATAGACCATGGACTCAGCAGCAGATAGCCCATTTGAGTGCTTCTCTCCCTAATGGCGCAGAATCTCTGTAGCCTCTGCCGAAGCATGAGGCTCGCCCATAAAATGAAGTAAATCATCCCGATGCTCGCTGATGTTGAAAGTACCAATATGGCGGGTATGGGTGGGCAAAAAGAGTTTAGGAGAGCGGGCGGCAGCAAAGAGTTCTTTGCCATGATGGTAGGGAATAATCTCATCCTGCTTACTGTGAATGATAAGCAGTGGTGTAGGTGAAATCTTGGCGATGTGATCGATGGGATCATAGGACCCTGGAAGCACCCAAGAGAGAGGGTACTGGAATAGCCAGGTCAGCCAGAACTTGCTGAGCTTCTCCCGCGCGATACCCTGATAACGGGTAAAGGTTGCATCCAAAATGACGCCTTCGACCCGTTCGTGCAAATTCGGTACTTGGGCGCTGAACACTACCGTAAGGGCAGCCCCCAAACTTTGCCCCAGTAAGAAGACCGGTTTTTCCCGGCTTTCGGGGCGCGCCAACAGCCAACGATAGCCAATTTCAATATCTTCCAAGGCCTCCGCAATACCGGGGGAGCCAGTGGACCGCCCATAACCACGATAGTCCAGCAAAAAAACCTGGTAACCGTAGGCGGGAAGCCACATGACGCTGGCGATGTGGGTGCTAATATTTTCCGCATTGCCATGTAAGAAATAAACCGATCCCCGTAGTTCGCCCTGGGCATGAACCAGCCAGCCATGGAGGGAATGGCCATCCGGGGTGGAAAGAGTGATATCCTCATAGGTCAGGCCAATTTGATCGGGAGTGAGCACTTCTTCTTTACTCGGCAAGAAGAATAAATGGCCGCATCCGCCCAAGTTGGCAAAGAGAATAACGAAGCCTAGCCACCCGAGTAATTGCCAGGCGGTTAGTGTGGGCAACCCAGTCCGATTAGAAGTAAACACGAACACCGCCTTGGATCGTGGTGGCGTAGAAATCCCCGCTCTTCTCCCGCGCTATATTGAAAGTTAAGCTCCAGCCGGGTGGCCGATATAGGTCCAAACTGACGCTGCCCCGATAATAGGGTTCTTCGTCCTGACCGGGGTAAAATTGGCTCTGTGCCTCAGCATGAATACTTCCCCAGTGTTGCTGTAAATTCCAACCCAGAGTGATACCCGGTGAGGCTTGATAGCCTTCCGCGAGCTGACTACCCACGCGGCCGGTGCCCGTTGCCAAGGCATAGGCCAGTCCATGGGCCATACCATAGCTCACCCCGGCGCCCCCTTTGACGTAGGCGGCCAGTGGCCGCGAGCCGTCGCGGGTGAGCTGACGATCTGCGCCAAAGCCCGCTTGCCAGGAGATGGGATGGAAAAAGCGATCCCGTGGAGACAGGGAAATAATGTCCACAATGTTCAATTGTTCAAGCTCCAATTCCCCATTCTTTAAATAATAACGCAGCTCGGTATTTAGGAATTGGAGCTGGGAACCGGGACGGTAACCGGGCGCCGGGTCGGAAAAATCATGATAGGCGGGTCGAAACGCCAAATGAAGATAATCGCGCTGGCCATAGCGGCCCGCAATAGCGGTTATGCGAGCGGTGTCATGGCCCTGATCATCCCGCACCGCGGGCATGGGCGGAGCCAGTAAACCAGAGGATTCCGGTATCTTGCTACGCGCTCGCAGCAGCTCATAGGAGATATCAGCGGCGACTTCTCGAGGGAGTTTATCGCTCTGGGTACGGTAACGAACCAGCTCGTAAGCCGTTTCCAATACGGCAGCATGCCGATCGGGGGTTAAGGCCTCAATGGCTTCCCCATCAGGTAGCTGATGATTTTCATGAATGGAAAAAGCCAAATTGCGCTCGGAAGGGCTGAGTTGCCTTAAATGGTGGCGCAACTCAGTTGCCTGAGAGGGGCGGAAATAGACGGAGTCGACTAGCTGGTTAGCAACCACGAGGCGAACCGTATCGGCGGGAATAGCTCGCAGGAAACTCACCTGAGAGATCAGTTCAGTGCCCGGACGGGCCACATCAATCAACGCTAAGATGCGGTAGGCGCAATTTTCATCAAAGAAAAAATAATCAAAACGCTTATCTTTTATCTCCCAGGCATGGCGAAGTAACTGAGTGACTTCATCGGGGCTCAGGTTCAATTGGTATTCCCAAAGGTCACGGTTCTCCAGTTTGCTGTAGAGGCGAATCTTGTCGAAGTAAGGTTCTACCGTGGTTATTCCCGGATAGCCACCGAAAATGCCGCGGTAAGCGAACATGATTTCGCTATCATGAACTCCTGCATCCGCAGCATAGCTAACCGTGCTGGCCAGAATCAGATTGTCCTGATTTAGATGGGAAGGATCTAGCCTCAAAAAGGTATGGCCAAACATAGACGATGGACTATTGAGATAAGAGGAGGCAAATACCAACGTGACCGTTGCCGTATTCAGGTCATGGAGCCAAGCCTCGAACTCTGGACAAGACACTGGGGGAATATCGGAAAAGGGTCTTCCCTGCTGTTGCAGCCAATAGAAGCGAGCAGGAAAACGGCATTGGGGGTGAGTGGCCTGGCCATCACCCTCCCGCAGGGCGATAAGGGTTGCGGCAAGTTCTGCATCAGGATTGGTTTTCCCCTCCTGAGCGAGAAAAAAACTGGGATCGTCCGCCTGGCTTTTATGGCTCCACCCCAACACGGTGGGTCGATAGTGAAGCAAGGCCCACCATTGCGGACGTTCCGAGAGGTGTTGCTGCTGTGCCGCCGACAAAAGTTCCGTTAGCGTTGGAATCTCCGCCTGAGCCCAGCTGCAAATACTATTGAGAAGACAAAGCAGGCCAAAATAGCGAAGCATGAGAATGGGAAAGATCGGGCGATTAAGAGGGCTGAGGTTGCAGTCACGAAATTCTATAGCATTTCCCGCTTATAATGAGACCTAAAGGGCTTGGGTCGTGCCTACCCCAAACCCAACGGGGTGCCCTCTAAATGGGAATCGCTATAGCTCCGAAGACTTAAAAACATGAAGCCGGACTCGCCGGCTTCATGGGATTTGGACAAAAATTTAACCCAGATACTTAGCCAGGGCCGCATCCCCTTTCATGACTTCTTCGAGTTTGGAGAGTGCTTCATTAGAAGTCACATTCCGATTTGGGAAAATAGTGCTAAACTGTTTTTTCACTGTCATCTTGAAATGGTTCTTATCAACATCCTGAACCTTCATAAGCGCCATCAGGGCGTTGAGGTGCTCGCCTTCACCACGGCTCATATCGGCCGCCAATTGTTCCAGATTTTGATCGAAAAAATTGGCGGCCATCACGTCGATGTTATCACTGGTATCACAGCCCAAAGTACCCGTAGTCATCCCAAACGTTTGGTTGCCGAAGCTGGCATTGGTGGTTGCCGCCAGAACATGAGGAGCAAGCCCGTCTTGACCTTTAAAGAGCACAGAACCCGCGCCGCAGCCTGGACCAGTGTCTGCAAATGCAAGTCCCGATGCAGCAACCAGCAGTAGACCCGAGAATATTTGCTTCATTGTTAATCTCCTTGTTTGTTGGATTTATTAAGGGACGGCAATATTGAATTGATCTCAGTGCTCATGAAAACACCATTAGCTTATTTATGATGGGTAGGATAGTGCTAGTTTTTAAAGATACCTTAATCTGACTGTGATTCCTATTTCATGTTTGCTCATAAACCTTTAGGAATTCATCTCTCGGAATGCCAGCTTACGTACATATTGTTCTTAATGTTGAACCTTTAATGCGAAGATGGTTGGGTATTGTAAGAGGCGTTTTAGTTCCATCAATATTTTGCCGTATCATAGCAATATACTCACGCTCTCGTACCAATTCGAGCCCCAAGCGTTCAAATACTTTTATGACTCTCGCCTTGGGAGCATCAGCGGGAAATTTCGGCATTATATAGCCACTTTTGTCTCTGCAACAAAAGCTTCCAAAATAGAATCATCATTTTGAAAGGCATCTCGGCCAAAGGTTTCTATATGGAAGCATATGGCAGATTTGACATCGGTAAGCGCTTCTTCATAGGTATCACCTTGACCAACAATAACCCCTTTTAGTCCAAGTGGATAAGCAACATAACCTTCAGTGTGCTTTTCAATTACAATTTTAAACTGCTTTTGCATAGGAAAATCCTCACCTGGTATTCGGGAAACGCTATATTTCCACCACGCCCGCCAATTTCACATGTAGTTTAACAGGCGCGGCAACCCAGCCGCGCCCTTTTTCAGGGATCTGGTTAAGGATCTAGGCGGCAAGCTTGTTGAGTCCGGCAAACCACTTATTCTGAAGCATCTCCTCTATCACCGCGAGGTAGAGTACGTTATCTATATCGAGTATGAATTTGGGGTGCAAGTCTGACTTCTCCCGGCCCTGTCGGGCGAGGGTTGTTGGATCACTCCAAGAACTTTCCTCGTTCAACACGCCTTCCCTAGGCGACAACGCCTGTTGTCGCCCCCGTTCCAGTGGCTCCAGAGGCTAACCCCGCCAGCCCGGCGGTTTTGATATTGATCGCCGCTGCGATGTCGCGGTCATGGACACTCCCGCACGAGGGACAGCGCCATTCACGCACCTCCAGCGGCAGCGTTTCGTTGATATGTCCGCACCCTGGGGTGGGACAACGCTTGGAACTGGGAAACCCGCGGTCGATCTCGACTACGGTTCGCCCTACCCACTGCGCCTTGTACTTCAGTTGACGGACAAACTCACCCCAATGGGCATCGGCTATGGGCTTGGCAAGCCGGGGGTGTTTGATCATGTTCTTCACCGCCAGAGATTCAACGCACACGACTTGGTTTTCGTTGATCAGTGTGCGGGTCGCCTTGTGGGTGGCGTCCCTACGGCAGTCAGCTATTTTGGTGTGCACACGGGCCACCTTCAGCCGCAGTTTGTTGCGGTTACGGGAACCTTTCTGCTTCTTCGCCAGCTTACGCTGCAGATAGGCCAGCTTCGCTTCGTACTGCTCGGTGTACTTGGGATTGCCGGATTTGAATCCGTCGCTAGTGACGAACAAGTCTTTCAGACCCAGATCGATGCCGACCGTCTTGTTGACCACCGGCATCGGTTCGGACTCGAATTCACACAGCATGGACACAAAATAGCGCCCCGCTGCGTCCTTAGAAATCGTGATAGCGGAGGGCTCCGACGGCAGACCGTCCTTGAAGCTCCAGTGGATATTCAGCGGTTCGCTCGACTTGGCAATGAACAGTTGGCCGTCCTTGAACCGGAACGCGGCTTTGGTCAGTCGGATTGACTGGCCCCAAGGCTTGGATTTGAAACGCGGATACCCCGCTCGCTTCTCCCAGAAGGGCTTGAAAGCCTGCTGCTGATCGCGCAGCAACTGCTGGAAAATAACGCTGGAAACCTCATTCAGCCAAGAAAAGTCCTGCTTGAGTTGGACAAGCCTTTTTTCCAGCGCCCAATGGGGAATGACTTCGCCGTTCTGATAGAACGCATCGGTACGATGCTTGAGCGTGTTGTTCCAAACAAAACGCGCACAGCCGAACGAACGAGCCAGCAGTTCGGCTTGTTCAGCTGTGGGATAGAATCGTTCCTGGTACGCCCTCTTCGTCATATTTGTATTTTACAAATCTCAGCACATTCTGTAAATCCGCTTCGCGGCTTGCGCTTATATCACCGCCCGATTGGGCGATGCTTTACGCGCTATTGGGTAAACTTGAAATCCCCAGCTCTAACGTTATCGAATCACGGGTCTAGGTTGTTTCAAATCACCTGTTTCAAGTGGCCCAGCCCCGCGCGCCCCACTCGGCTTTGATTCTCACGTCCCAGCGCTTGGCAAATATGGCGGCCCACGCTGATGAGTTTTTCAAGATCAACTCCCGTTTCAATGCCCATCCCGTGCAACATATAGACCACCTCCTCCGTGGCCACATTGCCTGTAGCCCCTTTGGCATAAGGACACCCACCTAAGCCCGCTACGGCGCTGTCGATGACAGAGACTCCCAGCTCTAGGCAGGCAAAAATATTGGCCAGCGCCTGGCCATAGGTGTCATGGAAATGCACCGCTAACTGCCCCAAGGGAACCTGTTCCGCCACAGTCGCCAGCATCCGTTGGGCCTGCAAGGGAGTGCCCACCCCAATGGTATCGCCAAGGCTGATCTCATCTACTCCCAGTTCGGCCAACCGCCGGGCCAGGCGGGCCACCTGGCGGGCCGGCACCGGACCCTCATAGGGACAACCCAGGACACAGGAGAGATAGGCTCGCACCCCCAACTGTCTTTCCCGAGCCGCGGTAATCACCGGCTGATAGCGATCCAGGGATTCGGCCACGGAACAATGGATGTTCTTTTGGCAAAAGGTATCCGTCACCCCAGTGAACACGGCAATATCCGTCACTCCCGCAGCAAGTGCCCGTTCCAATCCGGCTCGATTGGGTACCAGCGCTGGATAGCGCACCCCAGGCTGGCGTTGAATGCCGGTATAGACTGCCTCAGCATCCGCCAGTTGAGGCACCCAACGGGGGCTAACAAAACTGGTCGTCTCGATGACAGGCAATCCCGTCCCGGATAATTGATGAATAAACTCAATCTTGGTAGCCGTCCCCACCCTGCCTGGTTCGTTTTGCAGGCCGTCACGGGGACCCACCTCCACTATCTTGACTTGCTGAGGTAATTTTTCACCCATTAGTATTGTCTTGCCGGATACGCGACGCTTAATCCGGCCTACAGTGTTTATTGGCGCCTCCTCGTAGGCCGGACCGATTCGCCGGGAGCGAATCGGGACCTCCGCAGGAAGCGCGCCAGGGAGGGCGCCCATCAATAAGGCCTTGAGACCGTTTCCGGCAAGGTCATTGCCGGAAACGGATGAGCTTAGCCTCCATTAATTTGCTCAATTCTCCCCATTTAAAACACAACCCTTTGTGTCTTTGTAGCGCAATGGGCGCGGCTAACGTTGCCAGCGGGGCGGGCGTTTTTCTAAAAAAGCGGCCATGCCTTCCTGCCCCTCCGGCGAACTCCGCAGGCGGGCAAGCAACTCCGCGGTATATTCCCGCAAGCTTTCTCCCCCCGGCTCGAGGCGGGACAGCAATCGTTTGCATTCGGCTAGAGCCAACGGTCCCGCCTTAAGGAGTCGGCCTATCTGGGCTTCCACCGCACCATCCAACTCCTCCCTGTCCTCCACCTGATGCACTAAGCCCAACTGGAAGGCAAGCATGCCGTAGATGGTTTCACCGTTCAAAAGAAAACGCCGCGCCTGACGAGGGCCGATGGCTGCAACCACATAGGGAGCAATGATCGCCGGGGCCAAGCCAAGCTGAACCTCCTTGAAAGCAAATTCGGCGCTAACGGTGGCGATGGCAATGTCGCAACAGACTATTAACCCGATGGCTCCCCCGTAAGCAGGGCCATTAATACGAGCAATAGTGGGTTGGGGCAGACGGTTCAGGGCTTGCATCAAAGCGGCCAGCTGCCGTGCCTCCTGGCGATTGGTTTCTTCCTCCTCCAAGCCCATGGACCGCATCCAATGAAGATCGGCCCCACTGGAGAAAGTCTCCCCCTGGCCGGTCAACACCAACACCCGAATAGTCTCATCTTTAGCTATGGCTTGGAGCCGCTGGAGTAAAAGATTAACCATTTCTCCGTCCAGGGCATTATGCCGAGCGGGAGCATTAAAGGTGAGCGTGCATACACCACGCTCATCGGTTTCTACTTGAAGCAATTCTTGTTTCATCATCCTATCCTACATGCGGAACACCCCATAATGGGTTTCTTCCATGGGCGCGTTGGAAGCCGCTTGGAGCGCTAGCCCCAACACCGTTCGCGTCTCAACCGGATCGATAACCCCATCATCCCAAAGCCGGGCAGTCGCAAAATAGGGATGGCCCTGAGTCTCGTACTGTTCCCGGATGTCCGCTTTAAAGGCTTTTTGTTGAGCCTCGCTCCAGGACTCTTCCCGGGCCTGAATACTCTCGGCCTTAATGATCCCCAGCACCTCTGCCGCCGTATCTCCTCCCATGACCGAAATCCGGGCATTGGGCCACATCCAGAGCAAGCGAGGCCCATAAGCCCGACCACACATGGCATAATTGCCGGCACCGAAAGAGCCGCCCATGATCACCGTAAATTTGGGCACCTTAGCACAGGCGACCGCGTGCACCATTTTGGCCCCATCCTTAGCAATGCCCCCATGCTCGTATTGCTTACCCACCATAAACCCGGCGATGTTTTGCAGAAAAACCAGGGGAATGTGCCGTTGGGTACAAAGCTGGATAAAATGGGTTCCCTTGAGGGCGGACTGGGAAAACAAAATTCCATTATTGGCCAAGATCCCCACCTGGTAACCCCGAATCCGGGCAAACCCGCAAACCAGAGACTTGCCATAGAGGGCTTTGAACTCGTGGAAATCAGAACCATCCACTAGGCGAGCAATCACTTCATGGACATGATATTGATAACGGGGATCCCGAGGAATGAGGCCATAGATCTCCTCCGGTGGGTAGCGGGGTTCCACCACCGCGCCTGGGTAAAAAGAGCGGGTTTGCTCCCGATAAAGCTGGGCGATCATACTCCGTACTTTGGCCATGGCTTCGGAGTCATTGGCCACCAAATGATCCCCCACCCCCGAAGTTCGACAGTGGACATCTCCGCCCCCCAATGCTTCCGCATCCACTTGATCGCCCGTGGCGGCCCGGACCAACGGCGGACCACCGAGGAAAATGGTGCCCTGGTTTTTGACAATAATGGTCTCATCGGCCATGGCCGGCACATAGGCGCCACCGGCGGTGCAAGACCCCATCACCACGGCAATCTGGGGAATGCCTTGGGCGGACATCCGAGCCTGGTTATAAAAGATTCGGCCAAAATGATCCCGGTCCGGGAACACCTGATCCTGCATGGGAAGGTAAGCGCCCCCCGAATCCACCAGGTAGAGGCAGGGCAAATGGTTCTCAGCAGCGATTTCCTGGGCCCGCAGATGCTTTTTCACCGTTATGGGATAATAGGTCCCCCCTTTGACCGTGGCATCGTTGGCGATAACCATCACTTCCCGGCCCTGGATCTGACCAATGCCGGTAATGAGACCGGCGCCAGGGAGCTCTGTTTCATACATCCCATAGGCGGCCAGGGCGGATAATTCAAGAAAGAGACTGCCCCGGTCCAGAAGCACCCCGATCCGCTCCCGCGGGAGCAACTTACCCCGCTTTAAATGCCTTTCCCGGGCGGCACCTGACCCCCCCTCTGCCACCCGTTCCAGATGGGCCTTGAGATCCTTTACCAAAGACCGCAGATGGGTATCGTTTTTGGCAAACTCCGGTGAGGATGGATCGATCTTGGTCTCGATAATGGCCATTTAATGGGCTCTATCCATACGTTCCCGACAAAATAATCCTGCTCATTCAGCTTCTAGGGCCATGGCCGTAGCTTCCCCCCCGCCGATACAGAGAGCGGCAATCCCCCGCTGGAGGCCCTGCTGACGCAGGGCATGGAGTAGGGTCACCACCAACCGTGCTCCGCTAGCACCAATGGGGTGGCCTACCGCACAGGCACCGCCATTCACATTCACCTTAGCATGGTCCAGACCCAACTCCTCCATGGCGGCCAAAGTCACCACAGCAAAGGCCTCATTGATTTCATAGAGATCCGCCTCCGACCATCCGAGTTTATCCTGGAGCTTTTTGATCGCCCCAATCGGGGCCGTCGTAAACTCCTCCGGCGCTTGGGCATGGCTCGCGTGGGCCACAATCCGCGCCAAGGGGGTAAGCCCCAGGGTAATGGCGGTAGCCCGTTTCATCAGTAGCACGGCGGCAGCCCCATCGGAAATGGAAGAGGCATTGGCCGCGGTGACCGTTCCTCCTTCCCGAAAAGCAGGCTTCATAGTCGGGATCTTGGAAATGTCGCTCCGACGGGGTTGTTCATCTTCATGCACCCGTTGCGCTTCCCCCCGCCCAGGGACCCTCAGCGGTAGGATTTCAGTCGCCAAGGCGCCATTATCCAAGGCGGCCACGGCGCGCCGGACCGACTCCGCCGCATAGGCATCCTGCTGCTCTCGGGTAAAACCATAACGATCCACGCAGAGTTCAGCAAAATAGCCCATGCGCTGGCCATCCTGGGCATTTTCCAGACCATCTAGGAACATATGGTCAAGCACCTGCTGATGTCCGAAACGATACCCCTGACGTGCTTTAGGCAGCAGGTAAGGGGCATTACTCATGGACTCCATCCCGCCGGCTAACACCAACTCAGCCGAGCCTGCCAAGCAGAGGTCATGTCCCAGCATGATGGTCTTCATGCCCGAGCCGCAGACCTTATTAATGGTGGTGCACCCCACCGCAGGGGGAATTCCCGCTCCGAGGGCCGCTTGCCGCGCCGGCGCCTGGCCGATGCCCGCCGGGAGCACACAGCCCATCAACACTTCGCTAATGTGGGCAGCTTCCACCCCGCTGTCAGCCAGGACCGCCTCTAACACTGCCGTGCCTAATGCCGGCGCCGATAGGGGGGAAAGTTGGCCGAGAAAACCGCCCACTGGCGTTCGCCTGGCCGCAACAATCACAATATCATTTGGGTTCATGGCAATGTCGCTGCTGTTTGCTTACTTCCATCCGGTGCCTCGCCCTTCTAATAGCCCACCCCTTAATTCCTATGACAGCATCCCAAAGGGACTGGTTCCCACGCCCATATCCTGAACTAATTGATTGATTCATAAAATTATTTTTAGAACAAAAGAACTCACCCTTCTACCTTGGATCTGAACTTTAAATCTCCGCCATCAACTAAAGTTAAGAATAGTTTAAAAGTTCAGTAACGGCCCTTTCAGGAGAGGTCGGCTATGGCAACGGTTACCCATCCTCCTCCCCATATTCTCCCCATGGCAGCGCAGTCCCCCTTGCGCTTTATAACCGCCACCTCCCTATTTGACGGTCATGACGCGGCCATCAACATCATCCGGCGGATGCTGCAAGATCAGGGCGCTGAGGTTGTTCATTTAGGACATAATCGAGGCGTTGAAGAAATTGTCCGGGCCGCCTTACAAGAAGATGCGGATGGCATCGCCATTAGCTCCTATCAGGGTGGACACCTGGAGTTCTTCCGCTATTTGGTGGACCGTTTGCGAACCCAAGGACGGGAAGACCTGCTCGTCTTTGGAGGAGGTGGCGGCACCATCACTTCAGAGGAAGCCAGGGAATTGGAAACCTATGGGGTGGAAAAAATTTACCTGCCCCAGGAGGGGACCCTCCAAGGATTGGAGGGCATTATCCAAGACATTATGAATCGCACCCACCAAGCCCGCCGCCCACGCGTATTTCCAGAAAAAATCACCTTTCAAGACCCGGCGGCTATTGGTCAGGCCCTCTCCCTCATCGAAGCCGGCCAATCCATGGCCACAGGAAAAGCGCAAGCGCATATACCAGTCATTGGCCTTACCGGCACTGGCGGCGCTGGCAAAAGCAGCCTCCTGGATGAATTACTTTACTATTTTCTGATCAGTTTTCCAGACCTGCACCTGGCGGTGCTAGCCTTGGACCCCACCCGGCACCGTACCGGGGGCGCTCTGCTGGGGGATCGAATTCGTCTGAACAGCCTGGCCAATCCCCGGATCTACCTGCGCTCCTTGGCGACCCACAGCCGTCAGGGGGTCACCTCCGCTTCCCTGACCGAGATGGTCCCGTTCCTCAAATCTGTCGGTTTTGACCTCATTCTAATAGAAACAGCAGGCGCCGGTCAGGCGGATTCAGAAATTGTGGATGTGGTGGACTTATCAGTTTACGTAATGACCAGCGACTACGGCGCGCCTACCCAGCTGGAGAAGATCGAAATGCTGGATTGCGCCGACCTGGTGGTGTTGAACAAATTCGACAAACAGGGGGGCCAGGATGCCCTGCGGGATATTCGCAAACAGTGGCGCCGCAACCACCTGGCGTTCTCCTTTCCCGATGAGCAGGTGCCCGTCTATCCCACTGTGGCCAGCGAATTCGGCAATCCAGGCGTTGCCAAGCTTTTTAGCGCTCTCTGCCAAAAACTGGCGGAACGCCATCCGGAGAAGGGACAAACCTGGAAAATAGCCACGGATCTCGCTATCCCTCCTTCTCCCAAAGAAGACATTATCCC